>NZ_CAXSNO010000004.1:0-532514 GCF_964238835.1 Parabacteroides sp. 20_3 | reverse complement strand
AGAGTAGGTAGCCGCCGTCTTGAGGCAAGGCGACAGCCGATGGAGAGGAGTCAGTCCGTAAGGGGTGACTCCTTTTTCTGTTATATACACCAGCCGTCGTAGAGACCTAGCGTGCCGCATCTCGTATCGTCTGACGATATTCTAAGTTACCATTTGAAGGGATGAGACGCTGCACGCTACGTCTCTACAATTGGGTGAGATTTCATTGTTTGCTGAATCGGGAACAATAAAGTTCGTATCTTGCCGTTATATTAAGAATTCACCGAATGATTCTGATTTATGAGCAGCATATATGATTCTCGTCAAAGATGGAAATTAGGCTTTATTTTTGCCGCTGTATTGATCGCTATGGCTTCTGTGGTAGTCTCGGATCTCTTGATTAAAGATCTGGCCCGAGAAGAGCGTCAGAAGATCGAGGTTTGGAGTGAGGCAACCCGGGTCATGACCAGTGAGAATCCAAGCCTTAATATGAATCTTATCCTAAAAATCATCCAAGGGAATACTTCTATTCCTGTTATATTATGCAGCGAGACGGATAGCGTGGTTTCTTACAATAATATAGAGATTCCGGAAAAGAATGTAGCGCAGTTCATGACGAATAAGGTTAAGGAACTGAGAACCAAAAATCCTCCGATCGTAATTGACATGGAGGATGGTACTTACCAATATTTATATTACGATGATTCGATTATCTTAAAGCGACTGCTTGTTTATCCCTATGCGCAATTATCAGTTGTATTTGTTTTTATATTAATCGCTTTTTTAGCCTTGGCTAGTACAAAGAAGGCAGAACAGAATAAAGTGTGGGTGGGGTTATCGAAAGAGACGGCTCACCAATTAGGAACGCCTATATCCTCGCTAATCGCTTGGGTTGAATATTTGCGAACGAAAGATATAGATCCTTCTCTATTGACAGAGATGGATAAGGATGTGAAACGCTTACAAACGATAGCGGAGCGTTTCTCTAAAATCGGTTCAGATCCAGATCCGGTTCCGACAAATATCGTGGAATCCATCCGTGCGGCTTTGGGATATATGGAGACCCGTATTTCCTCGAAGGTGAAAATTAATACGTATTTGCCGGAGCGGCCGATATTGGTCTTAATGAATGATTCCCTGTTCGCTTGGGTAATCGAGAACCTGACGAAAAATGCGGTGGACGCCATGGAGGGGCAGGGTGAGATTTCGCTAAAAGTAGAGGAAAGAGAGAAGTTCGTGCTGATCGATTTGTCTGATACCGGAAAAGGTATCCCAAAATCAAAATTCAAGACGGTTTTCAATCCGGGGTATACGACCAAGAAACGTGGCTGGGGACTAGGCTTGTCCTTGGTTAAGCGTATTATCGAGTCCTTCCAAGGAGGAAAGATTTTCGTGAAGAGTTCGGAGTTGGGGAAAGGGACGACTTTTCGTATAAAATTGAAGAAATATAAGGGTTAAATCGTATTATAGGAAAAAATAAGCATAAAGGTATTGTTTTTGTATTTAGTTTTTTCGTACCTTTGCAAGGTTTTTACACTAAAAGGCTTTGGGGAAATTTAAATTATATAATGTAGATTTGAAAAATCTCTCTCCGGGAGTACACGAATTCGAGTATCTTTTGGAGAACAAGTTTTTTGTGGACATTGACGGAACCGAGGTCCAGAAGGGCAAAGTGAAGGTTCATCTTACCGTAAAACGGTCGTCAATGATGTTTGAGATGAACTTTCAGATAGAAGGGGTTGTTGTTGTTCCATGCGATAGATGCTTGGACGATATGGAAATTCCTATTGATACCCACAATCGTCTGGTGGTAAAATTCGGCAAGGAATATGCCGAGGAGAGTGATGAGGTTGTCGTGATACCGGAAGAGGAGGGCGCTATTAATTTGGCGTGGTTCCTGTATGAGTTTATCGCTTTGGCGGTTCCCATGAAGCATGTACATGCGCCGGGTAAATGTAATAAGGCAATGTCGTCTAAATTGAAGAAACATACCGCCAGAAGTTCGGATGAGACCGAAGACGATTTTGAGGATGACATGGGAGGTGATGATTTGGCGTTGGAAGATGACGGAAACGCTAGTCCTGCCGATCCTCGTTGGGATGCTCTGAAAGGTTTGCTAGAGAATGATAACAATTAAATAAATAAAACAATGGCACATCCTAAAAGAAGACAAGGTAAGACAAGAACAGCCAAGAGAAGAACTCATGACAAGGCTGTAGCTCCAACAATGGCAATTTGCCCGAACTGTGGCGCATGGCACATCTATCACACTGTATGTGGTGAGTGCGGTTATTACAGAGGTAAATTAGCGATTGAAAAAGAAGCTGCTGTGTAAGTTTGTCAACTTATATGGTTTGATGAACAAAAGAAATAGCCCTAAAAGTTTTTTTTAGGGCTTTTTTTTAATTGGGATAAGTAGTCCTTTTATTTTTAAAGTTATGGATAAGATAAATGCGGTTATCACAGGAGTGGGTGGATACGTTCCTGAAGATGTATTGACGAATGAGGATATTTCCAAGATGGTCGATACGACGGATGAGTGGATCATGACTCGTGTGGGTATTAAGGAGCGCAGGATATTGAAAGGGGAGGGTGTAGGACTCTCTTACATGGGTATACGGGCCGTGAAGCAATTGCTCGAGAAAACGAACCTGAATCCGGAAGAAGTAGAGGTTATCTTGACAGCTACGACTACCCCGGATCATCATTTCCCGACAACTTCTTCTATCATCGCTTATCATACAGGTTGTAAGAACGCGATGACTTTTGATATGCAAGGTGCGTGCGCAGGCTTCTTGTATGCTTTGGAGACGGGCGCTAATTATATTCGCTCGGGGCGTTATAAGAAGGTGGTTGTCGTATCGGGTGATAAGATGACATCTATTACAGATTATCAAGATCGTTCTACTTGTCCTTTGTTCGGGGATGCTTGCGGAGCGGTCTTGTTGGAGCCAACTACCGAGGAGTTCGGCATCTTGGATACTATTTTACGGACAGACGGCGTAGGCTATCCGCATCTGATCATGAAATCGGGCGGCTCGGCTTATCCTCCTTCTCACGAGACGGTGGATAACCGTGAGCATTTCGTTTATCAAGATGGGCGTGTGGTGTTCAAGTACGCGGTTTCTTATATGGCGGACGTGGCCGCTGAGATCGCGGAGAAGAATGGCTTGACGCATGATGATATCGCGTGGATCGTTCCTCATCAAGCGAACCTGCGGATTATCGACGCTACGGCGAAACGCTTGGGCGTAGATATGGATAAGGTGATGATCAATATCCAGAAATATGGCAACACAAGTGCCGGTACGATTCCTATTTGTCTATGGGAATGGGAGAATCAATTGAAAAAAGGAGATAACCTGATCCTTGCCGCTTTTGGAGCGGGCTTTACGTGGGGAGCGGTTTATCTGAAATGGGGGTATGATGGAAAAAAAGCATAAATCGGGTTTTGTCAATATCGTTGGAAACCCAAACGTAGGTAAGTCTACGTTGATGAATCGTTTGGTTGGGGAGCGGATCTCTATTATCACCTCGAAGGCGCAAACGACAAGGCATCGTATTATGGGTATCGTGAATACCGACGATATGCAAATCGTGTATTCTGACACGCCGGGAGTCTTGCGCCCGAATTATAAGTTGCAGGAATCCATGCTTAATTTCTCTCAATCCGCCTTAGGCGACGCCGACGTGCTGTTGTACGTGACGGATGTCGTCGAGACGATTGATAAAAATAACGAGTTCCTAGCACGGGTACAGAGCATAGAGTGTCCGGTTCTCTTGTTGATCAATAAGATCGACCAGACCAATCAGCCGGAGCTGGAGAAGCTCGTGGCCCAGTGGAAGGAATTGCTTCCGAAGGCCGAGATCATCCCGATCTCCGCGCTTTCGAATTTCAATATAGATTACGTGAAGCGTCGGGTGGAGGAGTTGATGCCTGATTCCCCGCCTTATTTCGAGAAAGACGCCTTGACCGATAAACCGGCCCGTTTCTTCGTGACAGAGATCATTCGTGAGAAAATCTTGTTATATTATCAGAAGGAAATACCTTACGCGGTAGAAGTGGTCGTCGAGTTGTTCAAGGAGGATGATGAGCTGATCCATATCAAGGCGCTGATCATCGTGGAGCGTGATACCCAGAAGGGGATTATCATCGGGCATCAAGGGCAAGCATTGAAGAAAGTAGGTGCTATGGCCCGGAAGGATATCGAACGTTTCTTCGGAAAAAAGGTGTTTTTGGAAATGTTTGTCAAAGTGGAAAAAGACTGGCGTAACCGTGACAACATATTGAAGAACTTCGGTTATCAGCTGGACTAATAATAGCATACGAAAGGAGAATTTATGGGAAATATAGTAGCGATAGTGGGGAGACCCAATGTAGGTAAGTCCACCCTTTTCAACCGGTTGACGGGTACCCGTCAGGCGATCGTGAACGAGGAGGCTGGTACTACCCGCGACCGTCAGTACGGCAAGGTGGAGTGGACCGGCAAGGAGTTTTCGCTGATTGACACAGGCGGATGGGTGGTTAACTCGGAGGATGTTTTCGAGGAGGAGATCAACAAGCAGGTAAAAGTGGCTATCGAGGAGGCGGACGTGATCTTGTTCGTCGTCGATGTATTGAATGGCATCACGGATCTGGACATGGAGGTGGCGCAGATCTTGCGCCGTTGCAAGCGGCCGGTGATCGTGGTGGCGAACAAGGCGGATAATTACGAATTGCATCCGGCCTCGGCGGAGTTTTACTCGTTTGGCTTGGGAGATCCTTTCTGCATCTCGGCCATCAATGGTTCTTATACCGGGGATTTGCTGGATAAGATCGTGGCGACGTTGCCCGAGGAGAAGGTGGAGATACTGGAGGAGGAGTTGCCCCGTATCGCGATTATAGGACGCCCGAACGCAGGAAAGTCTTCTCTTATCAATGCTTTTATTGGCGAGGATCGGCATATCGTTACCGATATCGCGGGCACGACCCGTGATTCCATCTACACGAAATATAATAAATTCGGCTTGAACTTCTATTTGGTGGATACGGCGGGTATCCGTAAGAAGGGGAAGGTGAACGAGGACTTGGAGTATTACTCGGTGATCCGTTCGATCCGCGCGATCGAGAACTCGGATGTCTGCGTGCTGATGTTGGACGCTACGAGGGGCATCGAGAGCCAGGATATGAATATCTTCTCGCTGGTGCAGAAGAATAAGAAGGGATTGGTGGTTTGCGTGAATAAGTGGGACTTGATCGAGGATAAGAGCCAGAAGGTGATCGACTCGTACACGACCGCTATCCGCGAGCGTCTGGCTCCGTTTACCGACTTCCCGATCTTGTTTATCTCGGCCATGACGAAGCAGCGTATCCTAAAGGTGCTGGAGACCGCCAAGGAGGTTTACGAGAATCGCTCCAAGCGTGTCCCTACGGCCAAGTTGAACGAGGTGATGCTCCCGATCATCGAGAATTATCCTCCCCCAGCTTGGAAGGGTAAATATATCAAGATCAAATATATCACCCAGCTTCCGGCGGGCAGCGTGCCTTCTTTCGTGTTCTTCTGTAACTTGCCGCAATGGATCAAGGACCCGTACAAACGTTTCCTTGAGAACAAGATCCGCGAGAACTGGGATTTTACCGGTACGCCGATTAATATATTTATCCGGGAAAAGTAAATACTAGATACAAAAAAGCCGCTTCCTGTAATGGGGAGGCGGCTTTTTCTATTTAGAATAGGTCGGAATGCGTTCCGGTATCGGTGAAAAGCAAGATTAGCTCCGTGTCGTCTTGGCTCCATATCAGCAGCCAGTCTCCTTGGATATGGCATTCCCACAATCCTGCGTATTTCCCGGATAGCTTATGCGGGTGGTATTGGGAGGGAAGGGAACCGGTTGTTTCAAGCAAGTTGGATACTTGCTCGAATAAGTTCATATCATATCCTCTTTTTTTGCATAGCCTCAAGTTCTTCTTGAACTTTTTGGTATAGTTGATGGAATATTTCATCAGCCTAGGATTTGTTTCATCAAATCCTTTGTGCTTTCCGCATGATAAATCCTTCCTGCCTTCACGTCCTCCAAGGCCTCGTCCAATCCGGATTTCTTCTGTGCCTTCACCTTGCCTTCCAGCGAGGTGATGAATTTCTTCAAGATGTCGGCGTATTTCTCGGGGATGGTTACCTCGAATGTCTTTAATGATGTCGTTGTCTCCATATCGCTCTGTTTTAGGAATTTCCTTCGCAAAGTTACTACAAAAAAGTGAAATGCGGAAAGATATAGTGATAGAATTGAGTTACAAGGGTTTTGGTTGAAGTGGCGATAATCCGTGAAGCCATTACAATCCCTGCCGAAGCCAAATCCTGACGCCGCTACGTTACTTGTTCGTAACCATGCCCGAAAATGCGACAAACGGGTACGAATAGCGAAACAAGGCTCTAAGGAATAGTGAGTTATCCATAACTCATGCGAAAAATCAGGTTACGGAAAAAGATTGCGCCGTTCCTCCCCGTTTTGCGTACCAACACCGGACTCTTCACCAACTAATTTTGAAACCCAAAAATTAAGGACAATGAAGAGTACATTTTCAGTAATCTACTACCTCAAGCGTCAGGTAGTGAAAAAGGACGGGACAGTTCCCGTCATGGGACGCATCACGGTGGACGGCAGCCAGACACAGTTCAGCTGCAAACTGACTGTCGATCCGAAACTGTGGGACACCAAAGGTGGACGTGTCACGGGCAGAAGCACGGCGGCACTCGAAACGAACCGTATGCTTGACAAGATGCGGGTACGCATCAACAGGCATTATCAGGAAATCATGGAGCGTGACAACTTCGTCACGGCGGAGAAGGTGAAGAACGCCTTTCTCGGACTGGAACACCGCTACCACACGCTGATGCAGGTGTTCCGCCAGCACAACGAGGACTACGAGAAGCAGGTGGAGGCAGGCATGAAAGCCAAAGGCACGCTGCTGAAGTACCGCACCGTTTACAAGCACATGCAAGAGTTCCTCGACATCCGCTACCATGTGAAGGACATCGCCCTAAAAGAGCTTACCCCGGCTTTCATCTCCGACTTCGAGATGTTCCTGCGCACGGACAAGCACTGCTGCACCAATACCGTGTGGCTGTACGTCTGCCCGTTACGGACGATGGTATTCATCGCCATCAACAACGAGTGGCTGACGCGCGACCCGTTCCGCGAGTATGAAATCAAGAAGGAGGAAACAACACGCAGTTTCCTGACCAAAGATGAGATCCGCCTGCTGATGGAGGGGAAACTGAAAAACGCCAAACAGGAATTGTACCGCGACCTCTACCTGTTCTGCGCCTTCACGGGGCTGTCGTTCGCGGATATGCGCAACCTTACGGAAGAGAATATCCGCACCTACTTCGACGAACACGAGTGGATAAACATCAACCGCCAGAAAACGGGCGTGGTGTCCAACATCCGCCTGCTCGACATCGCCAACCGCATAATCGGCAAATACCGGGGACTGTGCGGGGACGGCAGGATATTTCCCGTTCCGCATTATAACACGTGCCTTGCCGGTATCCGTGCCGTCGCCAAGCGTTGCGGCATCACCAAGCATATCACGTGGCATCAGAGCCGCCACACGGCAGCCACGACGATATTCCTCTCCAACGGTGTTCCCATCGAAACGGTCAGCTCCATGCTCGGACACAAGAGCATAAAGACGACGCAGATTTACGCAAAGATAACCAAAGAGAAGCTCAATCAGGACATGGAGAACCTTGCCGCAAGATTGAACGGCGTCGAGGAATTTGCAGGTTGCACCATCTAAAAAGAAAAGCCATGAAACGTGACACAATCATCATCGAGGACAAGGCAGTCAGCGTAACCGGTAACGACGTGTGGATGACCGCCACCGAAATAGCCGGATTGTTCCATACGACCGTCCCGGCAGTGAACGCCGCCATCAGAGCCGTCCGCAAGTCGGACGTGCTGAACGACTACGAGGTGTGCCGCTACATGCAGCTTGAAAACGGGCTGCACGCGGACGTGTACGCCCTTGAAATCATCATCCCGGTCGCTTTCAGGGTGAATACCTACAACACCCACCTGTTCCGCACATGGCTGGTGGGAAAGGCACTCTCACAAGAGAAACGGCAGACATACGTGATGTTCATACAGAACGGAAAAGCCGGGTATTGCTGATTGCACATACCCCATAAGACAAGTAAACGGGTAGCACCACAAAAGGTGTCACCCGTTTACTTTTTCATGAAACCGCCTCACTCCAGCGGCTTGCGGTAGTTCGCTTCCAGTACCCCGCGCAGCCCCGTTTCCGGGTAAAGCACCTTCCCTCCCAAAAGTATGAAGGGCAACACGCGGTTGTTGCGGTATTCCTGCAAGGTGCGCCGGCTCACACGGAGCAGTTCCGACACCTCGCCGTCCGTCAGGTAACGTTCCCCGTCCAGCGGAGGACGGTAGCTTTCCAGAAATGCGGACAGCCATTTCGAGCCTTTGCGCATATCCTGCACCACAGAGGCTATCGGCTCGTCTTCCATCGTAAAAACATCGTTGTTCTCGTTCATCATAACTTCGGATTCAGTGGGTGAATAAATCAAATCATCTGCCGTGCGGATAGAGCGTGCCGACAAGCGGTATCAGCCGCTTCACCTCCTCTGGCTTGTAATAGAACCTGCGGTTTATCTGCGAGTAGCCGATAAGCCGCCTGTCACGCAGCGTCTGCAACGTGCGCGGGCTTATTCTCAACTGCCCGCAGACCTCCTCGCCCGTGAGCCATCTTTCCATGCGCCCCGTGTCGCTTTTGCGCCTCAGGGCGGCGACCTTCTCCGAGAGTGCGCCGAATGCCGCCACCATCATCTCGAAAGTCTTTTTCTCGATAGATACTATTTCCATATTCATGTCATTTAGAGTTTGCCGCAAAGGTAACGAAACGGCATACAAGACGTATCGTTTTCCGCTGAAAGGCTGCCTGTTGCGCCGTTTGACCGGGTTACGGAGCCATCTTCCGCAAAAATCTTACGTGAGTCACGTAGTGAGTTGTTAAAGCCCCTTTTGTTTATTGCCGAATTTTGTCGCAGAAACAAAAAGAAAGGACTGAACATGAAAGTGATAACAATGGAAAGTTCCGCCTACAAGGAGATGATGGCGCAGATTGCGAACATCGCAGGGTACATCCGCGAGGCAAGGGACGAGAAGAAACGGAAGCGGGAAACCGAAGACAAGCTGCTTGACACGGCACAGGCGGCGAAGATGCTCAACGTGAGCAAGCGCACCATGCAGCGTATGCGCACCGACCACCGTATCGAGTATGTGGTGGTACGCGGAAGCTGCCGCTACCGCCTTTCCGAGATACTGCGGCTATTGGAGGACAACACAGTAAGGAACGAGGAAGGGACAATAGACACCCTGTTCCACAACCACACGCTGCGCACGGGCGGCAAACCAAAAGGAAGGAGGACATAGGTCATGGAACTGCTCACACGAAACAACTTCGAGGGCTGGATGCAGAAGCTGATGGAACGGCTCGACCGTCAGGACGAACTGCTGCTGGCGATGAAGGCTGAGGGGAAACAGCCCACTATCACGGAAAGCATCCGCCTTTTCGACAATCAGGATTTGTGCATGTTGCTCCAGATAAGCAAACGCACCCTCCAACGCTACCGCAGCGTAGGCGCATTGCCCTACAAGACGCTGGGCAAGAAGACCTATTACAGCGAGGAGGACGTGCTGACATTCCTTTCCAACCATATCAAGGACTTCAAAAAGGAAGATATAGCCTTCTACAAGGCTCGTATCCATAATTTCTTTCATAAATAACCCATTAAAACATTTTTCAGATGGCAAAGAAAAAAGACGAAAAGGACGTGCTGGTAGTCCGTGACGAGAAGACAGGCGAGATCAGCGTGGTAGCCGGGCTGAACGCGGACGGCACACCCAAGCGCACCCCCGCAAAAGCGGAGAACGCGCAGAGTTTCCTGCAATTCGACCGACATGGCGACGTGCTGGACAACTTCTTCAAGAACTTCTTCCGGCAGTGCAAGGAACCCAGCCGCTTCGGTTTCTACCGCATTGCGGCAGACCAAGCTGAAAATCTCTTAGAGGTGATGAAGCAACTGCTGAAAGACCCCGAAGCGAACAAGGAGCTGCTCGCCCCTCACAAGGTGGACACCTCCGACTATGAGAAGAAGGTGCAGGAAGAGATGGCAGCACAACAGACAGAGAAACAAGAACCTCAAAAACAGGAGAACATGGAACAACGGAAAGAACAGCAACAGGACAAATCCGAACAGATGCAGGGCAAACGTGGCTACCAGCCCATCGACGAGAGTAAAATCAACTGGCAGGAGCTGGAGGACAGATGGGGCGTAAAGCGGGACAACCTTGAAAAGTCCGGCGACCTTACGAAGATGCTCAACTATGGCAAGTCCGACTTGGTAAAGGTCAAACCGACCTTCGGCGGCGAATCATTCGAGCTGGACGCCCGCCTCTCCTTCAAGAAGGACGGTGAGGGAAACATCAGCCTCGTGCCGCACTTCATCCGCAAGGAGCAGAAGCTGGATGAGTACAAGGAACACAAATTCTCCGACAATGACCGGAAGAACCTCCGCGAAACGGGCAATCTCGGTAGGGTCGTGGACATTGTGGACAGGGAAACGGGCGAGATCATCCCCTCCTACATCAGCATCGACCGCAAGACGAATGAAATCACGGACATTCCGGCAAGCAGGGTGCGCATCCCGGAGCGCATCGGCAAGACGGAAATCACCACGCAGGAGCGGGACATGCTCCGCGCCGGACTGCCCGTACGCGACAAGCTCATCGAGCGCAACGACGGCAGAAAGTTCGTCACCACCCTGCAAGTGAACGTGGAGCAGCGCGGCGTGGAGTTCGTGCCGGGAACCGGCAAGTCGCCCCGTACCGCACAGACACAGGAAACCAAAGGCGACACATCGAAAAGTCAGGCGCAGGGCGGGGAAAATGCCGCACAGACCAAGAAGGAGCAACGCCGCAACACGTGGACGAACGAGGACGGCAGCATCCGCCCCATCAGCAAATGGAGCGGCGTGAGCTTCACCGACCAGCAGAAAGCCGACTATGTGGCGGGTAAAGCCGTGAAGCTGGAGAACGTGACCGACAAGCAGGGCTTCCATGCCACGATGTATATCAAGTTCAACCCGGAGAAGGGACGCCCGTACCGCTACGACACGAACCCTGACAATGCACAGCAGGTTGCTCCGTCCAACGAGAGCCGCACGCAGGTGGCGGTGAACAACGATGGCAAGACCAACGAGGCTACAAAGAATCTGAGAGAGCCGTTGCAGAAAGGTCAGACCAACCCGAAGGACGCCCGCCAGCAACAGCAGCAGGAGAAGCCGCAGAAGAAAACGGGCAAGGGCATGAAAATGTAATCCCGTGTCCGCCACTGAATCCAAAATAAAATCCAAAGTATCAACAAAAAAGAAGAAGACATGAAGACAATCATTGCAGAAAAGCCCTCCGTGGCACGTGAAATCGCCCGCATCGTGGGCGCGACAAAGAGAGAGGAAGGATATTTCGAGGGAGGCGGTTATGCCGTGACATGGGCATTCGGACACCTCGTTCAGCTTGCCATGCCCGACGGCTACGGCGTGCGCGGATTTGTCCGTGACAACCTCCCGATTATTCCCGACACATTCACGCTCGTCCCCCGTCAGGTCAGGACGGAGAAAGGTTACAAGCCCGACAGCGGCGTGGTGTCGCAGATAAAAGTCATCAAAAGACTGTTCGACACAAGCGAACATATCATCGTGGCGACCGATGCCGGACGCGAGGGAGAGCTTATCTTCCGCTACCTCTACCACTATACGGGTTGCACCACTCCTTTCGTGCGCCTGTGGATCAGCTCTCTCACCGACAAAGCTATCCGCGAGGGACTGCGGAAACTCGAAGACGGCAGCAAATACGACAACCTCTACCTCGCCGCCAAAGCGCGGAGCGAATCCGACTGGCTCGTGGGCATCAACGGCACACAGGCGTTATCCATCGCCGCCGGACACGGCACGTATTCCGTGGGGCGGGTGCAGACACCAACGTTGGCTATGGTATGTGAACGCTACTGGGAGAACCGCCGCTTTACGTCCGAAGCATTCTGGCAGCTCCATATCGCAACGGACGGTTGCGACGGCGAAGTCGTGAAATTCTCATCCTCCGAGAAATGGAAAGAGAAAGAACCGGCGATGGAACTATATAATAAGGTAAAGGCGGCAGGTTGCGCCACTGTCACGAAAGCCGAGCGCAAGGAGAAGACGGAGGAAACTCCCTTGCTCTACGACCTGACCACGCTCCAGAAAGAAGCCAACGCCAAGCACGGCTTCACGGCGGAACAGACGCTTGAAATCGCGCAGAAACTCTACGAAAAGAAGTTGATAACCTATCCGAGAACGGGAAGCCGCTACATCCCCGAAGACGTGTTTGCCGAAATTCCCAAACTGCTCGCTTTCATCGGCACACAGCCCGAATGGAAAGACAAGGTGCGGGCAAAAGCCGCCCCGACACGCCGCAGCGTGGACGACGGCAAGGTGACAGACCACCATGCCCTGCTCGTCACGGGTGAGAAACCGCTCTTCCTCTCCAAAGAGGACAATACCATCTATCAGATGATTGCCGGGCGCATGGTCGAGGCATTCTCTGAGAAATGCGTCAAGGATGTGACCACTGTCACGGCGGAATGTGCCGGAGTGGAGTTTACCGTAAAAGGCAGCGTCGTGAAGCAAACCGGATGGCGTGCCGTCTATGGCGAGGAAAAAGAGGAAATTACCATCCCCGGCTGGCAGGAAGGCGACACGCTGACACCGAAAGGCTCGTCCATTACCGAAGGAAAGACCAAACCCAAGCCGCTGCATACCGAAGCCACCCTGCTCTCGGCAATGGAAACGGCGGGCAAGGAAATTGAGGACGACGCACTGCGGCAGGCGATGAAGGACTGTGGCATCGGTACTCCCGCCACACGCGCCTCCATCATCGAAACGCTTTTCAAGCGCGGTTACATGGAACGCTGCAAGAAGTCGCTTGTTCCCACCGAAAAAGGACTTGCCCTCAATTCCGTCGTCAAGACGATGCGCATCGCCGATGTTGCCATGACGGGCGAATGGGAAAAGGAGCTGGCGCGTATCGAGCGCGGGGAACTGTCCGACGACACCTTCCGCAAGGAGATAGAGGCGTACACACGTGAGATAACCTCCGAACTGATCTCGTGCGACAAGCTCTTCGGCAGCCGTGACTCCGGCTGCGCGTGTCCCAAGTGTGGCACGGGCAGGATGCGGTTCTACGGCAAGGTGGTACGCTGCGACAACACGGAGTGCGGACTGCCCGTGTTCCGGCTGAAAGCGGGACGCACCCTGTCCGACGATGAAATCAAAGACCTGCTCACCGAAGGGCATACCAAGCTGCTCAAAGGGTTCAAGAGCAAACAGGGCAAGAGTTTCGATGCTGTTGTCGCCTTTGACGGGGAATATAACACGACTTTTGTGTTCCCGGAGGCTAAAAAGGACAAGAAATTTTCAGGACGGAAGAAATAGTATTAACTTTGCCACTTGTTCAGAGTAATGAATTGTTCTTCGATACCGGATTACACTCATACTTTGGATTTAGTGGTGGCACTCGGAGGGATACCGAGTGCCTTTTTCTTCCTTTTTCCAACCGATTATCCCGTTAATTATCAATCCGCTAAATCCAAAGTAATGAACAACAAGAAGAAAAACGAGGGTCAGACCGACTTTTCCTATTACGGTCTGTACCTGCTGGACTATCTCCGCACGAACAAGTTTGAACAGGCTGACGACACCGCTTTCATACGGGAACGGGCCGACCGTGCCGCCGAAACGTATGAGAGGGCACGGCTTGAAGGCTATCCCGCCGATGGTGCGCAGGAACTGGCGATGGACACGCTGCTGCGCGGGCTGCATTATTCCCGTTACGCCATCCTCCGCGAAGTCGTGGAAAACGAGTTTGCCGATGAAGTGCCGGAAGAGAAGCGTGAAGCCTTTGTCCTGAAACTGCTGCCGCTTGTCGGCAACGTGTTCTCCGTCTATGACCTCTCGGATGACAATTTCGCCCTGTCTTCCGATTACGACCTGCTCTACACGGAGCTGACGGGAGCAACCGTCCTTTACTTAGACGAATATGGCGTTTAACCGCAAACAGAAACTGCGGGACAACATCGAGGCGATACGGACGGCATTCATCCTTGACAGGGAAAATAGGACAGCGACAACCGAAGAGCGTGCCATACTTCAAAGGTACTGCGGTTTCGGCGGTCTGAAATGTATCCTCAACCCTGCAAAGGAACTGACGGATGCCGTCCGGTGGGCGAAATCCGACCTCGAACTGTTCGCCCCGACGGTGGAGCTGCACAGGCTTATCCGTGAGAACAGCAAGGACGAAACAGAGTACAAGCGGTTTGTGGATTCGCTGAAAGCGTCCGTGCTGACCGCTTTCTACACCCCCAAAGAGATAACCGACACCATCGCGGACGTGCTGGCAGATTACAGCGTCCGCCCCGCCCGTATGCTCGAACCGTCGGCAGGTGTCGGCGTGTTCGTGGATTCCATGCTGCGGCACAGCCCCAATGCGGATGTGATGGCTTTCGAGAAGGATCTGCTCACGGGTACAATCTTGAGGCATCTCTATCCCGACCAGAAAATGCGCACCTGCGGTTTTGAGAAAATCGAAAGACCGTTCAACAATTATTTCGACTTGGCGGTGTCCAACATTCCGTTCGGTGACATTGCCGTGTTCGACGCGGAGTTTCAGCGGAGCGACTCTTTCGGCAGACGCTCCGCCCAGAAAACCATCCACAACTATTTCTTTCTCAAAGGACTGGATGCCGTGCGTGACGGCGGTATCGTGGCGTTCATCACCTCGCAAGGGGTATTGAATAGCACCAAGACCTCCGTGCGTAACGAGCTGTTCAGTCAGGCCAATCTGGTATCCGCGATACGCCTGCCCAACAACCTGTTCACGGACAACGCGGGCACGGAGGTGGGCAGTGACCTGATTGTCCTGCAAAAGAACCTCAGCAAGAAGGAAATGTCGCAGGACGAGCGGCTGATGACCGTGATACAGACGGACACGAAAACCGCCCTGACCGACAACGCCTATTTCATCCACCACCCGGAACGCATCGTGCATACGATGGCGAAACTTGACACAGACCCCTACGGGAAGCCCGCTATGGTTTATCTGCACGAGGGCAAGGCAGCAGGCATCGCCGGGGATTTGCGCCGTATGCTCGACGAGGATTTCCATTACAGGCTTGCCATGCGCTTGTATTCGGGTTCAATCCGGCAGGCAGGAACGGAAGAAAAAGTTGCCGTTCAAAATAAAGTAGAGCGTCCTGCCATAAAATTGGAAACAGTATCCTCGGCGCAGACGGTGGAAACTCCGACAGAAAAGCCGCAACCCGCAGATGAAAAGCCGGAGATAGAACCGCGCCCGCAATATTCCGCAGGCGTGCAGCTCACCCTGCTTGACCTCTGGGGGATGACGGAAGAGGTCAGCCAACCGAAAACCTCCAAAAAGAAAAAGACGGTGAAAAAGGCAGTTACGGCAAAGTCCACTCCGCCCAAACCGAAAGTCACGGTTACACCGACAGCTCCAACTGCAAAACCCGCAATGGAGAATAAGGAGGTGAAAGCGGAGAACACCGCCAAGCCTGCCGACCCGGACGACATCTATGCCACACTGGACTGGGATACCAATCCTCCCATCAACGGTTTCTATGAAATGATGATGGGTTTGACGCCGGAGCGTAGGAAAGAACTTCGGGAACTGGCAAGGCAGCATAACGAGAAACAAGTGGCGGAAAAGACGGAAGTGAAAGCCGTGCCGGAAACTTCCCGTGAGCAGCCACGACAGGAGGAAACACAGCCGGAGGCAGTCGCCGCACCTGCCGTTACAGATACCCCATCGGAAGCGGTGGGGACTTTCCTTTTCCCCGACATCGAAGCGGAAAAGCCGAAGGAGGAAGTCGTGGACCTTTCTCCGCGTGCCTACCACCGCACGCCGGAGATGCACCTGCGCGAAGGGTCGCTGGTGGCTGACCGGGGGCGTCATAACATCGGCTACCTGAAAGACATCACGCCATACGGGGCGACATTCCAGCCGCTCGACCTGAAAGGATACCAGAAGGAAAAGGCGTTGTTGTATGTGTCGCTGCGTGACGCCTACGAGCGTCTGTACCGTTATGAATCGCTCCGGCGCGAGGCAAATGTTCCGTGGCGAGAGCATCTGAATACCTGTTACGATGAGTTTGTCATGCGCTACGGCAACCTCAACGCCAAGCAGAACGTGAAGTTAGTGATGATGGATGCGGGCGGGCGCGACATCCTTTCGCTGGAACGGATGGAAAACGGAAAGTTCGTCAAGGCGGACATCTTCGAGCATCCTGTTTCCTTCGCGGTGGAGAGCCATGCCAACGTAGGCTCTCCCGAAGAAGCCCTGTCTGCGTCGCTCAACAAATATGGTACGGTCAATCTCGACTATATGCGGGAGATAACCGACAGCACGGCGGAGGATTTGCTCACTGCCCTGCAAGGGCGCATCTACTACAATCCGCTCGTGACCGGTTACGAAATCAAAGACCGTTTCATCGCCGGAAATGTCATAGAGAAAGCGGAACGCATAGAGGCATGGATGGGTGACAATCCCGAAAATGAGCGTATGCCGGAGGTGAAGCAGGCGTTGGAGGCTCTGAAAGATGCCGAGCCGCAGCGCATCGCCTTCGAGGATCTGGACTTCAATTTCGGGGAACGCTGGATTCCGACGGGTGTCTATGCCGCCTACATGAGCCGGCTGTTCGACACGGAGGTGAAAATCGCCTATTCCGCAAGCATGGACGAGTTTTCGGTGGTGTGCGGCTACCGCACCATGAAAATCACGGACGAGTTTCTGGTGAAGGGGTATTACCGGAACTATGACGGTATGCACCTCCTAAAACACGCCCTGCACAACACCTGCCCTGACATGATGAAGTCCATCGGCAAGGACGAGCATGGCAACGACATCAAGATGCGCGACAGCGAGGGAATACAACTCGCCAACGCCAAGATTGACGAGATACGAAACGGCTTCTCCGAATGGCTCGAAGAGCAGTCGCCGCAGTTCAAGGAGCGGCTTGTGACGATGTATAACCGCAAGTTCAACTGTTTCGTGCGCCCGCGCTACGACGGCTCCCATCAGACCTTTCCCGACCTCAACCTGAAAGGGCTGGCAAGCCGGGGTATCAAGAGCGTCTATCCCTCACAGATGGATTGCGTCTGGATGTTGAAACAGAACGGCGGCGGAATTTGCGACCACGAGGTGGGAACCGGTAAGACGCTGATAATGTGCATCGCCGCGCATGAGATGAAGCGTCTGAATTTGGCACACAAGCCGATGATTATCGGGCTGAAAGCCAACGTTGCGGAGATTGCAGCCACCTATCAGGCGGCATATCCCAACGCACGTATTCTGTACGCTTCGGAGAAGGACTTTTCGACCGCCAACCGTGTGCGCTTCTTCAATAATATAAAGAACAACGACTACGATTGCGTCATCATGTCGCACGACCAGTTCGGCAAGATACCGCAGTCGCCGGAATTGCAGCAGCGCATCCTGCAAGCAGAGCTTGACACGGTGGAGGAAAACCTCGAAGTGCTACGGCAGCAGGGAAAGAACGTGTCGCGGGCGATGCTGAAAGGATTGGAGAAGCGCAAGCACAACCTTGAAGCGAAGCTGGAGAAGGTGGAACACGCCATAAAGTCACGCACGGACGACGTGGTGGATTTCAAGCAGATGGGCATCGACCACATCTTCATAGATGAGAGCCACCAGTTCAAGAATCTGACTTTCAACACGCGCCACGACCGTGTGGCGGGATTGGGAAACAGCGAGGGAAGCCAGAAGGCACTTAACATGCTCTTTGCCATACGCACCATACAGGAGCGCACAGGAAAAGACTTGGGTGCGACCTTCCTCTCCGGCACGACTATCAGCAACTCACTGACTGAATTGTACCTGCTGTTCAAGTACCTGCGCCCGAAGGAGCTGGAACGGCAGGACATAAGGTGTTTCGACGCTTGGGCGGCGATATTTGCCAAGAAGACGACGGATTTTGAATTTAACGTGACGAACAATGTGGTCCAGAAGGAGCGTTTCCGCTACTTCATCAAAGTGCCGGAGCTTGCCGCCTTCTATAATGAAATCACGGACTACCGCACGGCGGAGGATGTGGGCGTTGACCGTCCTGCCAAGAACGAGATACTGCACCATATACCGCCCACGCCGGAACAGGAGGACTTCATACAGAAACTGATGCAGTTCGCCAAGACGGGCGATGCCACCTTGTTGGGCAGGCTGCCGCTTTCGGAAACGGAAGAAAAGGCGAAGATGCTCATCGCCACGGACTATGCCCGGAAAATGGCACTCGACATGCGCATGATAGACCCGAATTACGAAGATCATCCCGACAACAAAGCGAGTCACTGTGCCAAGATGATCGCGGAGTATTATCAAAAATACGACGCCCAGAAAGGCACGCAGTTCGTTTTCTCTGATTTGGGGACATACCAGCCGGGCGACGGGTGGAACGTCTATTCGGAAATCAAGCGCAAACTGACGGAGGACTACGGTATACCGCCAAGCGAGGTGCGCTTCATTCAGGAGTGCAAGACCGACAAGGCGCGGAAGGCGGTGATAGACGCCATGAACGCCGGGACGGTGCGTGTGCTGTTCGGCTCTACCTCTATGCTCGGAACGGGTGTGAACGCCCAGAAACGGTGTGTGGCTATCCATCATCTCGATACGCCGTGGCGACCGTCCGACTTGCAACAGCGTGACGGACGCGGAGTTAGGGCAGGTAATGAGATTGCCAAACATTTCGCCGGGAACAACGTGGATGTAATCATCTACGCGGTGGAGAAGTCACTGGACAGCTACAAGTTCAACCTCCTGCACTGCAAGCAGACTTTCATAAGCCAGCTCAAAAGCGGTGCGATGGGTGCGCGTACCATCGACGAGGGGGCAATGGACGAAAAATCGGGCATGAATTTCTCGGAATACATGGCGTTGCTCTCCGGCAATACCGACCTGTTGGACAAGGCGAAACTGGAAAAGCGGATCGCATCGCTCGAAGGGGAACGCAAGTCGTTCAACAAGGGCAAGCGTGATTCGGAGTTCAAGCTGGAGTCAAAGACCGGCGAGTTGCGCAACAACACGGCTTTCATAGATGCCATGACGGAGGACTGGAACCGCTTCCTGTCGGTGGTGCAGACCGACAAGGAGGGCAACCGCCTTAATATAATAAAGGTGGACGGAGTGGATTCCGCCGATGAGAAGGTCATCGGAAAGCGTTTGCAGGAGATAGCCAAGAATGCCACGACCGGAGGGTTGTACACGCAGGTCGGTGAACTTTACGGTTTTCCGATAAAGGTGGTGAGCGAAAGGATACTCAAAGAGGGATTGGAGTTCACCGACAACCGCTTCGTGGTCGAGGGGAACTACAAGTACACCTACAACAACGGGCATCTGGCGATGGCTGACCCGTTGGCCGCCGCCCGCAACTTCCTCAACGCGATGGAGAGGATACCCTCCATCATCGACCAGTACAAGGCGAAGAACGAGGTGCTGGAGATGGAGATACCGCAGTTACAGGAGATAGCGGGTAAGGTGTGGAAGAAGGAGGACGAGCTGAAGCAGTTGAAGTCCGAACTTGCCGCCCTTGACCGAAAAATTCAGCTGGAGCTTGCGCCACCCACGCCCGAAGTCGCAGAAAAGGAGAATGAAGGGCAACAGCTCAAGCCGGAAGCGGAAGATGTGAGGAACAGGCAGGCGCAATATCCCGAAAATGCACCGCCGCAGATACGCAGTCCGGCGGATAGTATCGTTGCCAACCATGTCATAATCGGGCGTCCGGGACTGTATGCCAAGGAGGAAACCCGGTCCAAAGGATTGAAAATATAACCTAAGGAATTTTATCTGAAGTATTAATAAGGGCTATCCCAAAAGGTCTAAAAGTAAATTTTATCCTTTCTGCAAGTATCTATAGGATGGCAACTGCATTTTTTTCTTTTTGGGCAGCCCTTATTAAAATTTATTCTTATTTTAGGTTATATACATTCATGTCCATTTATGTAAAAAATTCCTGCTGACCTTGTTTATGTCTTGTCAGTCACCATTTGCAAAACCATATTTGACCCTCAAAGAGGCTGAATTTGATAAGTAACTTGCTACATACTCATAATAAGGAGCTAAATAGAACACGAATGGGAAATACACAAATGCTAAACTAAAGAAGATATTGGCCAAAATAAACGCTATACCGAGAGAGAAACTTGATTTTTCAACTTCCTAAAACGGTGTTGTTCAAACATTTCTACTTATTTGTACTTGCCAGTTGAACCTACGCTTCCCTAATAAAATGTCTATGGTAAAAAGTTAAAAAATCCTCCCACTTTTGTTAGATATATTTTTTTGTGTAATTTTGTAATCGTTATGCGGCAGTAATAATATACATATTAATACGAGTTAGTAATCCTGTAGTTCTCATATGCTACGAGGAGGTATTAAAAGGTGCGTTTCGACAATGCATCTACTGTAGTATATTATTGCTTAATCCAAATGAATATTATAAATTTAGGAATTCTTGCTCACATTGATGCAGGAAAAACTTCCGTAACCGAGAATCTGCTGTTTGCCAGTGGAGCAACGGAAAAGTGCGGCCGTGTGGATAATGGTGACACCATAACGGACTCTATGGATATAGAGAAACGTAGAGGAATTACTGTCCGGGCTTCTACGACATCTATTATCTGGAATGGAGTGAAATGCAATATCATTGACACTCCGGGACACATGGATTTTATTGCGGAAGTGGAGCGGACATTCAAAATGCTTGATGGAGCAGTCCTCATCTTATCCGCAAAGGAAGGCATACAAGCGCAGACAAAGTTGCTGTTCAGTACTTTACAAAAGCTGCAAATCCCGACAATTATATTTATCAATAAGATTGACCGTGCCGGTGTGAATTTGGAGCGTTTGTATATGGATATAAAAACAAATCTGTCGCAAGATGTCCTGTTTATGCAAACTGTTGTCGATGGATCGGTTTATCCGGTTTGCTCCCAAACATATATAAAGGAAGAATACAAAGAATTTGTATGCAACCATGACGACGATATATTAGAACGATATTTGGCGGATAGCGAAATTTCACCGGCTGATTATTGGAATACGATAATCGCTCTTGTGGCAAAAGCCAAAGTCTATCCGGTGCTACATGGATCAGCAATGTTCAATATCGGTATCAATGAGTTGTTGGACGCCATTTCTTCTTTTATACTTCCTCCGGCATCAGTCTCAAACAGACTTTCAGCTTATCTCTATAAGATAGAGCATGACCCCAAAGGGCATAAAAGAAGTTTTCTTAAAATAATTGACGGAAGTCTGAGACTTCGAGACGTTGTAAGAATCAACGATTCGGAAAAATTCATCAAGATTAAAAATCTAAAGACTATTTATCAGGGCAGAGAGATAAATGTTGATGAAGTGGGTGCCAATGATATCGCGATTGTAGAAGATATAGAAGATTTTCGAATCGGAGATTATTTAGGTGCTAAACCTTGTTTGATTCAAGGATTATCTCATCAGCATCCCGCTCTCAAATCCTCCGTCCGGCCAAATAAGCCCGAAGAGAGAAGCAAGGTGATATCCGCTCTGAATACATTGTGGATTGAAGACCCGTCTTTGTCCTTTTCCATAAACTCATATAGTGATGAATTGGAAATCTCGTTATATGGTTTGACCCAAAAGGAAATCATACAGACATTGCTGGAAGAACGATTTTCCGTAAAGGTCCATTTTGATGAGATCAAGACTATCTACAAAGAACGACCTATAAAAAAGGTCAATAAGATTATTCAGATCGAAGTACCACCCAACCCTTACTGGGCCACAATAGGGCTGACTCTTGAACCCTTACCGTTAGGGGCAGGGTTGCAAATCGAAAGTGACATCTCCTATGGTTATCTGAACCATTCTTTTCAAAATGCCGTTTTTGAAGGGATTCGTATGTCTTGCCAATCTGGTTTACATGGATGGGAAGTGACAGATCTGAAAGTAACTTTTACTCAAGCCGAGTATTATAGCCCGGTAAGTACACCTGCTGATTTCAGACAGCTGACCCCTTATGTCTTCAGGCTGGCTTTGCAACAGTCAGGTGTGGACATTCTCGAACCGATGCTCTGTTTTGAGTTGCAGATACCCCAAGTAGCGAGTTCCAAAGCTATTACAGATTTGCAAAAACTGATGTCTGAGATTGAAGACATCAGTTGTAATAATGAGTGGTGTCATATTAAAGGGAAAGTTCCATTAAATACAAGTAAAGACTATGCCTCAGAAGTAAGTTCGTACACTAAGGGCTTAGGCATTTTTATGGTTAAGCCATGTGGGTATCAAATAACAAAAGACGGTTATTCTGATAATATCCGCATGAACGAAAAAGATAAACTTTTATTCATGTTCCAAAAATCAATGTCATTAAAATAATGGAGCGGTCAGGAAATTTCTATAAGGCAATACGGTTGGGATATATACTTATCTCCATTCTTATCGGATGTATGGCATATAATAGCCTCTATGAATGGCAGGAGATAGAAGCATTAGAACTTGGCAATAAAAAAATAGACGAGCTCCGAAAAGAAATAAACAATATCAATATTCAAATGATAAAATTTTCTCTATTGGGTGAAACAATACTGGAATGGAACGATAAAGATATCGAGCATTACCATGCACGGCGTATGGCAATGGACAGTATGCTCTGCCGTTTCAAGGCCACCTATCCAGCAGAGCGCATCGATAGTGTGCGCAGTCTTTTAGAGGATAAGGAACGACAGATGTTCCAGATAGTCCGGTTAATGGATGAACAACAATCTATTAACAAGAAGATAGCCAATCAAATTCCGGTTATTGTACAGAAAAGTGTGCAGGAACAGTCCAAAAAGCCAAAACGAAAAGGTTTCTTAGGCATATTCGGCAAAAAAAAGGAAGTAACTCCAGCAGTATCAACCACTATCCTTCATTCGGTCAATAGAAACGTAATCAGCGAACAGAAAGTGCAGGATCGCCAATTGTCGGAACAAGCCGACAGCCTTGCAGCTCGTAATGCAGAACTTAACAGACAACTGCAAGAATTGATTTGCCAAATAGAAGAAAAGGTACAAACCGAACTGCAAAGCCGGGAAAACGAAATAGTTGCCATGCGTGAAAAGTCATTTATGCAAGTAGGCGGTTTAATGGGATTCGTTCTTCTATTGTTGTTAATTTCCTACATCATCATACATCGTGATGCAAAAAGCATTAAACAATACAAGCACAAGACAACTGATTTGATAAGGCAACTGGAACAATCCGTACAACGGAACGAGGCACTGATAACGTCAAGGAAGAAGGCGGTACATACTATCACCCATGAACTGCGCACACCGCTGACAGCAATAACAGGCTATGCCGGACTGATACGGAAAGAACAGTGTGAGGATAAGTCCGGGCAGTATATCCAAAACATACTGCAATCCTCCGACCGTATGCGGGATATGCTTAACACTTTGCTTGACTTCTTCCGCCTGGACAACGGCAAGGAACAGCCCCGTCTGTCACCCTGCCGGATTTCAGCAATCACGCACACACTTGAAACGGAGTTCATGCCTGTTGCCGTGAACAAAGGGCTGTCCTTGTCCGTGAAGACTGGACACGATGCCATTGTATTGACCGACAAAGAGCGAATAATACAAATCGGGAATAACCTGCTGTCAAACGCTGTCAAGTTCACAGAAGAAGGCGGTGTTTCTTTGATTACTGAATATGATAATGGAGTTCTGACACTGGTCGTTGAAGATACAGGTACAGGCATGACAGAAGAGGAACAGAAACAAGCGTTCGGTGCGTTTGAACGTCTATCAAATGCCGCCGCAAAGGAGGGTTTCGGGCTTGGGCTTGCCATAATGCGTAATATTGTGTCGATGCTTGGCGGAACAATCCGTTTAGACAGCAAGAAAGGGAAAGGCAGTCGTTTCACAGTTGAAATTTCTATGCAGGAAGCTGAAGAACAGCTTGGATATACAAGCAATACACCTGTTTATCATAACAATAAATTCCATGATGTTGTCGCCATTGACAATGATGAGGTATTACTTCTGATGCTGAAAGAGATGTATTCCCAAGAAGGAATACACTGCGACACTTGCACCGATGCTGCGGCACTGATGGAAATGATACGCCAGAAAGAATACAGCCTGTTGCTGACAGACTTGAATATGCCCGATATAAACGGTTTCGAATTGCTGGAACTGTTGCGTTCGTCCAACGTGGGCAATTCACCAACAATCCCGGTGGTTGTGGCAACCGCTTCGGGCAGTTGTAACAAAGGGGAACTATTGGCAAAAGGCTTTGCCGGATGCCTGTTCAAACCGTTCTCCATATCGGAACTGATGGAGGTTTCCGACAGGTGTGCCATAAAAGCGACACCGGACGGGAAACCGGACTTTTCCGCCTTATTGTCCTATGGCAATGAAGCCGTCATGCTGGAAAAGTTGATAACTGAAACAGAAAAGGAAATGCAGGCGGTACGGGATGCAGCAAAAGAAAAAGACCTGCAAAAGCTGGATTCCCTGATCCACCACCTGCGCAGTTCGTGGGAGGTGCTCCGTGCCGACCAACCGCTGAATGTACTTTACGGATTGCTTCGTGGCGATGCTCTCCCGGATGGTGAAGCGTTAAGCCATGCCGTGACTGCCGTGCTGGATAAGGGAGTGGAAATAATACGGTTGGCAGAAGAGGAAAGGAGAAAATACGAAGATGAATAAGACAAAAATAATTGTGGTGGAAGACAACATCGTGTATTGCGAATATGTCTGCAATATGCTGTCACGGGAGGGCTACCGCAATATGAAGGCTTACCACCTCTCAACCGCGAAGAAACATCTGCAACAGGCAACAGATAATGATATCGTGGTTGCCGACCTGCGTCTGCCTGACGGCAGTGGCATAGACCTTTTGTGCTGGATGCGAAAGGAGGGAAAGATGCAGCCCTTCATCATTATGACCGACTACGCCGAAGTTAATACCGCCGTGGAAAGCATGAAACTCGGCTCGATAGACTATATTCCCAAACAGCTTGTGGAGGATAAACTTGTCCCCCTGATCCGTTCCATACTGAAAGAACGTCAGGCAGGACAACGCCGTATGCCTATATTCGCCCGTGAAGGTTCCGCCTTTCAGAAAATCATGCACCGCATAAGGCTGGTAGCCGCCACCGATATGAGCGTGATGATATTTGGTGAGAACGGCACGGGCAAGGAGCATATTGCCCACCTGTTGCATGACAAGAGCAAACGTGCAGGCAAGCCATTTGTGGCGGTGGACTGCGGTTCACTCTCCAAAGAGCTTGCACCGTCGGCTTTCTTCGGACACGTCAAAGGTGCATTTACAGGTGCGGACAATGCCAAGAAAGGATATTTCCATGAGGCGGAAGGCGGCACGTTGTTTCTGGACGAGGTAGGAAACCTCGCGTTGGAAACCCAACAGATGTTGCTCCGTGCCATACAGGAGAGGCGGTATCGCCCGGTCGGAGACAAGGCAGACCGGAATTTCAATGTCCGCATCATCGCTGCTACCAATGAAGATTTGGAGGTATCGGTGAATGAAAAGCGTTTTCGGCAGGATCTTCTGTACCGCCTGCACGACTTCGGGATAACCGTTCCTCCGTTGCGTGACTGTCAAGAAGACATTATGCCGCTGGCAGAGTTCTTCCGTGATATGGCAAACAGAGAGCTGGAGTGTAGCGTGAGCGGGTTCAGTTCCGAAGCACGTAAAGCGTTGCTGACACACGCATGGCCGGGCAACGTGCGGGAACTTCGGCAGAAAGTTATGGGTGCTGTATTGCAGGCGCAGGAAGGTGTTGTCATGAAAGAGCATCTGGAACTTGCCGTGACGAAACCGACCTCTACTGTCAGCTTCGCCTTGCGCAATGACGCGGAGGATAAGGAGCGGATATTGCGTGCGTTGAAACAGGCAAACGGCAACCGGAGTGTCGCCGCAGAACTGCTCGGCATAGGCAGGACAACACTATACAGCAAACTTGAAGAGTATGGACTTAAATATAAATTCAAGCAATCATAGCCCGTAATTCACTGAATTTGGCTATCTTTGCATAACATTTGAGAAAAACGGCGATTGGCAGGAGCTTTTCGCCGCCAACATATAGGATAAGACCGCAAGGCGTTTCAAGCGAAAATCTGGTAAATTGGAACTACGGAGACGATTGCGTGATGCTTATGCTATGCTTACGCATAGCGTGCATTCACGTACTCTCCGTAAAGGCTTTACCAGAGCCATCGCTTGAAGGTAGTGTGAATTGCACGCTACTTTTTTACCCTTGCCTAACGAAAGGAAACGATTATGGGTAAAGTTCAGATTCTCGCCGTACTGACGATGGACGGATGTCTTTCTTCAGAGTTATATGATAAAGCACATCAGGATTTGTGCCTTGACCGTTGCGGTCTTGATGAAATCAGGAAGAAAGCCTTTTACCGTGTGACACCGGACTATTCCATTTCAATGCTGCACGAATGGAGAAAAGACTGCACAAACATCCGTTACCTCGCGGAAGCCACACCGGACACGGCAGACTATATAAACGGACTGCTGCGGATGCACGCTGTGGATGAAATCATACTATACACCGTTCCTTTCATATCCGGAAGCGGACGACATTTTTTTAAGTCGGCTCTGCCAGAGCAACACTGGACGCTTTCCTCTTTGAAAAGCTATCCCAACGGTGTATGTCGCATTATCTATATCCTTGATAAAAAAGCAAGATAGCCAAAATGTGCGGCAAGCATACATTTCTATTTTCAGGAATAGAATAAATGTTCCGATTACAAACAATTTAAGTCGGAGATAATTTGTCCTTGTGAAAAAATACTGAATTTTATACCTCTGAAATCCAGCACTTTGTAAAATTGAGTGTTGGATTTTTTATTTTCTGCCGCGTTTTTTGCCAATTATATTCATGTGCGCACGCAGAAAACAAAGTGTAATTTTCAAAATTGACAGAACCATGAATTATTTCTTGCTGGCGGAAACCGACTTTTTCCGCCTGATAAACGAAGCCGGCGACTGCAATATGGAAACGGCATACACGGCTTTCGCCACCCAAGTGATCGAACTGTGCAACGGCGGCATGGACATGAACCTTACCGTCATCGCGCTTGCCTACATCGAAATCGAGTTGCAGCACCATCCCGTACGTAATCTGTCAGAAGAAAAAAGAGAGATTGCCGCCTACGTCAGCAAGGCTCTGTCTTTCGTAAGAAAGATGCAGAAATTCCTTGCCACGCCCCAAGTGCCACCACTAATATCCGCCAACAACGCAACAGAAACCACCGCCAGCCTTCTTCAATGGACGGGCAATGCCATCGACCTCGTGGAACTTATCTACGGCATAGACGTGATGGGCTGCATCAACAACGGCAATATGCCGCTCAAACAGCTCGCCCCACTTCTCTATAAGATATTCGGGGTTGATTCTAAAGACTGCTACCGCTTCTACACTGATATCAAACGCCGGAAGAACGAAAGCCGCACCTATTTCATTGACAGGATGCAGGAAAAACTGAACGAGAGAATGTTGCGTGATGAGGAGTTGGAGCGGATGAGAAAATAAAAAAATATCCATTACATATGAGAAGACAGGAATACTCGTATCCTGTCTTTTTATTTTCATTTAATTATATATTAATTAGCACAATATATGTGAGTTTTTCATTCCTATAAGGACAAATTTCAGAAACGTATGTCTGGTAAATTATTGAGTCATCATAGTATGAACATATATCATTACTAAAAACAATGAAACAACTTCCATAAGATTGTGGTTGTAAAAATCGCCATTTAATAGCCCGTTTTTTTTGTAAAATTCGCCAATTAAAAAAATATGATTATCTTTGCATTATATTTTATAAGGTATGGAAACAGTAAATAGAATACTTCAAGAGAAGATTACAGCACGAATCGCGCCCAATAAAGCAGTACTGATTTTTGGTGCTCGCCGTGTTGGTAAAACGGTAATGATGCGTAAAATTGTGGACAACTATTCAGGTAGGACGATGATGCTCAACGGCGAAGACTACGACACATTAGCACTATTGGAGAATCGCTCAATAGCCAATTATCGGCATTTATTGGATGGTATTGATTTGCTGGCTATTGATGAGGCACAGAACATACCACAAATCGGTAGTATTCTGAAGTTGATAGTTGATGAAATACCGGGAATAAGTGTCTTGGCAAGTGGTTCTTCGTCATTCGATTTGCTGAATAAGACTGGTGAACCGTTGGTCGGCCGCAGTACGCAATTTCTCCTTACACCATTCTCGCAACGGGAAATCGCACAGACGGAAACGGCACTTGAAACCCGCCAGAACCTCGAAGCGCGCTTGATTTACGGTTCCTATCCCGAAGTAGTAATGATGGAGAACTATGAACGTAAAACAGACTACCTACGTGATATTGTCGGTGCATACCTGCTTAAAGATATCTTAGCAATTGACGGCTTAAAAAATTCGAGCAAGATGCGCGATCTACTGCGATTGATAGCTTTTCAGTTGGGCAGCGAAGTTTCTTACGAAGAGTTAGGTAAACAACTCGGCATGAGCAAGACGACCGTTGAAAAATACCTCGACCTATTGGAAAAGGTCTTCGTTATCTATCGTCTGGGGGCTTATTCGCGTAACCTACGCAAGGAGGTTACAAAAGCTGGCAAGTGGTACTTCTACGACAACGGCATTCGCAATGCCATTATCGGGGCTTTCTCACCGCTGGCCATTCGGCAGGATGTCGGTGCGCTGTGGGAGAACTACATCATCGGAGAGCGGCGCAAAGCGAACTTCAATGAGGGACTGCACAGGGAGTTCTATTTCTGGCGCACCTACGACAAACAGGAAATCGACCTGATTGAGGAGAGTGCCGACAGTCTTACCGCCTTGGAGTTCAAGTGGGGAAATAAAATGCCGGCCGCACCGAAAGCCTTCCAAGAAGCCTATCCCTATGCCGAGTTTCATGTGGTAAATCGGGAGAATTATTTGGAGTTCGTATAATCAATAAATTACGTATATGGAAACAAAACTACAATCCAAACAGCAATATCCGCGGTTTATCCAAAATAAACCGTGTGGTATTGACAAATTCGATGGAGGTTCGCAAGAAAGGTTGGCAAAAACTATTGCTCGCCATTTTTGTCAGAATGATTCATTGGATGAGGAATGTACTTTACCTCGAATTATCGGCATCGAAGGTATTTGGGGATCTGGAAAATCCAACGTGGTTAAAATGTTGGAACGTGAATTATCAGACGACTATTACTTTTTTGAGTATGACGCATGGGGACATCAAGAGGACTTGCAACGCCGCTCTATATTGGAATTGCTTACAAGCAAACTTATTGATGATGGTATCCTATCTGGAAATGCAACAATAAAAGTCAAAGGTGGAGGTACGAAAACCGTATCATGGTCTGAAAAGCTGAAATATTTATTAGCCCGTAAAACGGAGACCGTAACCGAAAAATATCCCCTTATCAGTAATGGTATGGTTGCGGCATTTTTGGTTGCAGTTTTAACTCCGATATTTACATTTATTGCGTATGCAGTAAAACCTACACCCACAACATGGTGGTTTTCTTTATTGTCTATTATCATAGCTGCACTGCCAGTTCTTATTGCATTGTGCGTTTGGAAATGGGCATATAGCAAAGATCATAAATATGGATGGAGTTATATGTTAGCTATTTATCAAGATAAAGTCGAAAAGGACGTTTGCTATGAGACTTTGAGCGAAGACGAACCAACGGTTTACGAGTTCAAAACATGGATGCAAGACATTTCTGATTTTATCAAGGAAAAAGGACAACGTAAATTAGTCCTTGTTTTTGACAACATGGATCGTCTCCCCGCTGAAAAAGTAAAAGAATTATGGTCTTCTATCCATACGTTCTTCGCCGATAGCGGTTTTGAAAATGTTTGGGCTGTTATTCCTTTCGATGAAACACATTTAGCTTGTGCATTCGGAGATGAGACCGACGAACAAACGAAACAACTGACCAAGTATTTTATCAATAAAACTTTCCCTATTGTTTATCGTGTTGCTCCTCCTGTTATTACCGACTATCGAAGTATATTCAACAAACTGTTTGTTGAAGCATTTGGAGAAACAGAAAATGAAGCGAAAGAAACTATAAATCGGATATTCAGATTGGTAAATCCTAATGCCAATGTTAGGGAAATTATATCATATATCAATGAGATGGTCGCTCTTAAACAAGAGTGGTGTAACGAAATTTTGATGATAAACATAGCATTGTTCTGTTTGAAGAAGACGGATATTCTGGCAAATCCAGTAGAACAAATATTGTCCGGCGACTATCTGAATGGCATTCAAACAATAATTAACAATGATCTGCAAACACAACGCGAAATTGCAGCTTTGGTATATGGTGTCGATGTTGAAGATGCTCGACAAATTCCATTGAAAAAATATATTGAAGGCTGCATCAACGGAGAAGAAGACCACGACATAAATCAATATGCAGAGACTAATAAACAATTTGACACTGTATTAGAAGAAGTTATACAATGTATGGACAATGCGCTTATCGATAAGATTATACATTGTTTGCATAAATTAACTCGAAAGAGCGATGTTATTCTGCGTGTATGGCAAAGAATAGCACAATTGAAATTAAAAGAATCCATAGAGAAGCAGGTGTTCCCTGTCGAATACCAAGAACTGCTGTTGCATTTAGACACGGAAAGCCAAAACCATGTGATTGCTCAATTATATAAGAAGATAGTTCGGTTCAATGACTTCAATGGCGGCGACTATTTCAAAACGTTAGATGCAATAGACAGGTTTATTGCGCAAAATAAGTTGGCGTGCGATTTTACGTCATTGATTGAAGCAAAAACAGTCAAGCCAAATACATTTATCGATTATATTCAAGCTGCAAATGCAACAGATGCTGCCTATCGGGATAACGCGACAACTAAAGCATATAAATATTATCAAGTAGCAACAAATTCGGAGGCGCTCGATAATTATTTGGCAAACTTACTACCCGATAATTTCGACCATGCAGATATTGTAAAAACGTTAAAAGATAATTCTACCTATACGTTTCCAACGCTTTTGCAAGCGATCACGAATTGCATTGATGAACAGAATGTAAATAAAGATAATATAGGGGCTATATTTACAACCTATCGTTTATTGGCATCTGACGAAGAAAGACCTTTACCTGTAACGTTAGATTCAACCTACATAAATCAGTTGCATTCTGAATTAGAAACTGATGGCCGAAACATTAAAGAGTCTGGATATTACGATTTAGTCGCCATGCAATTGGCACATGGTCATTCCGTTTCCTTAATAGAGGGTGGAGATATAAAATATGTTGCAGAACTCATGGACTATTATGTGGATCATGGAGACTTATTAGTAAATAGTGTGGGATGGAATATACCGCTATTAAATGAAACACTACAATACATGGTAAATCATAAACTTGGCTATAAATTATTGCTCTCAGACATATTGCCCCAATTTGAAGATATTAAGAACAGAATAGGTGTAACGGATGAGGTATTTATCGAGCATTTAGCAGAGTGGAATACCGATTTGGATAAGTATATCACTAAGAACAATATTAAAGATGTAATTCCTGACGCATCTTTTTACGATTTGACCACTAAAATAAGCAATGTCCTGACCGATCATATCAATAAAATAGCGTTCGAAGCGTTGTCTGAAATAAGTGTTGATACATTATACGCCCAAAGAACAGCACATACATCATATTATTGGTTTGTCGCAATAAAACATTTACTGGCTAAAATCAAATCCTTGCCAGATAACTTGACTGAATTTGGCAAAAAGATTCTGATGGATATTGCTTCTGGAACTCAAAGTTTGAATCCTTTCCCTAATTGTTTCAAGAATATAGTTGAAAGATTGGATAAACGAAAAATTAAATCGACAGTTACCGATATAAGAAATGATTTCTGCATCGGTAAAAAGACTATCAATGCAATAAAGTTTCAATTTTTCGAAACATGGCTTAGATCGCATGGTAATTTGAAAAGTCAAGCTGGAGACGTTATTGATAAAATAGTGAAACCTGTAATTTCCGATGGGGCATGCCGTTCATTGATTCTGCAAAACAAAGATTTTTATATGGATTTAATAAATACAGCAGGGGATGATGCTTATGAATTGAAAAAGAGTCTCCGAAACCTCATACAAAAAGATTCAGATCCGCAATTGGTTAAATTTGTCAATTCGATAGATTCAGTACCTGAGGTTGAAACCGCGTAAGTATTTGTCTAACAAGTCCGAATTTTACGATTTTACCCGTCAGAACTGAAGTGCCCCCCAAAAAAATTGTATCCAACTTTTGGGGGTCACTTCAAACTTCGATAGGGATAATTTTCAATTTTGGGGACTTGTTAGACAGTCTCATTATCTGGTAGCAGTTTACACAGCACCGGATCGTTTTTGATACGCTCCAGTTCCTCCTGCACAATCTGCTTCACCTCTTCCTTGATGCGCCGGTAGTTCGCCTGCACCGTTTCCTTCATGCGGTCGTTGCCGTCCTCGTCCGTGAAGTTTGTAATGACGGGAATTTTCTTGTAGGCACTTTCTTCCCGTTTCACCTTTTCGGCATCCACCACAATCTCGCAATGAAAAATCTTCTGCTCGATACGCTCGTTGAAGTTGTCGGATACAGAACCGACAAACATTCCCTGCGTAAGCCCGGAAATCTTACTCGGTGGAATGAGCGCGTCCATCTGCGTGTTGATGGAGGTGGAAACATCCTGCCGGTTGATGGAGATGGACTGCCGTTTCTGCAACACCTTACCGAACCGCTCGGAGAGCGTCTTGGCTGTTTCCCCCACCACCTGACCGGAGAAAATATTGCCGACAGTGTTCATCACCACTTTCGCCTCTTTGTCCCCGTAGTCACGCACTAACTGGCTGAAATCCTGAAAGCCCAGACACACGGCAACCTTGTTGCTTCGGGCGGTAGCTATAAGATTGTCCAACCCTTTGAAGTATATTGTGGGCAACTCGTCGATGATGACCGATGACTTCAGCATCCCCTTCTTGTTGATGAGCTTCACGATACGGGAATTATACAGACCGAGTGCCGCACCGTAGATATTCTGACGGTCGGGATTGTTACCCACGCAGAGGATTTTCGGCTCTTCGGGATTGTTGATGTCCAGCGTAAACTCGCTGTCTGACATCACCCAGTAGAGCTGCGGTGAAATCATCCTCGAAAGCGGGATTTTTGCCGACGCTATCTGACCCATGAGCTGCTCCGCAGCCCCTCCAAGCCACGCATCCATGAACGGCGAAAGGTAGTTCTCCAGCTCCGGATAAGAGGTCAGTATCGGAAATATATCCTCGTAACGGCGGTTCAGAAACTCGATAGCATGGGGAAACGTGCAAAACTTCCCGTTCTGATAGATTTTGAGATACCAGATAATACTGGCAAACAGAATGATAGGTGACTCCACGAAGAAGTCGCCCTGCTTTTGCACCCACGTTTTATTGAGGTTGAGCATTATTGTGTAGGCACTCTCATAGGCATCCGTAATATCTTCCATAAAATCCGGGTGAATGGGATTGCACCGATGAGAGCGTCGCGGGTCGTCGAAGTTGATCACATAGAACTTCGGCTTTACCTTGTAGCCGTCCGGGTGGTTCAGCAAATGGTTGTAGGCAATAGTAGATAGGTCGGGATACTTGAAATCGTAGATGTATTGACTAAAGCCCTTTTCAATCTGTTGCTTGATAAAATTGTTTACCACGGCATAGGACTTGCCGCTGCCCGGCGTACCCAACACGATGGACGCACGGAAGGGATTAACTACATTGATCCAACCGTTGTTCCAGCGTTTCCTGTAATAGAAACGTGTCGGCAGATTGACCGAATACTCGCTTTCGATAAGCCTCGTTTCCTGCATGAAACTCTCGTTCTCGTTGTTGAAAACATCCTCCATCAAATTGTGTTTCAACAGGCGGCTCATCCACAGACCACCCATCAACAGGCAGACATAGCCCGTTCCAATGGTAAGGACATACAGTCCCGTCACCGCTTCAAGCGGCAGCGGCAGGGGCAGCAACCACCAGTTCAGGAAAAACAGCACGAACCCGACGGCAAATGCTGTCCAGATTCTCCCCCAAGTGATTTTCTCACCCTTGACACCCTTCGTACCCAGACAGGACAAGGCAAGCAAAAGGACGGAAAACAGCTTCGTGTAGAGAATGGAATGGAACAGCCCCGCCGTGCGGTCGAAGTTCAGAAGGATTTTGTCCACCACGCCGATGTTCACGCCCCACAGCCGGATGGCTTCGTAGCAGAACCAGTACACGTTCATGACCACTAAAATGATACTCACGGCACGCAGAAAATCCATGATTTTCGCCAATGCCCTCAAATCGTCTTCTTGTTGTGACATACATTGATTTTTTAATTGTTGATACTCTGATTACATACCCAAGCCCTTGCGTTTTTTCTTCTTTTTGCGCTTCATCGCCCGGATGAAAGCCTCTTCCTCGGCATCTACCGCCGGACCTTCGGGAGTGAGCAAGCCCATACCGCCCGATATATCTTCACTGTCGTAGGCGGTCTGCCCGTGTGCCTTGTCCGCAGCATCCACAGGGATGGATAGCGGTATCGGCGGTTGTCCGGCGTATGGCAGGGTGAAGTGTTCCTGCAAGGCATTCGCCGAAAGCTCCTTACCCATGCGCGAACCGTTCAGCACGCATCCCGTGCGGTGGTCGATGAAGGTAGCCCCATAGATGCGCCCTTCCTCTGTGTAGCGCAGTACGGTGTCGATGCCCTTCTCTTTGAGTTGGGATACAAATTTGTCCTTGTCATAAGTGCCTTGCAGCACGGAAAGGACGGTGCGTTTCGTCATGTCTGCCAGTTTCCTATCCTTGATTTCCGATTTGGAACGGACAAACTTCTTCTGTACGGCTTCATAGCCTGCGGACTTCCCGAAAAGCGAGGATTTGAACGGGTTGCCCACCTTGTTACCCTTGTCGTCCGTGACGGAATAGACCAGCCCGTGATACTCCCGTCCGCGCACGTTGCCCCTCGCTTCCTCCACCGTCATATTATATAAGGAAAGGAGCGCACGGTATTCGCCCATCGTCTGGAAACGGTACTGCCCATTCAGAGCCTTCACGGTGTTGCCTACCTGCTTCTTCACATCACCTGCCGATGCGGCCACCTTGCGCAACGGATTATCCAATCTCTGATTTTTACGTTCTGCCGGATGCAATCCGTACTTCTGTTCCAGTTCCCTGCGGATACGGTCGCTGCGGCGGTAGAGAAAATCCCGGTTGAGCCTTTTCCCGTTCTCGTCCACGTTGACCGTCACGATGTGCAGGTGGTGGCGGTCGATGTCCTCGTGCTTGAATACAAGATAAGGCTGGTTTCCGAAACCGAGTTTTTCCAGATACTCGCGGGCGATATTCTGCAACTCAATATCGGTCAGCACATCCTCCGGGTGCGGGTTGAGAGAGATATGCACCACCGGCTTCTCGATCTTCATCTGCGGTGGCAGGAAGGTGAGAAAACCCTCCATCGCCTTGCCTATGTCCACCGTTCCCGAACCGTCATTGTAGATGCGGTTGGTGGTGAGAAGCCGCCCCTGCGCCTCGTTAATCTTCTCCCCGTTGTAGGCAATCGCGCCGTACAACGAACTTCCTACACTGATTTTTGCGACCATTTTGCCTCCATTTCCCTTGAAAGTTCCACAATCCGGCGGCTCAGTTTCACGAGTTCGACGGTGTGTTGCTCTAATTTGTAGAGCAACGCCATCGCCTTTTTCTCTGAAAAATGCAGCCTCAGTTCCTTCACGACTTGGTTGTAATTCGTACCCACGGCACGGAATTGTGCATGAAAATCCGACAGTTTGGTGTAATAGTCCACCAACGTCTTGTCCACCTTCAGCACCTTGAACGGTTGCCCGAAGAAGTGCGCTTTGAGGAAAACAGACCGTGCATAGACACCCGATTTTCCGAACATGGCGAGGAAACGGTTGTGTTCCTCCTCGTTGAAACGGACGGTGTACCGGTACACCGCCGGATCAAGTTTGGGATTTCTCCCTGATTTGCTTTTCCTTTTCTCTTTCATATTACTTTGGATTTAGCGGATTGACGGCATAAGCCGCCGCTTCGGATTACAGCACCGCAGTTCTGAAAGGCTTCCCGACTTCGGAGGGAAAGCCCGCCCCCTGCAAGGGCAAGTGCTTTTCGTGGCTGCTCAAAATATTTTGAGCGGCTGAAAAGACATCTTGCTATGTTCAGGTGAACATAAAAATCCGTCAGGGGACGGATTGGGAAAATACCTTTCAGGACTCCGGGCCGCGCGTCATCGGCGAACCCTGCTGTCCGGGTGCAAAGTTACGCCCTTAAAGCGGTATCGGACAGATGCTTGACCCGGTCAATGACTGCCAACCGGCGCAACGTGCCGCCACTTGCCGGAGAAGTGATACAGGTTCCAAAATATACTTGTTTATTTGCAGCATGATTCAAGAAACGAACGATTTGAAGATATGATAAACGGAACATTCAAATACCCGGAAATCCGCTTCTTCGGATACTTGCCGAAACGGATACCCGAACCGTCGGAAACCCGGTTCTCCGACAATTCGGTGACGTATGGATTCAATGACTTCATGACGCAATGTCGTCAATCACCATTTGTCCGACGCACCGCTTCACCACAGAACCGGATACGCGACGACCCGCCTGCGTGTGTAGTCACGGAAGCGGATGGTGCGACAGCCAAATCCGTATGGAAACAGAAAAACAAATCATCAACAATTAAAATAAATGGAACTATGAGTAAGGAAATCTTCGTTGCATTCGCAACACAGAAAGGTGGCATCGGCAAATCCACTGTCACGGCACTTGCCGCCAGCTACCTGCACAACGTGAAAGGCTACAATGTCGCCGTCGTGGACTGCGACGACCCGCAGCACAGCATCCACGGGCTGCGCGAACACGAAATGGGGCTTATCGACAGCAGCACCTACTTCAAGGCTCTCGCTTGCGACCATTTCCGCCGGATCAAAAAGAACGCCTACACCATCGTCAAAAGCAATGCGGTGAACGCCCTCGACGATGCCGAGAGGATGATTGCCACTGAGGACGTGAAACCCGACGTGGTGTTCTTCGACATGCCCGGCACACTCCGAAGCAACGGCGTGATAAAGACGCTCTCGCAGATGGACTACATTTTCACTCCGCTGAGTGCCGACCGCTTTGTCGTGGAGAGTACCCTGAAATTCGTCACGATGTTCCGCGACAGGCTGATGACTACCGGACAGGCGAAAACAAAGGGGCTGCATCTGTTCTGGACGATGGTGGACGGCAGGGAGAGGAACGACTTGTACGGCATCTACGAGGAAGTGATAGCCGAAATGGGCTTTCCGGTACTTTCCACCCGCTTGCCCGACAGCAAGAAGTTCCGCCGTGACCTTTCGGAAGAGCGCAAGAGCGTTTTCCGCTCCACCATCTTCCCGATGGACACGGCACTGCTGAAAGGGAGTGGCATCCGGGAGTTTTCCGAAGAGATAAGCGACATCATCAGACCGCAGTGAGCATGGGCAGCAGGAAAGTGAACACGGAAGGCATCGACGAGGAACTGCTGTTAGCCTCCATCGGGCGGCGCACACAGGACGGGACACTGCGCCCCGCACAGGAAGTACCCGCAGCTGCACCGACCGAAGAGGACACCGCCGCACCGGAACCATCTCCTGTGCAACCCGTAACACGGGAAAAAGCGCAGAGGGAAAGTGGACGCCGGAAAAGGCAGGACGAGGACTACAACGAGCTATTCCTGCGCCGCAACGAGATAAAGACCCGCCAATGTGTCTATATCAGCCGTGACGTCCACGGCAAGATCCTCAGAATCGTGAACGACATCGCCGGAGGGGAAATCTCAGTAGGCGGATATGTGGATACCGTGCTGCGCCAGCATCTGGAACAGCACAAGGAGAGAATCAACGAACTGTACAAGAAACAACGTGAAGATCTGATTTGAAAATGGAAAAAGAAATGACACCGAATGAAAAAAGACCACAGCAAGACTGCGGAGGTATGTTTACCCAAGTGCAGGCGAGTGTGGAAATACTGTCGCCTGTCCCGGTAAGCGGCAAATGCAGTGAGAAGGACTATGAACGCCTGTTCATCCGCGACCCGGAAGTAAAGGCACGTGAGGGGAAGATGGCGTATGTGCGCCCGGAGTACCACGAGCGTATCATGCGTATCACCCGTGTAATCGGGCATGACCGGCTTACGCTGTCCGCTTACATCGACCATGTGCTGACGCACCACTTCAACCAGTGCGAAGATGCGATAAAGAGCCTTTATGCCCGAAATTACAATTCAGTATTCTAACCAAAAACGGAAGGATATGAATTACACAATCAGCATGACAGACATTCTGCTGGCGGTATCGGTCGGCTGCAACCTCTGGTTCCTGTTCCTGCTCCTTTACGAGCGCATCATGGACACGCGGATTGTCCGCTTCTTCAAGGGCATTGTCGGATTATGGCGGTCACTGGACGGGAATGAGGCTAAACGCATAGCGGCACACGAGGAAGTCCCTGCGGAAAAGGCGGACATCATCGGCAAGAGCCGTTTCAGGATGGCATCCACCCGGACAACCGCTGCCATACCGACGCAAGAAGCCGCCACTATTGAAAAAGGCATTGAGCTGTCGGAGGAAGAGGCTACTTTTGACGACGGAAAAACGGGAAACGCATCCCGCCCGGCACAAGTCCCGGAGGAAAAACTCGATGAGACCTTCACGAGCATACCGCCGGAGGAACTGGGATACGGGGACGACGAACCGGAAGAGGACGCCTCGGACACGCCACGGGCTTCGGGCAGCAGCTTTGACGAGATTGACGACGCCTGCAAGACCGCCAAAAACCCGGACGCGACACAGGCGGAACGTGAAAAGGCGGCTAAGGTGTTCACCGACATGGAGGGCACGGAGTTGTACGAGAAAATGATGGAAGGCTCTTCGGAGATAGGCATCCGCATCAAGGGGCTTATCGAGATTCGGCTGAAGAAATCTGAAAAGGAGTTCGTCGTGCCGGACAACATCGAGGAGTTCGACATTCGCAACTATGTATGACAACAATAAAAGAAATGAACATGAAAGAATGACATCAACCCACGCGGCGAGGAAACGCAAGGCGCATCCCCATCCGCAACGGACACGCCCACGTCCGTGGAAACAAACGGGCATCCACTAAAACCAAAGTAAAGAAACAAAGTATCAACCGCCCGACAAAGGACCATCCACCCTTTTGACGGCAAAAAACAAGAACAGTTTATGAACAAGAACATCTTGAAAAACAGAAAAGCAATCCTCTCCGCGGCACTTGTCATCGCCGCAACCGCCTCCGCTTTCGCGCAGGGAAACGGCATCGCGGGCATCAACGAAGCCACCTCTATGGTGAGTTCTTATTTCGACCCCGGAACTAAACTGATATACGCCATCGGTGCAGTCGTCGGGCTTATCGGGGGCGTAAAAGTGTACGGCAAGTTTTCATCGGGCGACCCCGACACCAGCAAGACAGCCGCCTCGTGGTTCGGCGCGTGCATCTTCCTGATTGTTGCCGCCACCATCCTGCGCTCATTCTTCCTTTAATAAATAATGTATGGCTGAATACCCAATCAACAAGGGTATCGGCCGTCCGGTAGAGTTCAAGGGCTTGAAGGCACAGTACCTCTTCATCTTCTGCGGAGGTCTGCTGGCTCTCTTCGTCCTGTTCGTCATCCTCTACATGGTCGGTATCGACCAGTGGATATGTATCGGCTTCGGCGCGGCATCGTCCTCCCTCCTTGTATGGCAGACCTTCGCGCTGAACGCCCGGTACGGTGAACACGGGCTGATGAAATTAGGAGCGGCACGGAGCCATCCCCGATACCTTATCAACCGGCGGCGGATAACCCGTCTGTTCAAACGACAACGAAAGGAAGAAAGACAATGAGGAATACATCGAAAATGACAACACTGGAAAACAGGTTCCCACTTTTAGCGGTGGAGCATGGCTGCATCATCTCAAAGGACGCCGACATCACGGTGGCTTTCGAGGTGGAACTACCGGAACTTTACACCGTGACGGGTGCGGAGTACGAGGCGATACACAGTTGCTGGTGCAAGGCTATCAAGGTGCTGCCGGACTACTCCGTCGTCCACAAACAGGACTGGTTCATCAAGGAACGCTACAAACCGGAGCTTCAGAAGGACGACATGAGCTTTTTAAGCCGCTCTTTCGAGCGTCACTTCAACGAGCGTCCGTACCTGAAACACACCTGCTACCTCTACCTGACCAAGACAACAAAGGAGCGTAACCGGATGCAGAGCAATTTCAGCACGCTGTGCCGGGGACATATCATCCCGAAGGAGCTGGACAGGGAAACCACGACCAAGTTCTTGGAAGCCTGCGAACAGTTCGAGCGCATCATGAACGACAGCGGGCTTGTCAGGCTGCGCCGCCTCTCCACCGATGAGATTGTGGGTACTGAGGGAAAGACGGGACTTATTGAACGCTACTTCTCGCTCATGCCGGAAGGTGACACCACCTTGCAGGACATCGAGCTTTCGGCAAGGGAGATGCGCATCGGCGACAACCGCCTGTGTCTGCACACCCTCTCCGACGCGGAAGACCTGCCGGGCAAGGTGGCTACCGACACCCGTTACGAGAAGCTCTCCACCGACCGGAGTGACTGCCGACTGTCATTCGCCTCCCCGGTGGGGCTTCTGCTCTCCTGCAACCATATCTACAACCAGTATGTGCTGATAGACAACAGTGAGGAAACCTTGCAGAAGTTCGAGAAGTCCGCCCGTAACATGCAGTCGCTATCTCGCTATTCAAGGAGCAACAGCATCAACCGCGAGTGGATAGACCAATACCTGAACGAAGCCCATTCCTACGGACTGACCTCGGTACGGGCACACTTCAACGTCATGGCGTGGAGCGACGATGCGGAGGAACTGAAGCATATCAAGAACGACGTGGGCAGCCAGTTGGCAAGCATGGAATGCGTGCCGCGCCACAACACCATCGACTGCCCGACACTCTACTGGGCGGCGATACCCGGCAATGCGGCGGACTTCCCGGCGGAAGAGAGTTTCCACACCTTCATCGAACAGGCGGTGTGCCTGTTCACAGAGGAAACCAACTACCGCAGCTCGCTCTCGCCCTTCGGCATCAAGATGGTGGACAGGCTCACGGGAAAACCGCTGCACCTTGACATCTCCGACCTGCCCATGAAGCGAGGTATCACGACCAACCGCAACAAGTTCGTGCTGGGTCCTTCGGGCAGCGGCAAGTCTTTCTTCATGAACCACCTCGTGCGCCAATATTATGAGCAAGGCGCACATGTGGTATTGGTGGACACGGGAAACTCCTATCAGGGCTTGTGCGGCATGATCCGACGCAAGACAGGCGGAGCGGACGGTGTGTATTTCACCTACACGGAAGATAAGCCCATCAGCTTCAACCCGTTCTACACCGACGATTACATCTTCGACGTGGAGAAGAAGGACAGCATCAAGACCCTGTTGCTGACGCTCTGGAAGTCGGAGGACGACAAGGTGACAAAGACGGAGAGCGGCGAGCTGGGCAGTGCCGTGAGTGCCTATATTGAGCGCATCCAATCCGACCGTAGCATCGTGCCGTCGTTCAACACCTTCTACGAGTATATGCGTGACGACTACCGCAAGGAACTGGCACAGCGTGACATCAAGGTGGAGAAGTCCGACTTCAACATCGACAACATGCTCACCACCATGCGGCAGTATTACCGGGGCGGGCGTTACGATTTCCTGCTCAACTCCACGGAGAACATCGACCTGCTCGGCAAGCGGTTCATCGTCTTCGAGATAGATTCGATTAAAGAAAACCGCGAACTGTTCCCCGTCGTGACCATCATCATCATGGAAGCCTTCATCAACAAGATGCGGCGGCTGAAAGGCGTGCGGAAACAGCTTATCGTGGAAGAGGCTTGGAAGGCCCTCTCATCGGCGAACATGGCTGAATATCTGCGCTATATGTATAAGACGGTCAGAAAATATTACGGCGAGGCAATCGTGGTGACGCAGGAGGTGGACGACATTATCAGTTCTCCGGTGGTCAAAGAGAGCATTATCAACAACTCGGATTGTAAAATCCTGCTTGACCAAAGGAAATATATGAACAAGTTCGACCAGATACAGGCGTTGCTCGGACTGACGGAAAAGGAGAAGTCGCAGATACTCTCCATCAACATGGCGAACAACCCTTCACGGCTCTACAAGGAGGTGTGGATAGGCTTGGGCGGCACGCAGTCGGCGGTCTATGCCACGGAGGTCAGCGCGGAAGAGTATCTGGCGTACACCACCGAGGAAACGGAAAAAGTGGAGGTTTACCGTCTGGCGGAGAAGCTGGGCGACGACATCGAAGCCGCCATCCGGCAGCTTGCCGAAAGGCGGAGAAACAAGGAATAACTAAAAAACAGAATGTATCAACCAAAAAAGAAAAACGCGTATGAATTTACCAAAAGTGAAAATGCTGCAAGTCAGCAAGTGCCTTATCGGATTGGCGGTCATGATGCTGCAATCCTGCGACGTGGCCGACAACCGCCGCGACATGCTGTGCGGGAACTGGGAGAGCGTGGAGGGAAAACCTGACGTGCTTATCTACAAGGAGGGCGAAGCCTACAAAGTGACGGTGTTCCGTCGTAGCGGTCTGCGCCGCAAGCTCAAGCCGGAAACCTATCTCTTGCAGGAGGAGAACGGCAACCTGTTCATGAACACCGGCTTCCGCATCGACGTGTCCTACAACGAGGCCACGGATGTGCTGACTTTCTCGCCAAACGGGGACTATGTGCGGGTGAAGCCGCAGCCGGGACATCCGACCGAAGAATAACAACCACTAAAATCCAAAGTAACATGAGAACAAGAATAACAATGATTATCTGCCTGTGCCTGCTTTTCGCGGGCAGGGCAAGCGCACAGTGGGTCGTAAGCGATCCGGGCAATCTAGCGCAGGGCATCATCAATGCCTCCAAAAACATCATCCATACCTCCAAGACCGCCACGAACATGGTGAGCAACTTTCAGGAGACGGTGAAAATCTATCAGCAGGGCAAGAAGTATTACGATGCCCTCAAATCGGTGAACAATCTGGTCAAGGACGCCCGCAAGGTGCAGCAGACCATCCTGATGGTGGGCGACATCACAGACATCTATGTGAACAGTTTCCAACGGATGCTCCGTGACGGGAATTTCAGACCCGAAGAGCTTTCCGCAATCGCTTTCGGCTACACGAAACTGCTGGAGGAAAGCAACGAAGTGTTGACGGAACTCAGGAACGTGGTGAACATCACCACGCTCTCCATGACCGACAAGGAGCGCATGGACGTGGTGGAACGCTGCCACTCGAAGATGAAGCGTTACCGCAACCTCGTGAGCTACTACACGAACAAGAACATCTCCGTGAGTTACCTGCGTGCGAAAAAGAAGAACGACCTCGACCGCATCATGGGGCTGTACGGGAACATGAACGAAAGATACTGGTAGCCTATGAAGTTCGACAACCTTCATCAGATTTTACGTTCACTTTATGAGCAGATGATGCCGCTGTGTGGGGACATGGCTGGTGTGGCGAAAGGCATCGCCGGGCTGGGTGCGCTGTTCTACGTCGCCTACCGGGTATGGCAGTCGCTGGCGAGAGCTGAACCGATAGACGTATTCCCGATGCTCCGTCCTTTTGCCATCGGTCTGTGCATCATGTTCTTCCCGACTGTGGTGCTGGGCACGATAAACAGCATCCTCTCACCCGTCGTACAGGGCACGGCAAAGATGCTGGAGGCGGAAACGCTGGACATGAACCGATACCGGGAGCAGAAGGACAAACTGGAATACGAGGCGATGGTACGCAACCCCGAAACCGCCTACCTCGTGTCCAACGAGGAATTTGACAAGCAACTGGAGGAACTCGGCTGGTCGCCCTCCGACATGGTGACGATGGCGGGAATGTATATCGACCGGGGAATGTACAACATGAAGAAGAGCATCCGCGACTTCTTCCGCGAGATACTCGAACTGCTGTTCCAAGCCGCCGCCCTCGTGATAGACACCGTCCGCACCTTCTTTCTCGTGGTGCTGGCGATTCTCGGTCCGATAGCCTTCGCCCTGTCGGTATGGGACGGTTTCCAAAACACGCTCACGCAGTGGATATGCCGCTATATACAGGTCTATCTGTGGCTACCGGTATCGGACATGTTCAGCACCATACTGGCGAAGATACAGGTTCTGATGCTGCAAAACGACATCGAGCGGATGCAGGCAGACCCGAACTTCTCGCTGGATTCGAGCGACGGGGTGTATATCGTATTCCTCTGCATCGGCATCATCGGCTACTTTACCATTCCCACCGTTGCGGGCTGGATTATCCAAGCCGGAGGCATGGGCGGTTACGGTCGCAACGTGAACCAGATGGCGGGACGAGCCGGAAGCATGGCGGGCAGCGTGGCGGGTGCAGCCGCAGGAAACGCAGTCGGACGTGTCGGCAAATTGCTGAAATAATCAATGTGCAATCATAAATTGGAAAATATAAATGGAATTCAAATCACTTAGAAACATCGAATCGTCGTTCAGGCAGATACGCCTGTTCGGTATCGTCTTCCTCTCGCTGTGCGCCGTGGTGACGGTGTGGAGCGTGTGGAACTCCTACCGTTTCGCAGAGAAGCAACGGGAGAAAATCTATGTGCTGGACAACGGCAAGAGCCTGATGCTCGCCTTGTCTCAGGATTTGTCGCAGAACCGCCCGGCGGAGGCACGGGAACATGTGCGCCGTTTCCACGAGATGTTCTTCACGCTATCACCTGAAAAAAGCGCGATTGAACACAACGTGAAACGTGCCTTGCTGCTGGCGGACAAGAGCGTGTACCACTATTATTCGGACTTCGCGGAGAAGGGGTACTACAACCGCATCATCGCCGGGAACATCAACCAAGTGCTGAAGGTGGACAGCGTGGTGTGCGACTTCAACGCCTATCCCTACCGTGCCGTGACCTACGCCACACAGAAAATCATCCGGCAGAGCAACGTCACCGAGCGCAGCCTCGTGACCACCTGCCGCCTGCTGAACGCATCGCGGTCGGATGACAACCCGAACGGTTTTACCATCGAGGGTTTCACCATCATTGAGAACAAGGATTTACAGACTATCAAACGGTAACAGGACATGAAAAGTATCAGAAAATCAATGTGGGGCATGTATTGGAAACTCCACGACAAACGGAAACGCTTGGCGGCAAGTCTCAAAGGGTATCTGGACGGCTTGCCGCCGGAAACACGCCGCCGCATCGTGCTGGGGATGTTCGCCGCCTTCGCGGTGCTTGCCCTTTACACCTTCGGCAGAGCCGTCTATGACATCGGCAGGAACGACGGCTCACATATGGAAACGGGACACGCCGGACGGGTGGAACTGCCGACCCCGGCGGAAACAGGCAATCACTTAACACCTTATTTATATGGAACAGACAAAGAATGAACCGACGAAAGAGAACAAAGCTGCTCCCGAAACGGGGAAACCGAAAAAGGAGCGCGAACCGCTGACAGAGGCGCAACGGCTGAAACGGCAGAAGATGATCGTGCTGCCCGCTATGGTGTTGGTGTTCATCGGGGCGATGTGGCTGATATTCGCCCCGTCCTCCGGCAAGGAGCAACCGCCGGGAACGGACGGATACAACACCGAGATGCCCGACGCTGACAAGGCGAACCGGCAGATTATCGGCGACAAGCTGAAAGCCTACGAGCATGGGGAGATGGAAGAGCGTCAGGAGAGCCGCAACCGTGCCATCGGGCAGCTGGGCGACATGTTCGACCGCGAGATAGCGGGAACGGAGAACGGAGTGGACTTCGACCTCGCCAATCCGGGCGGCAAGGAAGAAAGGGCAAAGCCAGCCACGCCGCAGACCATCCAGTCCTCCGCAGCCGCCTACCGTGACCTGAACGCCACGCTCGGAAACTTCTACGACCAGCCGAAAAACGACAATGCGGAGATGGACGAATTGTTGGAGCGCATCGCATCGCTGGAGTCGGAACTGGAAAGCGAGAGGGGCAAGGCTTCCTCTATGGACGAGCAGGTGGCTCTTATGGAGAAGTCCTACGAGCTGGCGGCAAAGTACATGGGCGGTCAGAACGGAGGACAGCCATCGGCGGAACAGAGGGCAGAGCCAACTACCGTGCAGAAAGGGAAGAAGAACAAGGCAATGCCTATCAGACAGGTGGAGCATCAAGTAGTTTCTTCACTCTCACAGCCTATGAGTAACGCGGAGTTTGTCGCCGCCTTATCGCAGGAACGCAACCGGGGTTTCAACACGGCTGTCGGCACGGCGGAGGTATTGGACAGGAACACCATACCGGCGTGCGTGCATGGGGCGCAGAGCGTGACGGACGGGCAGACGGTAAGGCTGCGCCTGCTGGAGCCTATGGCGGTGGCAGGCAGGACAATACCCCGGGGTGCGGTGGTGGTCGGCACGGGCAAGATACAGGGTGAGCGGCTCGACATCGAGATTACCTCGCTGGAATACGACGGCACGATTATCCCCGTGGAGCTTGCGGTCTATGACACGGACGGACAGCCCGGCATCTTCATCCCGAACTCGATGGAGATGAACGCCGTCCGGGAGGTCGCCGCCAACATGGGCGGCTCGCTGGGAAGCAGCATCAACATCTCCACCAATGCCGGGGCGCAGCTCGCCTCCGACTTGGGCAAGGGGCTGATACAAGGCACGAGCCAGTACATCGCCAAAAAGATGCGAACCGTCAAGGTGCATCTGAAAGCCGGGTACAGGGTCATGCTTTACCAAGAAAAATATTGAAAACAATAAAAATTACCACTAAAATCCAAAAGTAATGAGAAAAGTAATCATCATGTTTGCCCTCGCTATGGGCATCATAACTGCCAACGCGCAGGAGAATGTAACCGTTGAAACGACCAACGGAAGTGAACAACCGACCTTGACGAAGGAGGTCTATCCGCAGAAGGAGGCGGACGGCGACCTATATCACGGGCTGTCACGCAAGCTGACCTTCGACCGCATGATACCGCCGCACGGTCTGGAAGTGACCTACGACAAGACCGTCCACGTCATTTTTCCGGCGGAGGTGCGCTATGTCGATTTAGGCTCGCCCGACCTGATTGCCGGGAAAGCCGACGGAGCGGAGAACATCATCCGTGTGAAGGCTACCGTAAGGAATTTTCCCAACGAAACGAATATGTCCGTCATCACGGAGGACGGCAGTTTCTACACCTTCAACGTGAAGTACGCCGCCGAACCGCTGTTGCTCAACGTGGAGATGTGCGACTTCATCCATGACGGCAGCACGGTGAACCGCCCGAACAACGCGCAGGAAATCTATCTGAAAGAGCTGGGCAGCGAAAGCCCGATGCTGGTGCGCCTTATCATGAAGTCCATCCACAAACAGAACAAGCGCGAGGTGAAGCATATCGGCTGCAAGCGTTTCGGCATCCAATACCTGTTGAAAGGCATCTACACGCACAACGGCTTGCTTTATTTCCACACGGAGATAAAGAACCAGAGCAACGTGCCTTTCGATGTGGACTACATCACTTGGAAAATCGTGGACAAGAAGGTTGCGAAGCGTACTGCCGTGCAGGAGCAGATTATTCTGCCGCTCCGCGCGCAGAACTACGCCACCCTCGTGCCGGGCAAAAAGAGCGAGCGCACGGTCTTCACGATGGCGAAGTTCACCATCCCCGATGACAAGTGCCTCGTGGTGGAATTGAACGAGAAGAACGGCGGCCGTCACCAGTCCTTCGTGATTGAGAACGAGGATTTGGTACGCGCGGGTACCATCAACGAACTTCAAGTACGCTGACCATGAGAAAGTACATCGCAATAATCATCGCGTCGCTTGCCCTTTTTACAGGGCAGGCGCACGCCCAGCGGTGTCTGCCGAAGATGCAGGGCATCGAGGTGAGGGCGGACATGGCGGACGGCTTCAATCTCGGCGGCAAGGACGGCGGGTACAGCTTCGGGGCGGCTCTCTCCACCTACACGAAGAAGGGGAACAAGTGGGTGTTCGGTGGCGAATACCTGTTGAAGAACAATCCCTACAAGGACACCAAGATACCCGTGGCGCAGTTCACGGCGGAGGGCGGCTATTACTTCAAGATACTGTCGGACGCCCGAAAGATTGTTTTCGTCTATGCCGGGGCTTCGGCTCTCGCCGGATATGAGGCGGTAAATTGGGGGAAGAAGGTGCTGCATGACGGCTCCACGCTGCACGACCGGGACGCCTTCATCTACGGCGGTGCGCTGACGCTCGATGTGGAGTGTTACGTGGCAGACCGTATCGCCCTGCTTGCCAACCTGCGGGAGCGTTGCCTTTGGGGTGGCGACACACGGAAGTTCCACACGCAGTTCGGGGTCGGTATCAAGTTCATCATCAACTGACACGGGCATGGAAAGGACGGAAATAGATGCTGTCAGAAGGATGCCGCTTGCGGATTTTCTCGCACGGCTGGGGCATGAGCCTGTCAGAAGGAGCGGTAACGAGCTGTGGTATCTTGCCCCGTACAGGGGCGAGCGCACATCCTCTTTCCGTGTGAACGTGGCGAAACAGCTCTGGTACGACTTCGGTTTGGGCAAGGGCGGCGACATCTTCACGCTTGCCGGGGAGTTTCTGCAAAGCGATGACTTCATGAAGCAAGCGAAGTTCATAGCGGAAGCCGCCAATATGACGGTTGCCGGATGGGAAAAGCCCGTCTATCTCTCGAAGCCGACCGAATCCGTTTTTGAGGATGTGGAGGTCGCTCCGCTGCTCCGCTCACTGCTGACGGAGTATTTAGAGGAACGGGGCATCCCTTACGCCATCGCATCCCGTCACTGCTGCCGCTTGAACTACGGTGTGCGTGGGAAACGGTATTTTGCCGTTGGCTTTCCGAACATGGCAGGTGGCTATGAAGTCAGAAGCCGATATTTCAAGGGTTGCATACCTCCGAAGTCTGTATCACTGGTAAAGGCGAATGACATCCCGGCTGACGAGTGCCTCGTGTTCGAGGGCTTCATGGACTTTCTCTCTGCCGTGACGCTTGGTGTAACCGGTAACGCTGACTGTCTTGTGCTGAACTCAGTCGCCAACGTGGAGAAGGCGGCGGGATTGCTGGACGGATACGGGCGCATCGGCTGCTTCCTCGACCGTGACGAAGCCGGACGGCGGACGCTTGCCGCACTTACCATGCGATACGGGGAACGTGTCACCGACCGTTCCTCCCTCTATGACGGTTGCAAGGACTTGAACGAGTACCTGCAACTGACAACGAAAAAACAGAAAAACAACCATCTAAAAATCGAAGAACAATGAACATACTGAACAACAGAAACAAGAGAACATCAATATTCAAGGCAGTGGCGTTATGCCTGATAGCCGCCATGTCATTCACCCTCGTGTCATGTGACGATGACATGGACATCCAGCAGTCCTATCCCTTCACGGTGGAGGTCATGCCCGTGCCGAACAAGGTAGTAAAGGGGCAGACAGTGGAAATCCGCTGTGAACTGAAAAAGGAGGGCGACTTTTCGGGTACGCTCTATACCATCCGCTATTTCCAGTTCGAGGGGGAAGGCTCGCTCAAAATGGATAACGGCATCACCTTCCTGCCTAACGACCGCTACCTGCTGGAGAACGAAAAATTCCGCCTGTACTACACGGCGGCGGGTGATGAGGCGCATAATTTCATCGTGGTGGTGGAGGATAACTTTAGCAACTCCTACGAACTGGAATTTGACTTCAACAACAGGAATGTAAAGGACGACGATCTTACCATCGTTCCCATCGGCAACTTCAGCCCCTTGTTGAAATGATGCGTGTATTCATGACAATGCTCTGTTCACTTCTGACGGTCTGTTCTGTGTCCGCGCAGATCAGCCGCCAAGAGGGAACGGACGGGCAGGCGGCAATCTACCGACTGCCGCTTATGGAACGTGCTTTTTTATGCTGCCGCTACTTTGAAGGCTGGCACTCAGAAAAACACTACCCATACGTCGGTTGGGGTCACAAACTTTTGCCAAACGAGAAGTATTCGGCACGAACCATGACAAAACGGGATGCGGATGAACTTTTGCGGAAAGACCTGCGCAAATTTGTCGCCATGTTCCGTAAATTCGGGGTTGATTCGATTTTGCTTGGCACGTTAGCTTACAATGTGGGACCGGCGAAGCTGTTAGGCAGCAAAACAATCCCCAAAAGCACCTTAATCAAGAAGCTGGAAGCTGGTGACAGGAACATCTACCGTGAGTATATAGCCTTCTGCAACTACAAAGGAAAACGCCACGCCATGCTGCTCAAACGGAGAAAGGCGGAGTTTGCGCTGTTGTATATCCCATAAAAGGACTGACAAAACTGGCAAAAGACGTGCCATATTTAACTTGGCACGTCTTTTGCTCTATCACTTGATAGATTATCGTAGGATTTTCTCGTTAATTGACATCGTTGAGCCATTTTTGCCTATCGGTTTCCAAATAACACTTCAAGTTGTAAGTGTTGTGAGAGCAATACAAAACATAGTTATTAACCATAAAAAGTATAGCGAAATTATGAAGAAAGTATTTAGGAAAATTCAGAAAGGAACAACAAAAATGATTGAACGTATCAAATCGTTGGGGGAAATGGAGACGAAGCAGAAATGTGTAGTTCAACGGTTCGAGATTATCATTCCCCTCCACCAAAAAATAACGACCCAATATATAGCCTCCGCAAGTTTTACTTGCGGATTTTTTAGTTATCGCAGATTGGACAAAGGTTTCTTTGCTACTTTCTTTGTCCGCCATCATGCTCACTGAAAGAAAGTAGGGCGGCTCTCGCCGCCCCGCCACTCAAAAGCGTGTGTAAAGTCCCGTCACCATCGTGAACATTTCCTCCAGCATATCAAAATAGATACCCTCGTGTACGGCAATGTCCTTTGTCTTGCACTCAAAGGTCTTTTTGCTGAACGTCCTGCGGTAGAAGCGCATATTGTAGAGGTCTGCCCCTTCGTCATAGATGATGTCAAGGCGGTTGGCACTTGTTTTGTTCCTTGCAAGGCTCATCCGTAAGCCGTTGCCCATATCTATGAAATCACGGCTACCTGTCATGGCGGTGAAGCGTTTTCCGCCTATCTGCTGTAATATCGTCTTGGCTATCATATCTTTTGTTTTTAGGGTTTTAAGTATTGGCGGTGCGGACACCGCCATCCCGTTCAAAATTCTCGCATTTCGGAAATGGGGGTCTGCCGTTGTAGCCACTCTTTCACACATTCCATATTGTACTCGCTCGTGATGACTGCCGTATGGCTGTCGGTGGCGGTGAAACGTGTGCTTTCGTAATCATCTATCCACCCCTTGAGGGTGTCCGTTCCCCACGCTCCGGTATCGTCAAAGATACCGTCCAATGCCGTGATAGGTTCGCTGAACTTGACTATCAGCGTTTGATAGGTCGTGTTCATAGTCTGTCCTCCTTTCCCTTCTTTGCGTTCAGCCACTTGTCCCGTGCGGCTCGGCACTCGTCCAACGTGGGTTTGACACAAGAGAACAATTCTCTGTCTATGGGGTGGCGGTAGTCGTACTGCACAAGTGTCCGCCTGCGTCTTCCGATACCCGATTGGAAACGCTCGTATTTCTCCGTACCTGCTTCCGCGCAGGTGCTTACTCCGTTGATGGTCATTCGTGTTGTCATAATGTTGCTTTTTAGATGGTTAAAAATGTACTGACAGAACTCTGTTCTTCATCACCATTTCGGGGTTGCTTGTGTAGCGTTGGTGCAGGTAGAAATGGTGTGAGCCGAAGCCGTAAAGGAAAAACTTGTCAAGTTCGTGCTTCTCGGCAAACTCCTTTACGCTCTTTCTCAATTCCCCCTCACTCGTTGTGAGAGTGAGGAGGTTCACAAATTCAAGGAACATCGTGGGGATTGCATCATCCCACACACAAATCATACTTTCAATTCTTACTTCCATATCAATGTTGTTTTAGGGGTTATGCTATGCCGCTTTCATCCGCTCACGGATAAGGTTGGCGTTCTTGTTCACAAGGTCTATGATGCGCTCGTGATATTCGGTGTCCTGGTTGTGCTTGCCGTGGCACTGCACCACTTCGAGGGTTCGCAAGTCCACCTCTACGGTTTCAATAATCTCATCGCCAATCCTTGCCGATAGTATGAGGGTGTCGGCTTTCTTGTAGTATCCACTGCCAAACACGCAGATGCCCTGCGTCTTGCCCTCGTTGTAATACTCGTCTATGCTTTCAAGCACCTTGACGATTATTTCCTCGTCCGTGATTACCAAGCCGAAGAATTTGGATTTGTTGGCGATGAAATCCTCCGCATCTTTCTTTCGTTGGAGTTGTCGCTGTTGCTCACGCTCACGCCTTTCAATCTCCCAACGGCGTTGCTCTGCGGCTCTTTCCTTCTCGTGTATGGCTTCAATTTTTCGGGTTGCGTTGTCGTGTGCCGCCATGAAATCTTCGGGACAGATGTTCTTCGGGTTACGGAGGTCTTGACCGAGTTTTTTGAGCATACGCAGATAGTCGCACCACATTGAGAGGTTGTCTATCTGATACTTGTGACGCTTGGCAATCAGATATGATGCCCAACATTCATCGGCAGTACGGGTATTGAAAAGAAAGTGTTTCATGACCTCAATCTCACCGCCTTTCATAAGGGTTTCAATTCTTGGGTCTGAAAGCAAGGCTTTGAAAAGACGCACGGGGGAGATGCCGTGGAAATCGCCCTTGAAGCCGTTACGTCTGAGTTGGGGCAATATCCTCATCTTTGGATATGCACAGCTTCTTGCCACCACATCATCGTATAGGCTGTTGTGCGGTCTTACCTCCATATCGCTGCCTAATGCCCACACATCGCAATAGCAGAAAAGGAAGCCACGGAGCAACGCCATGTCCGTAACCTTGCCGTCGGGTGAAATCCAACGCTGCACGACCTCGTGGCAGTAGAAACGCATCGGTTCGCCTTTCCTGCTCTCGCATCTGACCTGCGCCACGCGGATTACCTGATACCCTTTGCAGGTGGTTATCACGCTGAAATTCTGCGTTTCCTTGTAGATGCGTCTGCGTGTGTCCTGCACTTTGAGTTCGGCATGGCATTTGGGGCAGGTGCAGCCTTCAAGGGTGTCGCATAGTCCGCTGTCGCTGTGCCACTCGTGACCGCAGTCGGAACAGGTGATGTTCCCTTTCTTGGTGCGGTAGCCGATATGCTCAACGCAGTGGCGGTATGCCCAATCTATTTGTGTCGCTGATATGGGGCGAAGGTTGGCGGAAAGTCTTGCCACCTCTTTCTGTATCTTGGTCTTCGGTTTCATAAGCCTAAATCAAATAATGAGGGTTGGGGTTGGTTTTCTTTTCTCGCTGACGGTCTGTGGCGGTTCTGCAACTTGCGGAGTTCCTCCTCTTGGTATTTGCGGACAGCGTTCTGACGTGCCTCCGCCTTTTCCTCTGCCGTGAGTTTCACAACGTGGTTCACAACCACTTGGCAGTCCATCGGTTTGCCCACCTCTATCTCGTTTTCCTCATAGTAGTGGATGGCTTGCCCGAATATCTCTCCGTCCGTGAAACCGTTGCAACCGCTTTTCTGCACATAGTTCAGAATGTGGGTCACGCACTCGTCCATGTTCTTGGCAGGGTTGCGGTACTTCTTTGCAAATAGCGCATCTTCCTCCGCACGCTGTTCCAAGTACATATATATCGTTCTCTTGAAATGGTCTGTTCCTTTCATATCGCTGTCATTTTTAGATTATCTGTTTCAGTATCTCTCTCCAATAGGTCGGCTCTACCTCGCTGAGAAGGAAGTCCATGAAATCCCTCCGTGCGTCCTTGTTCAGTTCGTGGTACAATCTTCGGAAAGTTTCAAAATTGCCGTTGATGTACGTTTCCACCATATACACGAAGATGTTGTCCACCTCGTAATATCTGCACTGCTGCGCTGCCGTCTTGCTGTTTCTTTTTGCCATGTCGGTAAGGGTTAAAGGGTGAATAACCAAAGGATGAAGCCAAAGAAGGCAATGGTGGAAAGGATAGCCACGATTACACCTATCGCCACTCGGAACACTCCGTTTACAATCTCTCTGATGATGCCCCAAAGGATGCCGAACACCCCGAAGGCGGTGCGCATCATCAAGCCGCATATCGCCAACCCGATGTGTTGCGCCATTTGTCTGAAATTTGCCGTTGCCGTCATATCTTCGCTGTTTTTGATTTTTTTGTTTTTAATGCGGATTCAAGAGCTGAGGGAGTTGAGTTTCAAACTATCTTATCTGCCTCTCGTTTATCCGACATTTTTTTTATGCGTCTTTCTGTCGCATCGGTCGTTTTCGTTTCGGGTGCTTGAAAAGGTAGGGATTAGGGAATGCAAGGTTTTTCGGTCAAAATACTACCCGCAGGGCTGGAGATTTTTACCGAAAACAGGAGGCTTGACCTTGCTTTCCCGTCCAATCCCGGAATTACCTTTGCGCCCAGAACGAAAATGACTGACTGATGCGGCTTACTGAAAGGCGCAAAATGGAGGTAAACGAAAACAGAGGCAGATTGTGTAGAAAAAAACTTCAGGGGAAAATCCGTAAAAAAAAGAATCACCAAAAGGAAAAAGACATCACCGGAAGCGTGAAAAGGGCAAACCACAACAAAGGAAGTATGATTGTTTCCGATCCGACGGAACTTGTTCAGCCGGGTGGCAACAATCATTCTTCCCGGTTTGTCCGGCTGTGTGTGGGCGCCTGTTTCATTCATGGGGCAGGCTGACACACTCTGCATTCACTTTCCGCTTCCGGCAAAAGAGACAGCGAAAAAAGAAAAATCATTTGAAAACCCGTAAAAGCACCTCTTGGCATAGGCGCAAAAGAAAGGGGCATTGCTTCATCTGTCTAAACATCGTTTAGGCGTGAGGCAATGCCCTTTTCTCCAGCTATGCGGTAGTCGGCACACGTTTGTTCCAAACTCGTTTTGGGCAATGGTGTGCCGACGGACAATACCGCTTTTACGGAAAATTCTTATGAATGAGGGGATAAAAAACGGGAGTTTATATCAAAATCTCGAATTAAATAGCTACTTTTGCATACGAAGAGTTCTTTGAAGGTTACGCAACGCGCAGAAGGATAATGCAGTAGATAACTAACTAAATCGTAACCTATTACTATCAAGAGCAATTAACCTACGCTCATTTCCAATAAATTACACTCTTTTCGTAACTTCCCTTCGCAAATATACGGAATAAAAAGAGAAGGGGAATTGTTTTCCTTCTCTTTTTATTTCCCACTTCCGCGTCGGGAGGGAGGGACGTGACGGTTAGATCTCGTCCGGGCTCTCGGAGTCTCCGCCGGGCGTAGGCTCGGGTGTAGGCTCGGGAGCGGGCGCCGGTTTCTTGGCGGAGGCCATGCGCTGGTTGTAGGCGGCGGTGGTCTCGGCGATCAGCTGGTTGAGGGCGGCGATGAAGGCGGTTGCCTTCTCGGACGGCTTCGCTACGCTATGGGACTGGGCCAGCAGGGTGAGATCGTCATAATACACGTCGATCCGCTTGCGCAGGTTGGTGCCGCTTTCCTTTTTGGAGGTGGTCCGGTTTTGGACGCGTTGCTGCGACAGGCGGTCGTAGGCGTTATTCTCTTTCTCCAGCTCGGCCAGGTAAGCGTCGAGGCCGAGGGTGGTGACGTACGGCTTGTTCTCGTCCTTGCGCAAATCCAGCAAGAGGCCCTTTATCTTGGCGGTCTCCTGTGCCATGGGGAGGCGGGCGATGCCGTTATAGGGTTTGATGATCTTGTATAGGTACTTGCCTGCGTCACGCTCGGCCTCCAGCGGGAGGGTACCGGCCCGTGAGATGCGGGTGATGATATAGATGGCGAGGTTGTCGCGGTTGGTATCGTGCAAGGCCATTTGCTCGGTCTCCTGCGAGGTGCGGCTCTCGTCCACCACGTCGGCCATGGCGAGGAGGTCTGCCTCGTAGGTATCGAGGAATTCTTTGGTGAGGCCCAGCTCGGGGATGCCGTCGCTGCCGGTCAGCAGGGAGATCTCGTCGGGGGACTCGGAATCGCCGCCACCGCTGTTTCCGTTGGCTAGGTCGAGGACGTGGTTCATGAAGGAGAGGTACTCCGCGTTGTTGAAAAGAGAGAGCGGAAGTGTCTTGATTTTTGTGTAAGTACTCATGGTAAATTTGATTTAGAGTTTAAAAACTTCTCTAAGTTAGGGATATTTACTGAATAAGGGCTTCTTAGGCCTAAAAAATGGGGATTGAATGGCGCGAATAATCATCTTAGGCCTAAAAAATGACTTTTCAAGGGTGAAAATAGGCTTTTTAGGCCTAAGAAATGGTTTCGCGGCCTTGAAAGTCCCTTCCTAGGCCTAGGAAATCACTTTTCACGGTTGAAAAACTATCTTTTAGCCCTAAGAAGTCATTTTTCACCCTTCGAGGGCATTTCTTAGGGCTAAGAGACATTAAGAATCTGATTGTTTTGCGAATGTTTTAAAAAAACACGATCTTTGCGATGTATTGGAAAAATAACGTAGAAGCGTTTCGATATTATCTTGTACTGGAATCTGGACAATTTCATTACCCAAGATAATAGGAAAATGGCTCCTGCGCTTTATCTGTTATATACCTACCCATTCATGGATAGATTATATACCTGCATAAGGCGTGGGATCATTGTCTTATTATTGGGTAAGGGCAGTCCAGAGCCTCAGTACAGTGATAGACAATGGTCTCCACGCTTCTTTTATTTGTTAACCGACGACCGGAGGAGGCACGGGAGGGGATAATTTTTTATTATAATGGTGAAATATTTGTGGGTGTTTTTCTTTTTTGTGTTTTGTGTTTCTTGTGGAGAGCAAGAGGATATAGTAGAAAATGAGGAGCCATTATTACCTTCCGCAGGAACTCCGTGGGATTACCAGTTTGAGAAGATTCTCCCTTTCTTAAAGGATACGGCGGGATTTGATAAGGAGTCTTTCTGTAAAGAGGGGACATGGCTAGCTTATGTTAAAAACGAGAAGCTGTGGATGGGGCTGTTTGGCAATGATTTCACGGGGTTAATCGGGGAATGGAATTCTTCTTTTGAATTGCCAAAGGAAACCAAAGGACTTAAGATTTGTCATATTGTCAAGGTGAATACAGGATATATTTTCTTTGTTCATGTTTATAATACGAGGGAAGTATCTCAAACATCAGGCATAACAAGTTTTTTGCTCTATTTAATAGATGGTTCTATTGAATTGATCCATCATTTTAAAGATGACTTTGATAAAGCTAGTGTTTTTGATTTTAGATGGGAAACTTATGGAGATAAACTTTTATTTACATTCTATGATAATCCGGGAGGAAAGCAATATGGCTATTTGTACTTCAATGGGGGAGTAAAGGCATCGCAGGCTACGGTCGTAAAAGATAAAAACTCTTATTTCTTTACTGGATTGAAAGATAAAAAACTGAAAATATATGTATGTGATGAGGAGAGTGGGATAACTGATTCTTGGAGTGGTGATACTTCGATCGACTTGAACCTTACGATCCATGAAGGCTATGGAGGATATAAGACGTATGAGGTTGACCTTGTTCGTTTGGAGGATATATTGACTATGCGTTGGGGCTATGTAGCCAATTTAGCTTTTCTATCAAGAAATCAAGAGATAAAAAAAGATGTGTTGATATTGAACGATCAAAATGGCATAAATAGATATGAGGAGACGGACTCTGATCCATACTCAGATATTCGTTTTTATAAGTGGTATGATGAGTCAATTCTATTTTATAATACGTATACGGACTCTTGTTTGGTAGTTTCTTCGACAGGAAAGGATATAAAGGAATTTTATAGTTCACGCTTATATGAAAAATTGGCTTCGGTAAATTATGAATCGATCTCCTATGAGGAAGCAATTTTTCTTAGCCGCGATTGGGATTTATCTCGTTTTGATTTAAGCAGATCGGAGTCTAAGTGGATTTCTCCTATTCGGATTTTGAAGGAAAATATGCAAAGGAATGCACAATTGACGGTTTCTATAGAAAATAAAAGCGGAAATCTTTGGGAATATAAATGTGATATACTTTATTATGAAGGCAATAAGAAACAGGTGAGGTTTTCCGTTGATATAGAAACAGGCGAAGTCTTTCCTTGAATGCCCTATATAGTCCGAAAACCTTCTCCATTGAATCTTATCGTATGAAATGGAGAAGGTTTTATAGTTCCATATATTTTATTTTTCCAATATCCCTATCATGCACCCTTCAGCACCGGGATATGGTTCATGATAAGCGTCCAAAGAAAATCGGGAGTCACGCTATCTCTCTTTTAAATGGGTCTTAGGGGATTTTCATCACGAATATATGGAATAAAAAAGATAAGGGTACGAGTTCGCCTCTCTTTTTTGTCTTTCTTTCATCCACATTTCCTTGAAACCCTTGGAATCCCCATTTATAATCGTACCTTTATGTCTCTTTACCTTAAAAATTAAAAATAATCATGTTTACGCCATCAATGACAAACGAGGAAATAGAGGCAGTGGCCTATAAGGACTTTCTGGAGATCCGGGGAAGAGTGGAAATCGCGAAGGATAAATTCGTACAAAGGGTGAGATGCACACCCCCGGGATTTTGGGCCTTGCATTCCTTGCAGGAGACACATACCCTTCAAACCCGCTCCAAGAATACATGGACTGTATATTTCTATTATTTGTACACGACACCGGCCGGTGCCGTGAAAGTCTCATCTATGATCTACACCTCCCTGCCGGGAGATGAAGGCACGGATTACCTGTTTATGAATAATCTCGACCGCTTCCGGCTGGAGAGGGTGAGCTCGCGTTTCTCGCGACAATACGAGGAACGCTATATCGACCCGAACCAGATCCAACTGAACGGCCTTCTGCCCGCTATCTATTTCATGAGGACTGCCGGCGACCGGAAGATCGCTCCCTACACTCCCGATACATGGACCGAGGAGGAGAAAAAGGACAAATATCTCTTCGTGTCGGAGCAAGGGACCATGGAGGCGAAGCTGGAGGGGCGTGTGGAGACCTACCTTACTTTCAGGAAGCCGGAACAATCGGGTGATTAAATAAGTAGAGGGCGAGGTTGATACCCCGCCCTCCCGATAACTAGGTAGATACCTCCGGGCTTATCTTTTCAGAAGATCGATCCTCTCGCCGGGCAACAGTACCGCATGAACCTTCTCCGTTACCCGCCCCTTCACGTTGAAGGAATCCCTTAGGCGGATGTCGGCGGCGGAGGAACCGATCTGCGCCTCATATTTACCGGACTCTACGACCCAATGACTGGCGCTCTCGTCGAAGGAGGCCAGATCCGTATCTTTCACCTTGAAGATGATCTCACGGCTCTCCCCCGGCTGGAGGAGTTGGGTCTTGACGAAACCTCTCAACTCTTTCGCCGGTTTATCCATGCTCTTGCCGGGGGCGGAGATATATAGCTGGACCACTTCCTTCCCGGCTACCGGGCCATTGTTCGTGATCGTGCAACTGATGCTGTAGTCCGTATCGCCCATGAACACTTTCAAGCTCGAATAATTGAAAGTTGTATACGACTGTCCGTAGCCAAACGGATAGGAGACGGGCACGCTGAATGTATCGAAGTAACGGTAGCCCACGTAGATACCCTCCTCGTAGTTGGTATAGTCAATATTCTTACGATCCGTATGCTCCGGGCCTCCTCCCATGAAACCGGCTAACATTTCTTTCAGGTCGATACCCGAAGCGTCCGGGAAATTCTTCGTGGAGGCTACGTCGGCGATGCTCACGGGGAAAGTCATCGGGAGCTTACCGGAAGGATTCACCTTTCCGGACAGGATATCGGCTACCGTGTTACCCCCTTCCTGCCCGGCTTGCCAAGCCAATAGGATGGCGTCCGGTTCCGATTTCCAGCTGGCGGTCTCGATCACGCCCCCGATATTCAAGATTACGACCACCTTCTTCCCTTCCTTATGGAAAGCGTCGGAAACCGATTGGATCAACGCTCGCTCATTCTCCGTCAGGTTGAAATCTCCCTCGATCTTCCGGTCTTGGAACTCTCCCGAGCTACGGCCTATCGTAACGAAGGCGATATCCGCCTCTTTCGCCTTAGCGGCCAGCCCTGCGGCATCCGGAACGAACTCCGGGATACGAGGGTGGTTGAAGAAAGCGGCGGCGGGACTCGTTTCTTTCGGCTGTTTCGCCTTTTCCTCGGTACTGTATTTCTCGTATAAGGCTTTCACTTCGGCGTCCATGGTATAACCGGCGTTCTCCAGACCTTCCACGAGGGATACGGTATAAGCCTCGTTCACGTCGCCACTGCCGGTGCCTCCGGCGATAAAATCGTACGAGGTGGTACCGTAAGCCGCTATCTTCTTGATACCCGGGGCCAGCGGCAAAGCATTATTCGTATTCTTTAATAAAACCATACCTTCGGAAGCGGACGCACGGGTTACCTCGGCGTGAGCTTTCAGGTCCGGTTTGTCGGAATAGGCGTATTGGGCAAAGCGGGGGGCTTGAAGAATCAGTCGTAATACACGGGTTACGTCCGTATCCACGTCGTCGATAGAGAGAGAACCGTCCTCAAGCGCTTTTAGGAGGGCCTCTTTCTGGTCCGGCCGGCCGGGCATCAGCAGATCGTTTCCGGCGTGGATCTGGGCGGGGGCGTTCTTGCCGCCAAACCAGTCGGTCATGACAAGGCCGCTAAAACCCCATTCGTCACGGAGGATGGTCGTTAGCAAATCACGGCTTTCGGAGGCATACTCACCATTTATCTTATTGTAGGAAGACATGACCGTCCACGGGCTTGCCTCTTTTACGACCATCTCGAAACCTCTTAGGTAAATCTCCCGCAAGGCACGAGGGGTGAGGCGGGCATCCGTTCCTGTCCGGTTGGTCTCTTGATTATTGACGGCGAAATGCTTGATGGAGGTTCCCACGCCATTGCTTTGGATACCGTTTACCATCGCTGTCGCTATCCGGCCCGTCAAGTAGGGATCTTCGGAATAATACTCGAAGTTACGTCCGCAGAGAGGGCTTCGGTGGATATTCAGCGCGGGGGCCAAGAGTACGTCGCAACCGTATTCTTTCACCTCGTCGCCCATGGCGTTGCCTACGTTTTTGACCAATGCGGTGTTCCATGTGGAGGCTAGCAAGGTAGCGACCGGGAATGCCGTGCAATAATAGGTCGCCTCGTTCCCCTCGCGAGTCGGGGAGATACGTAATCCGGCGGGACCGTCGGCCACTACGATAGCGGGGATTCCCAGACGTTCGATCGGGAAGGTCGTTCCGGCGGCTCCCGGCACTATATTTTGCGTGCTGCCGACTACGGCTGATTGGCCGCCGAACCCGGGCATTCCGGTTCCGACTAACAGGGATACTTTCTCTTCGGCAGTCATGGCGGCTACGATTTTCTCGATAGGATCTTTACCCAATTGCGGCAAGGTTTGGGAGTGCCCTACTTGCATGGCCATCGTAAGGCATGCGCCCATTAATAGTTTGTTCATATAGAATGGTTTTTGTGTTTTTCAGTGCCCCAAAAATAGGCGAAGGAATCGAGGCGGACAAAGAAAAAGAAAGGTATCGGAGGTAAGGATTTCGTTTTTTGATGAATATCAAACATTGTAGGGGTTTGATGATATATTTAGGGGACGCCGACTGCGCAGTCGGCGTCCGGTACTATTTATAATGTATTCAGAAGTTTATGAATCTCATTAACCATCTGCGTAGCGGATTCTTGTGTCTCGGATAAACCTTCCGGAGTGATCTTGGCAACCGTCTTGTTCAACTTCTCGAGTTTGCCTTTAGCTCCTTTCGTTGTCAGCTCTTCCCGGAGGATGCGGATCTTCTCGCAATCTTGTATACCCTCGACCAAACGTTCGAAGCGAATGCTACTGCGTGGACCGGGATAAATACTGTATGTATCGCCTGCCGCCCAAGTGCGGAAACGCGAGTCACGCAGAGGATCGGCGGTCCAGCTATTAACTGCCCAACGTAGATAACCGTCGTAACCTCCGGCTACGGCGTGCAAGACCGTCCATGCCGCTTCCGCCGGGTCGGAGAAGGTGAAGGTATTCGGGAACGCTTCCGCGCAACAGGTATAAACGGTACTGATCTGTCCCGCTTTATCACGGGCAGCCTTTACGTCTTCTGGGAATTTATGCCCATAGGGAATACTTAAATAGTATAAGTCCGATTGAATTTCCGGATGATAATTTCCGGCCAGCGTGATCTTGAACTCCGGATCGGCTTGCTTGATAACCTTGATCGCCTCACGCATCGCCTCCATCGGACGCTCGTCCATAGAGATGGCGGTTTTCTCGAACCAGCCTTTCTCGCGAAGGTGGCGGGAGAAATCTTTTAGGAAAGTATCCCAATAGTCTGCGTAAGCGGCGTCACCCGGTTTCGTGTTGAGAAATTGTACACGATTTGTCGCCTCGTCGTAATAATCGAAAGATAAAGCCCAAGGGATCATGGTGTAGCAACTGATCATATCATCGATACCGATCTCGTTCATCATGAATTCCACCCATTTGTCGAAGACGGCGTAATCATATGCCCAAGTGCCGTCTATCTTCTTGATCCGGGTGATCATGCTGTCGAAATGATCCTCGGTCTGTCCGGCCCAAGGTTTATGCATGATACTGGTGGTGATAGCGCGCTGTCCGGCGTTCGCCAACATCTTCATGATCGGGCGCATAGCGTCGAAATGCTCTTTACTCCAAAGAGGAACTTGGTAGTAACGGGCCACGGAATACGGGTTCTGCCATAAGTCCAGATGGAAAGCCCAGTCCTTCGGGGCGGGAAGTGTGCGGTTCAATACGTCCACTTCTATTTGTAATTCCATGGGGGAGGCATTTTTTCCCGTGACGGTCAATGTCCCTTTATATTTACCGGCTTTCGCGGATTGAGGTACCCAGATATTCATCCAGATCGGCTGGGTGGTGCGTGCCTTGATATCACGGATCTTTACGATATCCAATACATCGGCTACGACGGAGGAATCCCATTCCGCCTTATTCTCTCGGTGGCCGCAACCGCCTTTACGGTCTTTATTCAACTCATCGGTCATGACGTAACGGACAAAGTTCGTCATGATAGCGGAGGATGGGATGATGGAAGAACCGCTCTTTAAGTCGCTCACGGTGATAGAGGCATCCTCGAGTCCCACCTTGGTCCATAACACGGCTTGTGCGTTTACCCGTTCCCCTTTCCATGCTTTCGTCTGCCAGCGATTGCTTTTCTTGACATCGGGAATACTGAGTTTCGGATATCGTATATCGGTCGTGCCCCAGCTTAATTGGGTTGGGGCCGATAACTTGTCCCAGATCTCGTCGCTGTCATGCGGTTTCGTGTCGGTCAATTCCGTATAGTCGCCTAGCGGGTATTTCTCGGATTGCTGGGCTACGGTAAAAGAACTTAGTGCCAGAAAGGCACAAAGGATGAAAGTGTTTTTCATACGATTGCTTATTTTAGAATATTAACTAGGGCAAAGATAGGAATTAGTTGACAGTTGTCAACTGTCAACTAGCCTTTTATAGTGGCATACGAGCAGATTCCCCTCATCATCGTATAAGTGCATCCCGTTGCCTTCGCAATAACGGAACATCTTACAATCCGCGCATTCCCCTTTTTTAGCCCACTGGCGGTTACGATACGGTTTAAACTCATTATTCCAGATATCAATGAAATCGTCTTTATAGATGTTCCCTTGGTGGAAGTTCGCCCGTATACTGGGACAACCGGAGATAGCGCCATCAGCGAGGACAGAGGCCGTATTGATACCGGCGTTGCATTGGAAAATCGAGTCTCTCACCTCTGCCTCATAATTCCCGAGGAAGCCCTCACAGCCGTAGCTAACGTGTATTTTACCCTCTTTCCGGCAGAAGCGGATGAAGTTCATGACCCATGTAAACTGCTCGTTCGTCAGTTGCAAATCGGTCTCAGTCGCGGCACGTCCAACTGGGAAGATCGTAAAGATACGCCACCGTTTTACGCCCATCTCGATCAAGAAATCCTTGAAGAGCATCAAATCCTTGAAGTTGCGTTGGTTTACGCAAGTCACCACATCCCAGATGATCTCCTTTTCCTCGGCCAACATACAGATGGCATTCAGTGCCTTCTCGAAACTTTTAGGATTACGGCGAAGCCAGTTATGCGCTTCCTCGAAACCATCCAAGCTGATAGTCGCCGAGTGCAATCCGGAAGCCAAGAGCGAGTCGAGCCGTTCCCGGGTCATCAGATAACCATTGGAGACGATCCCCCAAGGATATCCCCTGCGATACAGTTCCAACCCGCATTTCTCGATATCCTTACGAACCAGCGCCTCGCCTCCGGTAAAGATGACGAGCACTTTGTTCGGCTCGACGTAAGGCGTGATATCGTCTATGACTTTCAGGAAGTCTTCGACAGGCATATCCGGGACAGAGGCCGAGACATGGCAATCGCTCCCGCAATGACGGCAGGATACATTACAACGAAGCGTACACTCCCAAAAGAGTGTACGCAATTCATGTAATTTAGCCCTGTTCTTCTTGATACTTCGAAAAAGCTCTAGGGCGATACGTTTTTTGATGTTTGGGCGTTTGTCCATATTTTATTCTTTTTTCTCTTTAAGTTTGATGTCGGGGATGTTAACCTCCGCTTTCCCATGGAACCAAGATTTACTTCCCTCAAATCCTTCGATCTTGACATCTATCGAATCCGTCTCGAATGATCCGTTTTCAGGCCCGTCAATATCTTTAGCGATAATGCGTACGATACCCATTGGGGAATCCTCGAATTTTATATCGTAACTTCCGTCTTTTTGGGTTTGGGGTGATTTATATATTTCGCTTATATATGAGGGAGATAATACGTTATTATATATGCCCCCATAGTTGATCTCTATTCCTTGGATGGGATCTCCGTTCATATCTGTAACTTTTCCTTTCAACTCGTATTCTGCGTAGGGGCTACCATACTCATCTGTAGCGCCACAGGAAGTAACGCTGAAGCCTAGTAGAGAAAGAAGCCCCGCTAAAATCCAGTTAAAACCTTTTAATATGGAATGATACACTGTTTCCATTTTCTAGTTTTTGCGTGTTAGTTGGAAGTTAATTTCTTTTGATCCTTTACCCATTAACATCCCTTTCCCTTGTGATAATTCAATTTCGGCGAAATTTACGATAATAGAATCAGTTTTGCAAGCGTTTGGGTCATTCCAATACGAAGATAATTTTGTGTAGATGGTATGTTCGATAGCCGTAGCCTTATCGTAGGTGAATTGATATCGTCCGGTCTCATCCGTGATAGCCGGAAAGCTGGAAAGGTCGTCCTCTTGAGTAGGGGTATATGCCGGTGAGGTTAAGATTGCGACTCCGGCCAGCGGATAGCCTTGATCATCAGTTACTTTTCCGTAGATCGTGTACAATGCGTAAGGTTCCGTATGTGTATCTACATATTCCTTAAGTGTGATCTTGATTTCCTTAGAGGCACTACCTTCGTACCATCCATCACCTCCAGTAAGTTCCTCGCTGTCGAAGATTACTTGAGTCGTATCGGATGCGAATTGTCCTCCGTTCATTTCTTCATCTATGTCTTCCGTGATGAATCGGTATTTTAGGATTGGAAAATCAGTTTTCTTCCAATCAAACTCTCCGTTAGCGTTGGTCCTTACGGTATCGGTATGCAGCCATCCGTAAGGATAAATTCTTGCGTCATTTCGATTTATACGTATTTGGGTGTTAGGTATCGGATTATCGTTTGTATCCACGACTTTTCCTTTTATCTGAAAATTGGCGTAAGGAGTGCCATATTCACAAATTATGGGACCTTCTCCCTCGTCGTCAGTGCAGGAGAAACCTAAAAGCATTAATAAACTCGCCAATACGCAGTTGGCTTTTTTCAACAGTTGCAAGTGCATCCTTTTCATGGTGTAAATTATTTTTATTTACGATTCTATTTATTTGATGAATGGGGCAGCAAAATAGTTGCATGCGAATGCGTAAGAAAATGTGATGACTTTTTGTATCTTTGCCACTTCAATGTAACAGATCAATTTATGAGAGATTTCATACGTATTTTAAAGCGTTTCGTTCCCCCTTACAAAAAGTATATGGTTCTGAACATCGTGTTCAATGTACTTTCCGCTATCTTGAACCTGTTTTCTTTCGCCTTGATTATCCCGATCCTTCAGATCTTGTTTAAGATGGATGAGGGGAATTACACCTTTATGGATTGGAATTTTAACGCGGGAAGCTGGGAGTCGTGGAAAGCCTTGCCGGAGTTGATCAAAAATAACTTTTTTTGGTATGTATCCGATCTGATAGAGGTACACGGAGGTTCGTTCGCCTTGATTATGTTGGGAATCTTCCTGATCGTGGCGACTTTCTTGAAAGTGGCGACCATGTATCTGGCCTTTTATACGATGATCCCGATTCGAACCGGAGTCGTTCGTGATATCCGTAATCAGATTAACAAGAAGATTACGCAGTTGCCGTTGAGCTTTTTCTCCGAGGAGCGAAAAGGGGATATTATCGCCCGTGTATCCGGAGACGTGAACGAGATTGAGACATCCATCATGAGTTCATTGGACATGTTATTCAAGAACCCGATCCTGATCGTGATCTATCTTGTGGGTATGATCGCTATCAGTTGGCAACTTACCGTGTTCGTCTTGATCCTGCTGCCGTTGGCGGGTTACGTAATGGGACAAGTCGGTAAGAAGTTGAAACGGAAGTCCTTGGAAGGACAGCAACAATGGGGATTCCTGATGAGCCAGATCGAGGAGACATTAGGCGGACTCCGTATTATCAAGGCCTTTAACGCCGAGAAGAAGATACAAGACCGCTTTGAGCGAAGCAATGATACTTTCCGCCGGTTGACGAACCGTATCTATCGCCGCCAACAAATGGCGCATCCGATGAGCGAGTTTTTGGGAACCGTTACGATCGCTATCGTACTTTGGTATGGAGGTACGCTGATCTTGAGTGCGAATAGCCCGATCGACGCTCCTACGTTTATTTATTATCTGGTTATTTTCTATAGCATTATCAATCCCGCGAAAGATCTAAGTAAGTCGGTTTATGCGATCCAGAAAGGTCTGGCCTCTATGGAGCGTGTCGATAAGATCTTGAAGGCGGAGACGGATATCCATGATCCGGAACATCCGAAGAAGATCGCCTTGAAAGAGAAAATCAGTTATAAAGATGTTTGGTTTAAATATCAGGAAGCTTGGGTCTTGAAAGGAATCAATCTGGATATCCGGAAAGGAACAACCGTGGCTTTGGTCGGTCAATCCGGTTCGGGCAAAAGTACCTTGGTGGATCTATTGCCTCGCTTTTATGATGTGAATAAAGGGAATATCCGTATTGATGATACGGATATCCGTGAGGCCACCCTTTTCGATCTTAGGGGATTGATGGGAAATGTCAATCAAGAGGCTATCTTGTTTAACGATACCTTCTTCAATAATATCGCTTTTGGAGTGGAAGGAGCTACGATGGAACAGGTGGAGGAAGCCGCCCGCATCGCCAACGCTCACGATTTTATCATAGCGAGTGAGAAAGGTTACGATACCAATATCGGCGACCGGGGTGGAAAACTGTCCGGCGGACAACGCCAGCGAATCAGTATCGCCCGTGCGATCTTGAAGAATCCCCCGATCTTGATCTTGGATGAGGCCACATCCGCCTTGGATACGGAATCCGAACGTTTGGTACAAGAAGCGTTGGAGAACTTGATGAAGAATCGTACGACCGTAGTGATCGCCCACCGTCTCTCTACGATCCGTAATGCGGATGAGATCTGTGTGATGCATGAGGGTGAGATCGTAGAACGGGGCAAACACGAGGAGTTGTTGGCTTTGGATGGCTATTATAAACGACTATGTGATATGCAAAGCTTTTAGGGTGATACTGCAACCCGGGTTGCAGTGGATCGCCTCTTCGGCTTTTGATGGAAAAACAATAACAAGGAATAATCGTATGAATATGAAAGGACTTTATTTGATTTTGTTATCGTTCCTTTTCGGTTGTAATTTGCCGGATATGCAGACTGGGAAGGAGGTCTCTTATTATTTTGACCAACCAGCGCAGATATGGGAAGAAACTTTGCCTTTGGGAAACGGCCGTATCGGTATGATGCCGGATGGTGGTATTGAGCGGGAGAATGTGGTCCTGAATGAGATCTCCCTGTGGTCCGGAAGTAAGCAAGATACGGACAATCCTTATGCGTATTACTCTTTGGCGAATATTCGTCGCCTCTTATTTGAGGGACGGAATGACGAGGCACAGGATTTGATGTATAAAACTTTCGTCTGCAAAGGGACCGGGAGTAATCTGGGGGACGGTGCGAACGCTCCGTATGGGAGTTACCAATTATTCGGAAATCTAGTGCTGAGATATACGTATCCGAATGAATCGGATTCTATCGCTGAGTATCGCAGGCGGTTGAACCTAAGCGAGGCTATCGCTTCCGTCTCTTTTAAAAGGGGGAATGTGAATTATCAACGGGAAATGTTTACCTCTTTTTCCGGGGATCTGGGAGTGATTCATTTGGTAGCGGACGCAGATCGGGCCTTGAATTTCTCATTGGGTATGAATCGTCCGGAACATGCGACGATCTCTTTGGACGGAAAGGACTTGCTGATGCGGGGACAATTGCCGGACGGGGTGGATACGTTGGAGATGAAAGGGATGCGTTTCGCCTCTCGTGTCCGTATCGTCTTGCCGAAGGGGGGAGATTTGACCGCAACGGATAGTAGTTTATCGGTGCGAAGTGCCTCGGAAGCGATTATCTTGGTAAGTTTAGGTACGGATTATTTCGATAAAGACGGCGTCGGACAATCCTTGGAAAAATACTTATCGCAAGCGGAATCTAAGGATTTCTCCACCTTGCGCCGGGAACATACACTCGCTTATCGCTCCCTGTTTGATCGGGTCTCTTTGGATTTGGGAAAAGGCGAAAGGGATCATCTTCCGATCCATGAGCGTTTGGCCGCTTTCGCTCAAGATAAGAACGATCCGGGATTGGCGGCTTTATATTTCCAGTTCGGTCGATATTTATTGATTTCCTCGACCCGGCAGGGATTACTGCCCCCGAATTTGCAGGGCTTGTGGTGTAATACGATTCATACGCCTTGGAACGGGGATTATCACCTAAATATTAATTTACAGATGAATCATTGGCCAGCGGAGGTCACGAACCTCTCCGAGTTGCACCTTCCGCTGATCGAATGGACGAAACAGCAAGTCCCTAGCGGTGAACGTACGGCCAAAGCTTTTTATAACGCACGGGGATGGGTCACGCATATTTTAGGTAATGTCTGGGAGTTTACCGCCCCGGGCGAACATCCGTCGTGGGGAGCCACGAATACATCCGCCGCATGGCTATGCGAGCATTTGTATACGCATTATCAGTATACATTAGATAAGGCGTATTTGAGGGATGTTTATCCGACGATGAAAGGGGCTGCCCAATTCTTTGTGGATATGCTGGTGCAAGATCCCCGGACTAAATATCTGGTGACGGCACCTACTACCTCTCCGGAGAACGCTTATAAAATGCCAAACGGAAGTGTCGTGAGTATTTGTGCCGGATCGACGATGGACAATCAGATCTTGCGGGAATTATTTACGAATACCATTGAGGCTGCTGGGATTTTAGGTGTGGATAGCGCGTTCGCTGCTGAGTTGGCGGCGAAACGAGATCGCTTGATGCCTACGACGATCGGTAAAGACGGCCGTATTATGGAATGGCTCGAGCCGTATGAGGAGGTAGAGCCTACCCATCGTCATGTCTCTCATTTATATGGGCTTTATCCCGGGAATGAGATCTCGATAGAGCATACGCCGGAGTTGGCAGAGGCGGCTCGTAAATCCTTGGAGGTCCGTGGCGATCAAAGCACGGGCTGGTCTATGGCTTGGAAGATTAATTTCTGGGCCCGTTTACAGGATGGTGATCATGCTTATAAATTGCTGGGTGATTTGTTACGTCCCTGTGTAGATGAGCATACGAAGGAGGTGAAGGGAGGAGGTTCTTATCCTAATTTGTTTTGTGCCCATCCTCCTTTCCAGATTGATGGTAATTTTGGAGGAACAGCCGGTATTGCGGAGATGCTGATACAGAGTCAATCCGGATTGATCGAGTTCTTGCCCGCTTTGCCATCCGCTTGGAAAAATGGAAGCTTTAGCGGTTTAAAAGTCCGGAATGGCGGGGAGGTGTCGGCTAAATGGACGGAAGGTCTGTTGACGGAAGCTCGATTGAAAGCGATCGTTCCCGGTTCTTTCCTGATCAAGCTTCCGGCGAATTCCGCGAACATGAGCCTCAAAAAGAACCAAAAGCCGGTTTCCCTACCTGTAGTCGATGGAAAAGTAACAGTGGACTTGTTACAAGGGGAAGAGTTTGTGTTGCAATTCTAAGTTACCATTCTGAGGGGATGAGACGCAGCATGCTGCGTCTCTACAACAAATGAGAAAAATTTAATATAACGGTAATCTATAAATGAAACCGATCGAAAGGCGTGCGGTGTCGTCCAAAGAGGCATCGAGCGCCTTCGCTCGTTCAGAGAGGTTATATTTTTTACCTATGGCGGTCAAAAAGATATGTAGATTATCATCGGCCATCGGATAGAACTCTAGTCCTCCTTGATACCCCCATGCCGTACGGTATTTTCCTTTCTCGTAAGCATCGTAGGCTTTATAGATCGATGCGCTTTCATACATTCCTTTCGCGAATAGTTGCCATTTGGGATGAAAACGATATTGTATTTCTCCCACCAGCGAAAGATAATCGATGTTTTGCATACGAACCGGTGGTTCCGGTTCCTCTTCTCCGGCGACTTCGGGCTGAGTCAATTCGGTCAATAATCCTAACGGATCTAATTTTCCCCGTGAATACATGACATCGAAATAAGCATAGACCGGTCCGGCCTCTATATTTTGACCGGTAAAGACGCTATACATATATTTCCCTTGGGCTTGCTCCGCGGCGGATACGGAGTATCGTAAATGAATCAACTCATCCAGAAAGTTACCGTTCCAGTTCAATGTGTAAAACAAGGGAACTCTCGGTTTCTTAAATCCTTCCGGCAGACGTCCATACTCATCTTCCATCGATCCCATACGACTGTTCGTCACCTGTAAGCGGATCTCTTGTGACTCATTCGGCTGATACCCCAGCCCGATTCCCGTAAGGTAGCAAAGGGAGTATTCATTCATATCGCTATACTCATAAATAAGCAAAGGATTCTCGTCGTACTCAAAACCACCGTAGAACACATCTTGTTTTCCGGCGGTTAAGGTAAAACGCTCATTCAGTTTATAGCCAATATACGCATATTCGATCGACTCATTCAAATTCTCCAAGGCTTGTCCCTCATAACCGCCATTCAGCGTTTGGCGATACCAATAGAATAACCGATCGTTCACTTCTCCGGTAACATCAATTTTGACATCCCTGAAACGAAAGGCGGCTTCATCCAGCTTCCCCGAGAAAAAGTCCGCGTTGAATCCTGCGTGCATCTCCAAGTCCAGATTGAAAACCTTGTTGCGTTTCGGAATCTTAGTCGCGTATTCAAAAAGAGATACCGAAGAAGAATCCCGCTCTGGGATCGGAGAATTTGTCTGAGCGTAAGACGTTAACGCGGAACCGATAAATAAGAAGGCCGACAGCCAAGCCACTGTGAGTCGTTTCATTTACTGATGTTAATTATTAAAGTGGCCGCGAAGATACGAATTATTGCTCGGTTTTGCCCATATGCTTCATGACTTTAGCGTCCAGATAGAAAATGAGCTCTTCCGCTATATTCGTACAATGATCTCCGAAACGTTCCATTTTCCGGATAACACCGGCCATATATAACCCTGCCAACGCGCTACCTTTATGCTCCTCTATATATTTGGCGATAATAGCGGTAGAATTATGATTGATCTCATCGATCAAATTATCCTTCAAGAAGATACGGGAAGCGATCTCTGAGCTTTCTTTCTCAAAAGCCTCTTTGGTGAGTGAGATCATGCTTAATAACTCCGACAGCATTTCTTCTACCCGGGTTTCCTTGACCAGTTGCGGATCAATCGGTTCCCCCTCGGGAAGGTTTCCTGCGAAACGGGCGATGCTTTCTGCGAAATCTCCCAGACGCTCTAGGTTTGTATTAATCTTATACATCGCCAATACGAAACGTAGGTCGATCGCTACCGGTGCGTACAAGGCGATGATATCCTCGCAATCACTATCGATCTTTAGCTCGAAAGCGTTTACCCGGCGTTCCCGGCTGATTACCTTATAAGCGAGTTCCTTATCTCCGGTAAGCATAGCCTCCCCTGCGTTGTATAATTGCTGGTGAACCAATGCCCACATCTCGCTGATACTATTTTTTAAAGAATGAATCTCCTGCTCTATAACCTTCATACTCTTCTAATTTTCAATTTTTAATTTTCAATTACCCAAACCGTCCGGTAATGTAATTCTGTGTAGACTCTTTCTCCGGATTGGTGAAAATCTTCCGGGTATTATCATATTCAATCAATTCCCCTAAATAGAAATATCCGGTCTTGTCGCTAACACGAGCCGCTTGTTGCATATTATGGGTAACGATTACGATCGTATAATCATTTTTCAGCTCATGTATCAAATCCTCGATCTTACTGGTTGAAATCGGGTCCAACGCGGAAGTCGGCTCGTCCATCAACAAGATAGAAGGCGAGATCGCCAAGGCACGGGCGATACATAAACGTTGCTGTTGTCCGCCGGAAAGAGCGAATGCCGATTCTTTCAGTTTATCCTTTACCTCGTCCCAAAGGACGACCTGCTTTAAAGTCTTGACCACCGTCTCCTCAATATAATTCTCATCGTTGACACCGTTTACCCGCAGGCCATAAGCGACATTCTCATAAATCGTCTTAGGAAAAGGATTCGGTTTCTGGAAAACCATCCCCACGTTTTTACGTAAGCGATCCACTTTCTCACTTTTCGTATAGATATCTCTTCCATCAATTAGGATCTGACCTTCCATGCGAGTGCCCGGAATCAAATCATTCATGCGGTTGAACAGGCGGAGGAAAGTAGACTTTCCGCAACCGGACGGTCCGATGAAAGCGGTGGACGTATTCGGCTCTATCTCCATGGAAATGTTCTTCAACGCATGGAAATCCCCATAATAAAAGTCTACGTTTTTAGCATCAATCTTTATCATAATTGTCTTATTTTTTTAATTCATTTTTACCTTCTTGGCGAAATAACTACGCAAGGCATTTGCCAAAAGGTTTACTAATAATACGATGACAATCAGTACGAGTGCCGTGCCATAAGCCATTCCCCGGGAAGCCTCGATATCCGTACCGCTTGTAGATATAACATATAAGTGATAGGGTAATGCCATACATTGGTCGAAAATACTTTTCGGTAATTGCGGCAAGAAATAAGCGGCCACCGTAAAAAGGATAGGAGCGGTCTCTCCGGACACACGCCCGATCGAAAGAATCAATCCCGTAATAATATTGGGGAACGCCATCGGTAGCACGACCCTGCGAATGGTCTGCAATTTCGTAGCCCCTAACGCTAGGCTACCGTGGCGGAAAGAATCATCGATACTTTTCAAAGCCTCTTCCGTCGTACGGATGATAAGTGGCAAGGACATCAGCGCCAAGGTAAACGAACCCGCTATAATTGAGTCTCCCCATCCCAAGGTGCTTACGAATAGAGACATACCAAATAACCCGAAAACAACGGATGGGACACCACTTAGATTATTCGTCATGATACGGATGAAGCGGATGAGTTTCCCGTTCGTGGCGTACTCGTTCATATAAATACCACTCATGATGCCGATAGGAAAACTAATCAAGCTACTTCCGATCACTAAATAGAGTGTACCTACGATAGCCGGAAAAATCCCCCCGGAGGTCATGCCCTCTTGGGGTGCTTGTGTCAGGAAATCCCAACTGATCACGCTCGCTCCCTTTAAGATAATGAATCCCAGTATTACGAATAAGATCACTACGACCAAATAACTCAGGAAAGAAAAGAAACCGAAAGCAACCTGTTGAGAGGCCCGTTTCCTCTTGTCTATATTCCCTAAATGTTGAATAGGTGCCATATCTTTAATTAAATTTTACGTTTGGATGAAATATATTCTACGGCGATGCTCAACCCCAAGGTGATGAGGAACAACACGGCTCCCAGCATAAACAAGGCTTGGTAATGTGCTCCACCTGCGGGAGCCTCACCCAATTCCGCCGCTATCGTGGCAGGAATTGTCCGTACCGGTTCGAAGAACGAGGTAGGGATAACGGCGGCGTTTCCGGTTACCATCAATACGGCCATCGTCTCACCGATCGCACGTCCTATACCTAATACGACAGCGGACGTGATACCGGATATGGAGTAGGGGATTATTACTTTATAGATGGTTTGCCATTGCGTGGCTCCCAATGCCAAGCTGGCCTCTTTCATGGCTCGTGGTGTAGTTCGCATGGCATCTTCCGCTACCGTGATGATGGTCGGCAACGCCATGATCGCTAAAACCACGCTTCCGGCGAAAGCGGTCTCGCCTACCGGAAGGTCTAAAGTCTTTTGGATAAGGGGAACGATCACCACCAATCCGAAGAAACCATAAACGACTGAGGGAATACCTGCCAGCAACTCGATAAGCGGTTTTAATAAATTGCGTGTTTTTGTATTGGCGATCTCTGCCATATAGATCGCTACCGCTACTCCGAAGGGGAGGGATAAGGCGATCGCACCTATACTTACCAACAGCGTTCCTAGTAATAGAGGGATCAGCCCAAAGATCGGAGCGGGAGTTGAGGTCGGATACCATTTCGTCCCTCCAAAGAATTCCGAAGGCTTGATCGTGGCTCCCGATATGATTTTTCCCGTAAAGTTTTCCGACTTGTATTGTTCCGGAAAGAATGCGATAATCCCGGGCTCTTTATGGATAAGTTCATTGATTTTCTCGGGAACATATTGAAATTCTTCACCTAGCTCTTCTTCCGTATAATAGTTGGTTAGATCCGAGAACCGGAAGACTAGTATATCTTGATTTTCTCCGTTTAAATCTTCCCAATTGGTGATATTGGCATCGAAGACATCCATGATTTGCTCGGGCGACAAATGTTCGACCGGATTTTCTTGATTCACGGCCAATATATATCCTTCCTCTACTTCCGGGCTGTTAAAAAGACCTGCGGCCTCTTTAAATAAGAAGACAATGATCAACAAGATCGTAAAGCTACTGACGCTTCCACTGATCAAGAATCCTCCTTCCACTAATTTTTCTATAAACTTTCTCACAATCTTTGCCTATTTATTCTGCTGCAAAGAAAGAGCCTCTATATTAAGGAGAGATTAAACCCGCTTGAAAGAATTGTTTCAAAATTATTACAAATGTATTACGCATTGTCTGCTATGAGAATAGGGCATGAGTTCGGTTGAACCCATGCCCTATGAATTATGCCTGTAATATGTTTGTATTACTTATTATACTTGCTCCAATCCACATTGTGCATATCTCCGCTGGCCGCTAGTTCCTCATGGAAAGCGAAACAGCATTTCAGGTTTTGAGGCGTATGTCCCTTGATACCCATAGCGAGGTACTCTTCCAATAACGGTTTGTAATCCGGGTGAACACAATTGTCGATGATACAACGAGCGCGTTGGATCGGAGATTTACCGCGTAAGTCCGCTACACCATATTCCGTGATGATGATCTTCACGGAGTGCTCGCTATGATCCAAGTGAGATACCATCGGTACGAACGCACTGATCTTTCCATCCTTCGCCGTAGACGGAGTCGTGAAGATCGACAACATAGCCGAACGGGTAAAGTCGCCGGAACCACCGATACCATTCATCATACGAGTACCGGATACGTGTGTAGAGTTGATATTACCGAAGATATCAGCCTCCAAAGCCGTATTGATCGCAACCAAACCTAAACGGCGGGCAACCTCCGGATTGTTTGAGATCTCTTGCGGACGAAGCAAGATCTTATCCTTGAAGAAATCAAGATTAGCGTAGATCTCACGGATCACCTCGTTACTTACGGACAAAGAGCAACCGCTGGCGAATTTAACGCGACCTTGTTTCATCAATTCGATAACCGCATCTTGAATAACCTCAGTATATACATTGAATGCGGGGATAGACTCATTAGCTCCCATGCAGCCCAAGACTGCGTTAGCCACGTTACCTACACCACTCTGCAATGGAACGAATTCTTTCGGAAGACGGCCGGCCTTGATCTCGCTAACCAAGAAGTCCGCAACGTTTTTACCGATCGCCATCGTAACATCATCCAGCGGAGAGAATTTTCCACCTTCATTCGGCTCATCGGTCCTTACCACACCAACGATCTTAGCCGGGTCTACTTTTACACAATCATTACCGATCCTGTCAGAAGGAGTGTAGATAGGGATCTCACGGCGTAAAGGAGGATCAGCCGGCTCGTAAATATCATGCATACCGCGGATTTCTTTCGGGTGACGGCAGTTCAACTCAACGATGATACGGTCTGCCATACGACAGATAGTAGGTAAGATACCAACACCTGAAGTCGGAACGATCTCACCATCCTCAGTAACATCGGCAGCCTCTACGATCGCTACATCGATCTTACCCAAGAATCCGTAACGCAAGCTTTGTGCCAATTCAGACAGGTGCAAATCGAAATATTGTGCCTGATGAGCGTTTAATGCGGCACGTAAGTCTTTGTTAGATTGATACGGTGTACGGAATTTAATAGCGTTAGCGCGAGCCAACTCTCCGTCTAACTTATCACCGGTAGAAGCTCCGGTAAACATACCGATTTGGAAAGGGTTACCTTTAGCGTGTTCTTCCGCTGCCTTCCGGGCGATAGCTCCGGGAACAACTTTCGGGCATCCTGCGGGTGTAAAACCACTGAAACCGACATTGTCATTATGATGCACATAAGATGCGGCTTCTTCAGCTGTAATGAATTTTAATGCCATGATAATTAGTTTTTATGTTTTTAGGTAAATACTTACTGTTCAATATTTCGGGCGCAAACTTACATAAAATTACGCTGAATCGAATATAAGTGTGGCGTAAATTAATACTTCCGGTTTAGAATCTCCGCGCAAATGATCGCTTTCTTCAATTCCTCGATATTCCTGAATGTATCTTCCGGCATAAGTCCCGGTTCTTCCTCGATAGCGCTCATCCTTGCGGATGGTCGGGACGCAATATGATTTGGGATATTCTTCTCTGCGGAAAGGAATGGAGAAGGGGCAGACGATGAGGTTGCGACCTTAGGCTTCTCAACCTTTGGCTTTACCTGCTTTTGTCGGGGAGCGGGCTTAGGTTTTTGCGTTTCTTTTTGCATATCCTCCAGTATCTCCCAGAAGCCTTTTCCTTCCGTAGGCTGGTCGTTAGGCACAATTTCCCTGTCGGGTTGCCCCAATATATCGGGACGACTCTTCTTCTTTTTGTCTTTCGAACTGAATAAGCCACTGACGGCGGCGATAATCAGGAAAACAATATATAACCAATCTCCTACGTTATCCATAAACTTTGATTATTTTTGCACCTCCAAATGTAAGAAGAATAATTGAAAAGTGAAAAGATGGGAGTATATAAAACATCAGATAGGTATAAAAGTAAATAAGGGTAACTTCACAGCCACCCTTATTCGATTTAACCAAAACCTTAACTATGAAAAAATTTACGTTTTTCGAATGCAAATATAACGGTGGGATTCGAACTATGCAAGCGTTTGCGTAATTATTTTTAAGAATCTTGCTTATTTAAATTCTATTAACATATAGTATGGTAAATCAAGAAAACGGTGTGGACTTAAAATCCGCTACCCAAAGCGATGAACGAAAGTTGTTTATCGAGACCTACGGCTGTCAGATGAATGTGGCGGACAGCGAAGTTGTAGCTTCTATCATGAAGATGGATGGCTATAGTATGACGGAGAATATCGAGGAGGCGGATGCCATCTTCGTGAATACTTGCTCCGTACGCGACAACGCCGAACAGAAAATCTATGGGCGGCTACAGTATTTCCAGTCTTTAAAACGGAAAAAGAAGTCATTAATTGTCGGTGTATTGGGATGTATGGCCGAACGAGTGAAGGAAGACCTGATCCATGTGCATCATGCCGACTTGGTGGTAGGACCGGATTCTTATCTGGACTTGCCGAACTTGGTGGGAGCGGTAGAGCACGGAGAGAAAGCGATCAACGTGGAGCTTTCTACCCAAGAGACCTATAAGGATGTTATTCCTTTGAAGTTACCGGGTGTACATATCTCCGGTTTCGTGTCTATTATGCGCGGTTGTAATAATTTCTGTACGTATTGCATCGTACCTTATACAAGAGGACGCGAGCGTAGCCGGGATATCGAGAGTATCTTGAATGAGATACGGGATATGCACGAGAAAGGCTTTAAGGAAGTTACGTTGTTGGGACAAAATGTAAACTCCTATTCTTTCGAGAAAGAAGGTGAGACCATAACCTTCCCGATCTTGTTGGATCGTGTGGCGAAAGAGGTTCCCGATATGCGAATTCGTTTTACGACCTCCCATCCGAAGGACATGAGCGATGATACCTTACGTGTGATTGCCGCAAACGACAATATCTGTAAGTTTATCCATCTGCCTGCCCAATCCGGCAGCAGTCGCATCTTGAAGGTCATGAATCGTAAATATACTCGTGAATGGTATCTGGACCGTATAGCGGCGATCCGTCGTATCGTACCGGATTGCGCTATCTCGACTGATTTATTCTGCGGTTTCCATTCCGAGACCGAGGAGGATTATCAAGAGACTTTATCCTTGATGCGTGAAGTGGGATATGATAGTGCTTTCTTATTTAAATATTCCGAACGTCCGGGTACATATGCCGCTAGCCATTTGGAGGATAATGTGCCGGAAGAAGAGAAGGTACGTCGTTTGCAAGGTATGATCGATTTGCAAAATAAGTTGTCCGAGGAAAGTAACTTGCGGGATATAGGCAAGACTTTCGAGGTTCTGATAGAAGGATTCTCGAAACGTTCCCGTGAGCAGTTGTTCGGACGAACCAGCCAAAACAAGGTGGTCATCTTTGATAAGAAGAACTATCATGTAGGTCAATTCATAAAAGTCAAGATCCATAAGGCTTCCTCGGCTACCCTGTTCGGGGAACCTGTGGAGGAATAAGAAAAAGAAAACGCCAATACGTTCCATTTCGAGCGATATTGGCGTTTCTCTTATTTAAAAATCTTATTCACAATGTAACATTCTCTATTGTGATTTGCTTCTGACAAGAATAATCACTAAATTTGTGTTATTCTAAAACAGGAAGTTATGTCAAGAGATGTGGTAAAACAAGAACTATTGGCGAAACTGAAGCAAGAACACTGCTTCTGGTCGTACAACGAAAACTCTATCAAGGATATTCCAGATGATATGCTGATAGAGAAAACTTTGTTGCATCTTGACTTGGAAGAAATAAACCAACTGTTTCTAATTTATCCTTTCAAGAAAATCAAGCAGGTGTGGCTGGATTATCTTGTTCCCCAAGCGGAATATCTCTACACGTTGAATCGTTTCTTCGCATGGTATTATTTCAAGGCAAAGAAGCCAGATGCTTATATAAAGTCTATGGCTACTCGCCACCTTAATAAAATGTTTGCATGAAAGGTTTAGCTCCACACACGCTGCAAGTTTTTGAAGCTGTCTCTAAGCTGGACTGCATCAAACCCTATCTCTTGGTAGGTGGCACTGCTTTGTCATTGCAAATGGGAACTCGGCAAAGTGAGGACTTGGACTTTATGAAATGGCGTACTTCTAAAACAGAGAAAATGGAAGTGGCATGGTATCAGATAGAGAAAGAGCTCGCTGCAATAGGTGACACTCAGCATAAGAACATTTTAGATATAGACCATGTGGAATATTTAGTGTCTGGAGTAAAGTTCTCGTTTTATGCCTGCCCCAAATATTCTCCTGTCAGTATGCCTGTGGAATATCTGAATAATCTCAGATTGGCAGATGTAAAGTCTATTGGAGCTATGAAGATGGAGGTGCTGCTGCGCAGGAGTAATTTTCGCGATTATTATGATATTTATTCCATCTTAAAGTCTGGTGTACCTATCAATGATTTGGTATCTTTAGCCCTCACTTACTCTGGACATAAATTGAAATCCAAAAACCTGTTGGCTATGCTCACCAACGGCTCTCGTTTTACAAGAGACTCCCATTTTGAACAACTTGCACCGACTTATGCTGTAACTGCTCAAGAAATAGAAGATTATATAAAGTCTTGTTTATTATAAACTGCTGCAACATTCTTGCGAATGGGGTTATATATAGAAATGAAAAAAACTAAATCATCTACCATATCTGCCATTATCTATATAAGTATCTAATTATAAGAAATTTGTTGAATGGTGGTAGATAATAAACATCTACCACTATCAGCTTGTATCTACCACTATTTACTGCTTTTCAACCACTAAATGCAGCCGTTCACTATTCGCTAACCACATTACTCGTTCTGTGACGGTATGCCAACAGGCTGTCTGCTTGGTTATTTGTATACTTTGTGTATTGATTTAAAATATTGAATAATAGGTATTTATAGTTTTTTAGGCATAAAACAAAAGTTATCATAGCGGAAAACTTTTGTTTTGTGCTTACGAAACTTTTGTTTTCCCTAGAAGAAACTATTTGTTCCCCTAAGGGAAACTCTTATTAACCCTATCGCTTTGCTCATGTCTTTCAAAAATAACACGTATTCTCATCCAATGCAAAGAAAAAGTATCAATGTTAAGTATAAGTGGTAGATGTTGAATGATAATTGTAGATGTCAGGCTATCTACAACCTATAGGTAATGCTTTGATTTATAAAGCATACATGGCGTAGTGGTAGATATTGCAGATGTTTTCATAAAATCAATATTGTAGAATTCCTTTTATCTCCATTATGTATAGTTGCAGTCTGATATTTGGTTAGTCATGCTATTCCACATGCTTTAAGAAGAGAATCTTATGGCTTATGATGATATGAAGTTTTTAGAGTAGAAAAAATTTTTACGTAAAAATCTTTGATCTATAAGTATTCTGTAATAGATAAAAACGCCTAGTCTAAACGATCGTTTATTCTAGGCGTTAAAGATAGGCTATATTTTTGAATAAAACAAAATCCAGAGAAACTTTTAAAAATTGATTATCAACGCATAAATGTAAATATGGACGCTTATGCGTTGAATTCAATAAAACGCCAGAATAAAATGATCGTTTAGACTAGTCGTTTTATAACCGATGATTTTGCATAACTGCTTGTAAATGATGATTATGAGAAGACTGATATGCAGGAAACTACAGAGTTTATGAATATAGGGTAAATGTTTTAAATAATTGAATATTACTAACTTATAAAAATTAATCGTATGAAAAGAAGACTACTTTTCTTGTTCGCCGTGTTTATGGTGGCAACGAGTGTGGGGTGGGGACAGACGGATTTGTATGTCAGCACTTCGGGTTCTGATGGTAACGGAGGTGGTGTGGAAGCTCCTTTGGCTACAATTGCGAGAGCGATTGAAAAAGCCACGGATGGGGCTACCATTCATTTGGCAGAGGGAACTTTTCCTGTTTCATCAACAATCCCTAAAGCGTTAACTATTGTTGGAGAAGGAAAAGATAAATCAGTTCTCAAAGGGTATCTCGTTATTTCAGCGGGTACGCAAAAGAACGTTTCTTTCCAAGATGTTCAATTGACGAATGATGCAAAAGTTTATAGTAGCCCCACGAAACCTGTACCTCTGATTTTAATGAAGGATCAAAGTGCGGTTTTATCGTTAAGAGGATGTGCTTTGATTAATAACGCAAAAGGATGGGGCAATGGTTATGGTGAAGGTGTATATAAAAAGATGGGTATCTCTATCCAATCTGATTCCACGGCTCTGGGTGGAGAGATTCATTTGATTAATTCTTCGATTATGATGGCAGCGGATTATCAAAGTGGTATTTCCTGCAATGGTGCGGTAAGCCAATTGACGATTGATCATTCCTCGATTACAGTTAATGAATATCCACGATCAGGCATATTTGGTATTGATGTGCATTGTGACGGTATGAACGTAGATATAAGTAAATCGACGATAGAATTAGGTAAATTTTATTATCCAATATATATCTTAGGCCCGAATCAGACTATAAATATAAAAGATGAATCACTTATTAAAGGTTGGTGTGCTATTTATGCTAATGCGGTATGTGATAACTCTGTGGTTAATGTCTCTTCTTCGAAGTTAGTAGGTTATAGTGAGATGACAGGCGCTAGTAATGGTTTCTCTACATTGCCTATACAAGCGACGATGAATGTGCGATATGTGATTACGGATTCGGAAATACAGACTTCCGTTAAAGATCAAACTATATCTCCGATGACTCCCATAAGTTTTGCGGAGAATACATATATTGAAGATTCTCATGCAAATAATTGCTATGTAGAATTGAGAGGTAATACTATAGTTAGCTTGATGCGCCAAGATAATAATCCGGCTTTCATTTCTGATGATTCTAATTACTTAAATAGAGTATTGGCTGATCAATCAGTAAAGTTTAGGACGGTAGATGCATCGGGTAATGAAATCTGTGAAGCCATTGTAATTCGTTCGGCGCAAGGTGATACGGTTCGTATGGCATTGGATACGACGGCATTTAAGAGTTGCTTGACCTCGGCTTTTGAGAATGATAATATTATTCTACCGATAGGTACTTATACTTTACCTCAGACATTGACATTGGATAGATCTCAAGGACTTATAGGTGCGGGTAAAGATAAAACAATTGTAAATGGACATATTTTCGTTAATTCACTATCCGCCGGTTCAGTTACATTGACCGCAAGCGACATGACCTTAAAAGGAACAGATAATTCCTCTGCGCATGGGCTTATTGGTATGATTGGAACGGGCAAGGATATCGTAAAGTTAATCAATTGTAAGTTAGATGGTGGTGCGGTTACCGCTCAGACCGCTGCCGTAGGTGTCCGTATGGAATCAGTGGGAGCGGAGTTAAGCTTGACGAATACGGATATCGATGTCAATTATTATGGAATAGGCTTACGGAATAAAGAGCAAGTCTTAGATATTACGGGAGGAACCTTTACCGCATGGGGGGCGATCATGACATCAGCCGGAAGTATGAGTCCAAGTGATGGTACATTAGCTAATACGAATACCCGGATAACGGCGAAAGACGCGACATTCATCAGTAGGACTCTTCTGAATGGGAAAAGCAATAGTTATGGAGCTGTTATTCTTCAGGAAAAATACAACGGAGTTACAGCTGATTTCACGAATTGCGAGTTGCGAGCGGTAGATGGATTAGATCCTTTGATAAATGCTACCCAAGCTACGGCTACGGATATACGTTCGTATGGAAATACGATCACATTTACAGGTTGTACGTTGTCTTCTTTGGAAGGAACGAATAATCTCCCGGATGGAAGTAACGGATATTTACATGCCGGAGTTATTCGGCTAGGTTGGGGTGGAACGGATGATCAGTCGACACTTGCGGAAAATACGATCACGATCAATAGTTCTACCTTGAACGGCAAGAAGGGAGAGAGCTGGGTTTATTCTCATCGCAAAAAGGAGGCGAAAAAATACGACAAGCTGACGATCAATGGAACTGTTTATGATCCGGCCTCGGGTCTTATTTGTTATGGAGGACCGGATATTCAGAGTAAGATAGATAATGCGGTAGCTGGAGAGACGATATCTGTTCCGGAGGGAGAGCATGCGGGTTTCAATGTCACTACCGCTGATATCCGGATAAAGGGAGTTTATGGAAAAACGATTATTAAAGGGCCGGAGAAGTATACGGGTTCTTCCATCGCTTGTGTCTCTGCGGATAAGGTGACTTTGATGAATCTTTCTTTCAAGAGTTCAACGGATGGCTCGAATCGTCCAACAGCATTGTTTGTCGGTGGAGGTACGGTGGAGATTGATAGTTGTATTTTTGAGGATAAGCTACTCCAAACAGGTTTATATTCGGAACCGGGTAGTACTCTTAAAGATGCGACCTTGTTGGTTCATAACAGTATTTTTAATGTATATGATAAGAATTTGTTGATCTCAGCGGGACGACTTAACGCTACGATCAAAAATAATGTTTTTACGGATAGTGATATTTCGCTAGCGAAGAATGACGGATTGAATGTCGTTGAATCGAATGAGTTCCATAATTGTATCGTGAAAGCTGAGGATGGTGTAACCTTCCAATATAATAAGATGTACCCGGGCGACCAAACATATGTGTATTCCATTCGTCCAGATAATTTTGCGGGAACGGTTAATGCGTCGAATAATTATTGGGGAAGTGATAACCCGGATTTCTCGGTCTTGATTGATAAAAGCAGGGCACCGAATGGATCTGTAGATTATTTCCCCTATTATTCGGATGTCGCTTTGAGTACCTTAATCTATAAGATGGTAACGATTTCAGAAGATACGGTCTGGGCCACTCCGCATCCAAATCAAAAGGTCACCATTTTAGATGGAGCGACTTTGACGTTATCTGCTCCAATGTCTTTAGATACCGTTACCATGAGAGAAGGTGCGCAAGTAAAGTCAAATCTTGCGGATCAAACAGGAAGCGTGACTACTAAGTCTCTTCGTTTCTCTCCGAATCTCTCCGGCACTGGGTGGAAGGCGTTTGGAATGCCATTTACCTCTGCCGTGATCAAGAACTCTACGGAGGAGGAGATCTCGGCTCCAAGTACTCAAAATGTTGATAATGGTATCTGGTTCGCAAGGTTGAAGGATAATAAGACTCCGGAGTTCGTGGTGGATGAGAGTGCTTTTGGCATGGCTGGTCTTTGGGCGGCTAATGGCGATACCTATACGATCTCTTCCGAAGGAGCTTTCGAATTCAAGACCTTGGAAGAACCTGCCGCTCCAACTGAAACAGGTACTTTCTTGATGTGCTCGAATCCGAATACATTTACGATTACCTTGAAACAATCCGCTTATATATTGACAGCGGATGGAACCTCTTTCGAGCAAGAGGCAAACCCGGAGATCAAGCCTTTCCAAAGCTTTGTCTTGACAGACGCCAAGACATTGAGTACGCTTCGCTCTTTACGTATCGGCGATGGCGTGGTTACGGGTAACCAGACGATCGAGCCGGTAGATGGTTATTACGTGACTACCGATCGTGGCGCTATCGTGATCCACACGCCGGAGCCTATGGACGTGGTGATCATCGGAATGAATGGCAAGGTCGCTTATCGTGGCGAGGTTACGGACGGACAGCGGATCATGCTTTCTTCGGGCATCTATGCCGTGAACGGTCAATTAGTAAGGGTTAAATAACGATTAAAACAAAGATAAACATGAAAAAGAGTATATTAGCGATATTCCTTGCTGTCATCGCGATGGCACAGGTACATGCGCAAGATTCAGATTTACGTTCCGCCCCGGATCTTCCGACGTTCAAGGTGACATTGAATTATAGCTCGGCGAATACGGATCAAGGAACCATAACCAGTACGGTAGCCACAGGTTCCAAGGTGGCATATAATAGTAAACCCGTTTTCACGATCACGGCGAAGCCCGGATATGTCCTGTCGGATATAACGATGAATACGGCTACTATTGGCACGTTGCCGAGCGGTACTTTTCAAAATGATAATACGACCACTTATTCCTATACTTCCACCGCTTTAACCGGTAGTACGGAAATCAAGGCGGTGTTCAAGGCAAAAGAGCAGGTGACGGTCACGATCTCTCCTGAGTATGCCACCTTGGATGAGATAAGGGCGAAGGTGAATTTGCCCAAGGTTACTTTTGACCCGGTTATTACGGGGTATAAAGTACAATACAGGGAGGATGGCTCTGCTGCTTTGACGGATGAGCTACCCGAAAAGGCTGGACTTTATTATGTTGTCGTAACCAAGTCGGAGACTGATACGCAAGCCGCCATAAACAAGGCGATTCTATTCAAGGTACAACCGCCCCATACGCTTTCCTACTCGTTTGAGGAGGCGCAAGGATCTGTAACCGCTTCTATGGATGGCTCCACTATCGCTAGTGATGGTGAGATCGTTTATAATAAGCCAGCCGTATTGAATATTACCTCCAAGCCCGGTTATGTGTTGAGCAAACTTACCGTAGATAATAATGAGGTGACTTTGCCGAAAGGAACTTTTAATTCTTCTACGAATGAGACTTCCTATGCGGATTATACGACATCGGCATTGACCGCTTCTACGGTTATTGACGTGCGATTTGCCGCGAAGAAAACCGTATCTGTAACAGCCAATCCATTATCTGCCACGAAGGATGAGGTTTTGGCTGGTAAGAATCTTCCGGTTATCACATTTACCCCCAATACGATAGCGGGGCAGAAGGTTCAATATAAGAACGCTTCCGGAGCTTTATCCGATAAACTTCCTGCGGCGGATGGTGTTTACACGATCGTCGCGACCAGTCCCGAGACTGCGGAATATGCCGCCTTGAAGGATGAGAACATGAAGTTTACGGTATCTAAAGCGAATGTATTAAATTATAACGTGGAAACGGCCGGACAAGGTACGGTTACCGCCAAGATGGGCTCTACGGACATGGCAAGCGGTAGCGAGATCATTAACGGGCAACCTGCCGTATTTACAATTATCGCTAACCCCGGATTTCTATTGAATAAGATTGTTGTGAATGGAACCGCGGTATCAGCCTTGCCAAAAGGCGCGCTTAATAAGGATAACACGATCTCTTATACCTATACGACCGCCTCGTTAACCGCCTCTACGACCTTGTCGGTAGGTTTCGCCGCGAAGAAAACGATTTCCGTGAGTGTAACAGGTTCTTCGGCGACAAAAGACGAGATCGTGGCCGGGAAGAATTTGCCGGTTATTAAGTTTACGCCGGAAATAGCGGGACAAGTGGCTCGATATCGTGCGGCCGATGGTTCGGAGACTTCCACGTTACCGCAGGTAGTCGGAGCTTATAAGATCGTCTTATTTAGTCCGGAGACTATGGAGTATGCCGCGTTAGAAGATTCCTCTAAAACGTTTACGATCCGTAATGCCAATACCTTGGCTTACGCTGTCGATGGTGGACAGGGTACGGTTACCGCCAAGATGGACAACAAGGACATCATGAGCGGTGGTGAGATCGCTTACGGTAAGCCCGTCATTTTCTCGATCGTATCGAATGCTAACTATAGGTTAAGGGCTATTAAGCAAGGCTCTTCGGACGTGGATATCTCGAAGATCAAGGGAACGTATGCTAATGGAAATACCTCTTACACGTACACGACTCCTAATCTGATGAGTGGCGATAGCTATACTTTTGCGTTCGTCTCCAAGGATACGGTGAGGTTCGTGGCTAACAACCTTGTCCAGACGGTCGGCTCCATCAAGCCGGTCACGGTAACAAGTGCTGTCGGGGATATCAAGATCGAATATCAATTGAGCGGTACGGCTTGGGTTACGGCATTGCCTTCCACGCTGGCCGTGGGTTCTTATAAGGCCCGTTTGAGCCGTGCGGAGGACTTGACATACCGTAGCCTCTCGGATACGGTTACGTTAGTGGTGGAGAGTAAGAAAGAGGTGGAGAGTTTGGTGTTACCTACTCCGGGCCGTATTGAGGAAGGACAGGCTTTATCGGCGTGTACCTTGATCGATGGTACTTCTTCCGGATCATTTATCTGGAAAGCTCCGAACGAGATCGCTTCTCCGGATAAGAAAAAGTACGACTTGATATTCGAACCGAATGATCCTGTTCACTATGCGGCTAAAGATACGTTTATAACCTTGAACGTAATTCCTGTTTATTCTATGAATGTTACCGCCGGTAATTTCGGTACTGTCATCTTGGAGGGGCGTACCGCAAATGATAAATACGCGAGAGGCTCGGTTTTGAAAGCGACAGCCGTCGCAGATAAGAATTACCGGTTTGCCGGCTGGAGTGATGGGAATACATCGGCTACACGGGAGTTGCAAGCGAATGCGAACTTGGATATCGTAGCCCGTTTTGATCCAGTCCTTTATGGCGTGACGTTTACGAATCCGATGAATGGTTCCTTGAAGGTCTTCGCGAATGGCGTGGAGGTAAAGAATGGTGCTGAGTTTTTGCAGGGAACCTTATTGACTATCACGGCGACTCCGGATGCGGGCTATATGGTTCAGTCCGTGAAGGTGAATGGGGCTTTGGTGAATAACGGTTCTTATACTTTGACACAAGCCGCTGATATATCGGCCGATTTCCTGCAAAAAGAACCGGATAAACATTTGGTAAAGGTTGGGGAGTTGAAGAATGGTAGCGTGAATCTGATCGAGGTGGATACGAAGGCGCCTGTTACTCCCGGTGAGGCTATCTCTGAAGGTGTGAAAGTGAAGGTGATAGGAAATGCGGATTATGGCTATGAGCTGGCATCCGTGAAAGTGGAAGGTGCGAATTATAATGAGGCTGATGGCTCATTTATGGTTGGGACCGGAGATGTTACGGTGAGCGCAAGTTTCCAATTGGTGAAATATCAAATAACCTCGGCGTTGAATATCCCCAATGCGGGTAAAGTCGTATTGAAAGATAAGGCCGGTAAAGAGGTGGCTTCCGGTTCTAAGGTTCCTTATATGACTCAATTGACCGCTTCTGTTGAGACGGAAACGGGATATCGTTTTATGAATATGATGGTGAACTCTTCCGAGATCAAGGATGGAGACGTATTCACCGTTTCCGGCCCTATGGTTGTTACCGCTAATTATGTGGAGAAGAAAGACTTGGCCTCGCTGATTGATAAGACGACGCAAACGGTAGTCTATAATAAGCAATACCGGAATTTCGAGGTTAAGATTACGGGCTATTCCGGTTTGGACTTTAAGGTCGCATATTCCCGGAGTGGGGTAGAAATGACAGAGAATCCTAAATCGGCCGGAACTTATAAAGTTCGGATTACCCGTGGCGAGGATGATTTATTTAAAGCCGTGGATGTAACTGCCGAGCTGATTATCAAGAAGGCTGGTATGGCATTGCTGAAAGAACCGACTATAGAAGGGGAGGATTATTCAAAGATTGACGCTAAACTTACTCAAGACTTCGAGGATGTGGAATGGAATCCTTCTACACAAAAATCGGCGCTTCGTGCGAACGTGACCGGAATCCCGACAAAGGATCAGGTAAATATTCTGCGCTTTACCCCACTTGACAAGAGTAATTATGAATCGGTAGATTATTCAATGCCGGTTGGTGAAGTAAAAACGTTTTCTTTAAGTGCCTCAAATACGGAGGTTACGAATGGAGGCTTGGTTATTCGCGATTATTCTAAAATTCCGGAGAATACGGTTTTAAAGTTGCGGGCGGTGGCTCCTAGCGAGAATCAGCGTTTTGATTCTTGGAGTGATAATGTCTCAAGCGCCGATAGAAAGAACACAGAGATAACGGTTACTTTGGCGGCTGATGCGACATACACCCCGAATTTTGTGAATAAACCTAAAATAGCGACGAACCCTTCTGACTTGGAGTTTGTTTATGATGGTTCCGTAAGGCTTGTGGAATTGAAAGACATTTTGAGCGGTAGTTATCCGACAGATGTAAATATTAAATATTCAAATACGGATGGATCGGCCGCTACCCCATTGAACGCAGGTACTTATCTTGTGACTGTAACACGTACCGGGGATGAGAACTGGCGATCCTTCGAGGCAACCAAGAAATTAGTGATAAAGAAAGCGAAGGTCGTAACGGTAGTGGCTCCTACCGCATCTACGATCACGGAAGGTCAGTCCTTGTCGGAATCCCTATTATCCGGTGGTGTTGCGAAAGGTGCCGATGGGACTACCATATCCGGTAAATTTGAATGGGCTGACGCGTCAGTTATATTGAAACCCGGCAATAGCCAGAAAAAGGAAGTGATCTTCACGTCGTATGATCCGAATTATGAGGATGCGACTACGGAAGCGGAGGTTACGGTGAAAAGTTCGGATGCGTTAGTTGTCACGTTCGCTCAACCGGAAAATGGTTCTTTGAAAGTCTATATGTTGAAGGGTGAGGGCGAGAAGACCGAGATAACGAGTGGAACCGCTGTGGCGAAAGCGACTAAGCTAATCATTGAGGCGGAAGCCAATCCGGATTATGAATTGGCCGTTATTCAAATAGGCGAAAAGAAGTATATGACTTCGCCTGTAGAGATTGAAGTCGATAAGTCCTTGGCTATTATGGCAGAGTTCAAGCCGGTTTCTACACCTCCGGGAACAGATGTGGCTGTTACGGGAGTTTCTTTGAATATCACGTCCAAGGCATTGGCCGTAGGTGAATCTTTCGCCTTGCAAGCGAAAGTTACCCCTAATAACGCCACTATGAAAACCGTCTCTTGGAGCAGCAGCGACGAGACGGTGGCTACTGTTGACGCGGATGGTGTCGTTACCGCATTGAAGATCGGTACCTGCAAGATTACCGTGGCTACCGATGATGGAAACAAGACGGCGTCTTGTGTGGTAACTGTCTCCGGCACGGTAGGTATCGAGCAAATCATCAACGATCATCAAATCTATTGCGAGCGAGGTGCGATAACCGTTCATCCGGCCCGTCCAATCTCGATCCGTATCATAGCGGTGACTGGAGTTAGCCTGTATGGCGATTCAATTATCGGAACTACCCGTATCCCGGTATCTACCGGCATCTATCTGGTGGAGATTATCGAGAATGGAAAGCGCATGACTACGAAAGTAAACGTTCGCTAGCAATATCATTAAAAAATACTAACCCTTGAGTCTTTAATGTTGGGGAAGGCCGCTAGGAACATCTTGTTCCGGCGGCCTTCTTTTTTATCCTAGAAGCTTTACTTTATCTGTTTTTGTTCTGATATAATTAAATAAAACGTTATCTTTGTATCATAGAAAATTAAAACAGAAAGCCTTATGGAAAAAAATGAAGAAAAGAAAAAGGAAGAAAATGCCAAAACTAAAACAACTGTGGCGAAGACTGGAAAAAGAAAGGTAAGTAAGACATGGGAAGCTATGCAGCGGTTAAAGGGAAGTCTGATTGTAAATGACCCCAAATTTTTACTGTAAATGCGATATCTCATTGACACGAATATTTTTGTATATATGGCATCTGATCCCGAATATCTAAATAGGGATATAGATGCTATTATCCAAGATCCGGAAACCCTTCTTTATATAAGTGCCGAGTCCGTACGTGAGCTGATTGTCGCTTATCGAAATAAAGGACTGTGTTCTAAACGATGGAAGTCGGCAGAAGCGATGATCGTCGCCATAGAAAAGGAGTTTTATGTGAAAATATTGCCATTGAAAAAAGAACATATGCAAACGTATGCGCATATGGAGATCAATGAGGCACAGGGACACAAAGATCCCTCAGACCACGTAATTATTGCGCATGCCATAACGGAACATCTACCGCTTATTTCAAGTGATACCCGTTTCGGATTCTATAGAAGTCAAGGGTTGGACTTGGTATTCAATCAGAAATAATCTATATATTGTATATGTACGAATAGCCTTTGTTAGAGTTGTAGAGGTTAAATATTCTAAAACCCTTTCGGCTTACTTATTTTATTCGTTCTTTTGCAAGAAAATTGGGAGGTGTGTTCTCTGTACGCATCTCCTTAATTTATTTAACGTTAATAAGTGAGAGTCTGATGGCTGAAAATAAAAAAGTTAGTTCTGTTTCTTTCTTTAACTCCCGGCTTACGTCTGTTATTAGTATCTCCTTGGTACTATTCTTGCTAGGACTCATTCTATTGATAGGGATGTTGGGTAATAAACTCTCCGTTTATGTGAAAGAGAACTTATCTTTCTCCATCGTGCTGAAAGATAACCAAAAAGAAACTGAGATAAAGAAAATGCAGAAGAGCTTGGATGCTCTTCCTTTTATAAAATCAACCGAGTATATATCGAAAGAGCAAGCCGCGAAAGAGTTGGAAGAAGAACTGGGCGAGAATCCGGAAACCTTCTTAGGCTTTAACCCTTTACAGGCCTCGATTGAGGTGAAACTGCATTCGGAGTACGCCAACCCCGATAGCCTCCAAGTGATAGAGAAGAAGATTAGAAACTATACGTCGGTCTCGGAGCTGCTTTACCGAAAGGATATGATGGAGATGGTCCATAATAATATGAAGCGGTTGGGCTTGATCTTGCTAACCTTGGCTGCGGTACTGATGATTATCTCGTTCGTGTTGATCAGTAATACGATCCGCCTGTTGATTTATTCCAAACGATTCTTAATTCATACGATGAAGCTAGTGGGGGCTACTTCCGGCTTTATACGTAGGCCTTTTGTGAAATATAACATAGTAAGTGGCATTTTCGCCTCTATCTTGGCAATATTGATGCTAACCGGAGCGTTATATTATTTGCAAAATGAATTGAAAGGTTTTATCCAGATATTGGATATGCAAACATTATTATTGGTTTATGTGGCAGTGTTTGCTTTAGGTATTGTCTTGTCCGTGATCGCGACCATTTTTGCCGTGAATAAATATTTGCGGATGGGGGGCGATAAGTTGTATTATATTTAATGTACGAATAATAAAGAGTTGAGAAAGATGGCTAAAAGAGATTTTGCTTTCGGAAAAGAGAATTTTATACTGATTGCGGTAGCGGTTGCCTGCATCGTGCTTGGTTTCATATTGATGAGTGGTGGAGGTTCCGGGGATAATACGTTCAATCCCGATATATTCAGCGCCCGCCGTATCGTGGTAGCTCCGGTGGTTACGGTTATTGGTTTCGTGATGATGATTTTTGGAATCTTGAAGAATAGCAAAGATAAAGAAGTAACAGAATGAGTTGGTTTGAGGCCTTGATACTGGGTATCGTACAGGGATTGACCGAATATCTGCCGGTGAGCAGTAGCGGTCATTTAGCGATTGGTTCCGCTTTGTTTGGTATAGAGGGAGAGGAGAATCTCGCGTTTACTATCGTCGTGCATGTGGCGACCGTATTCAGTACGTTAGTGGTTTTATGGAAGGAAATCGATTGGATATTCCGTGGTTTGTTTAAATTTCAGATGAACGCGGAGACGAAGTATGTGATCAATATCTTGATTTCCATGATTCCGATCGGGATCGTTGGGGTATTCTTTAAAGATACGGTAGAACAAATCTTTGGATCGGGTTTATTGGTCGTTGGTTGTATGCTGCTATTGACGGCGGCTTTGCTGGCATTTTCGTATTATGCCAAACCACGCCAGAAAGAGTCGATCTCGATGAAAGACGCTTTTATTATCGGTCTGGCTCAGGCTTGCGCCGTGATGCCGGGTTTGTCACGTTCCGGATCAACGATCGCTACCGGTTTGTTATTGGGAAATAATAAGGCGAAACTAGCCCAGTTCTCTTTCTTGATGGTAATACCTCCGATCTTGGGAGAGGCTTTGTTGGATGTGATGAAGATGGTGAAAGGTGAAGATGTGGCCGGGAGCATTCCCGCGTTATCATTAGCGGTAGGTTTCGTGGCCGCTTTTGTTTCCGGTTGCGTGGCCTGTAAATGGATGATCAACATCGTGAAAAAGGGGAAACTGATTTATTTCGCTATCTATTGCGCGATCGCGGGATTGGTGACAATTGCTTGTACATTACTGAAATAAAGAATGGATTTTATAGCTGGAGAGATTTTATATTTTAATAAACCGCTAACGTGGACTTCTTTTGACCTAGTTAATAAATTTCGCTATAAGCTAAGTCGGAAACTGAAGGTAAAGAAGATTAAAGTTGGACATGCGGGGACACTGGATCCCTTGGCTACAGGTGTGATGATCGTTTGTACCGGAAGGGCTACGAAGCGGATCGATGAGTTTCAATATCAGACGAAGGAATATATCGCTACGTTGAAGTTGGGAGAGACTACCCCGTCTTTCGATTTGGAGAAAGAGATAGACGCCGTGTATCCCACGGAACATATAACCCGTGAGCTCGTGGAGGAGGTTTTAAAGACATTCGTGGGTACGATCCAACAGATTCCCCCGGTGTTCTCCGCTTGCAAAATCGAAGGTAAACGTGCTTATGAGCTAGCCCGGAAAGGAGAGGAGGTTGAACTAAAATCCAAGACATTGGTTATAGACGAACTGGAGTTGCTGGAGTGCGATTTGCCTGTTATAAAGATACGGGTGGTATGTAGCAAAGGTACCTATATTCGTGCGTTGGCTCGTGATATCGGGAAGGCCTTGGATTCCGGCGCTCATTTGATTGGCTTGGAACGGACTCGCATCGGAGAGGTAACCTTGGATATGTGTATGTCTCCGGAGGAGATCGATGATTTCTTAGAGAAGAATGTGGTAAAAATAGAAGAAGAAAAATAAATAGAGTGCATTATGAAGCTTTCGAAATTCAAATTTAACTTACCGTCGGAATTAATCGCTTTACATCCGGCGAAGAACAGAGATGAGTCGAGGTTGATGGTCGTTCATCGTGATACAGGTGAGATCGAGCATCGCGAATTCAAGGATATTCTAGACTATTATGGAAAAGGTGACGTGTTTATCTTTAATAACACGAAAGTGTTCCCCGCTCGCTTGTACGGTAACAAGGAGAAAACAGGGGCGCGTATCGAGGTGTTCTTGTTGCGCGAGCTGAACGAGGACTTACGTTTGTGGGACGTATTGGTGGATCCGGCTCGTAAGATCCGTATCGGTAATAAGTTATACTTTGGCGAGGATGATTCCATGGTCGCGGAGGTAATTGATAATACGACTTCGCGTGGTCGTACGCTCCGTTTCTTATATGACGGGAACCACGACGAGTTTAAGAAGGCTTTGTATGCCTTGGGCGAGACTCCGCTGCCTAAGTATATCGAACGTGAGGTGGAACCGGAAGACGAGGATCGTTATCAGAATATTTTTGCTGCGGAAGAAGGTGCGGTTGTGGCTCCTGCTGCGGGATTGCATTTTAGCCGTGAGTTGATGAAACGCTTGGAGATCAAGGATTGCCAGTTCGCTTTCTTGACATTGCATTCGGGCTTGGGTAATTTCCGTGAGATCGACGTGGAAGATTTGACAAAGCATAAGATGGATTCTGAGCAAATGGTCGTAAATGCCGATGTAGTGGATATCGTGAACAAGGGAAAGGATGAGGGGCACAAGGTTTGTGCGGTCGGAACTTCCGTGATGCGTGCGATCGAGACGGCCGTAAGTACGGATGGTCATCTGAAAGAGTTCGAGGGCTGGACGAATAAGTTTATCTTCCCTCCGTATGATTTCAGCGTGGCTACCAGCATGGTGACAAATTTCCACATGCCGTTGTCTACATTATTGATGATGACAGCTTCTTTCGGTGGTTATGAGTTGATCATGGACGCTTACGATATCGCTTTGAAAGAGAAATATCGTTTCGGTGCTTACGGCGACGCTATGCTAATCCTTTAATCCGGTTTCTATGGCGACAGCTTACCTTGGATTAGGTACGAACGTAGGTAATAAACGAGGAAATTTGGTGACAGCGGCGGCGCTGTTGGCTGAAAGGGTGGGAGATGTTCTTGCCCTTTCTGATATGTATGAGACGGAGCCTTGGGGATTTGAATCGGACAACACTTTCTTGAACGCCGTGATCGTTATGACGACGGAACTTTCCCCTATGGAATTATTAGACGCTACCCGTTTGATCGAGATCGAGATGGGACGTATCGAAAAAAGTGACGGTGCGTATCATGACCGTATCATCGATATCGATCTGTTAATGGTGGATGAGCAAATCCTGCATACGGAGCGGCTGACGCTACCGCACCCTCTGATGCACAAACGGTCGTTTGTAATGGAACCGTTGGCAGAAGTAGCTCCGTCGGTGAAACATCCTGTGTTTGGCAAGACGATGCGTGAACTTTTATCCGAATTATAAGTTTTAATTATGAACTACGAGATTTGAGTTATGAATAAAGAAATTAATAAAGCGATGACGCAAGGGATCGTCTTCAAGAAAGCGAAAGGCGAAGCGGAAGATTCGAATGGTAAGAAAATCAAGTTCTCTGATTTCTTGAAAGGGACACATGGCTCTGATTCAGCGAAATGGAAGGCCGGTTTTAAATATAAAAAAGCCTTACGTAATTCCAAAAAGAAGAAATAATTTTCAATTTTCAACTTTCAATTCTCAATTATTGCGTATCTTTGCGAATGAATTGACGTGGATAGATTTGTATTGCTTGCAACCACGGGAAAAAATGCTAAAAACATATCCTTTTCGTTGCCGTCCGGCAGAAAAATCCTTCCAAGTTCAATTCAGTTGTAGATTAGTAATCTTTTCAATTTAAAACGATGAGTTATTTATTCACCTCCGAATCGGTGTCTGAAGGGCACCCCGATAAAGTAGCCGATCAAATATCGGATGCTTTGCTGGATGAGTTCTTGGCGTATGACAAGAATTCGAAAGTTGCTTGCGAAACCCTTGTTACAACCGGACAGGTTGTCTTGGCTGGAGAAGTTAAATCAAGTGCGTATGTGGATGTGCAGGAAGTGGCACGTGGCGTGATCGAGAAGATTGGTTACACGAAAAGCGAGTACCAGTTTGAAGCGAAGTCATGTGGTGTGTTCTCTTCTATCCATGAGCAGAGTGGCGACATCAACCGTGGCGTAGAGCGTGCGGATCCCTATGAGCAGGGTGCCGGCGACCAAGGTATGATGTTCGGTTATGCTACTAATGAGACTGAGAATTACATGCCTTTGGCGTTGGACTTATCTCATAGTTTATTATGGGAATTGGCGAAGATCCGTAAGGAAGAACCGGATTTGATGCCTTATTTACGTCCGGACGCTAAGAGTCAGGTTACGATTGAATACGATGATAACGGTAAGCCATTGCGTATCGATACGATTGTGGTATCCACGCAGCATGATGAGTTTATCGGTCCGAAAGGTATTTCACAGAAGGAAGCGGATGAGGCTATGCAAAAGAGGATCGCCTTAGACGTGAAGAAGATATTGATACCTCGTGTGAAGGCTCAATATCCGGCTCATGTACAGGCTTTGTTTAATGATAATATCATTTATCATGTGAACCCGACCGGTAAGTTCGTGATCGGTGGTCCTCACGGTGATACCGGTTTGACCGGCCGTAAGATCATCGTGGATACATACGGTGGCAAAGGTGCTCATGGCGGTGGTGCTTTCTCTGGAAAGGACCCTTCTAAGGTAGACCGTTCGGCTGCTTATGCCGCTCGTCATATCGCTAAGAATATGGTTGCCGCCGGTGTGGCGGATGAGATGCTGGTACAGGTGTCTTATGCGATCGGTGTGGCTAAACCGATGAATATTTTCGTGAATACTTTTGGCCGTGCGAAGGTGAATATGACAGACGGAGAGATCGCCGCTAAGATCTGGGATATCTTCGATATGCGTCCGAAAGCGATCGAGGAGCGTTTGAAATTGCGTAACCCGATTTATTTCGAGACCGCTTCTTATGGTCATATGGGACGCAAACCCCAGACGGTGACGAAGACATTCTCTTCCCGTTATTTGCAGAAGCCGGTTACTTGTGATGTGGAGTTATTCACATGGGAGAAATTGGATTATGCAGATAAGATCAAGGACGTGTTTGGTCTATAAAAAATAAGTGGAAAAAGTAAGCTGGCTTAAATGGCGAAGTATGTTAAGATACTTTGCCATTTAAGTTAAGATACTTAGCCGATGAAGTTAAGATACTTTGCCAAGTATGTTAACTTACCCTTCCTCTTGGAGCATTTCTACTTCTTTTACTTTCCTGAACAGGTCGGACGCAAAGATGAAATCGTTCAACGCTTGGTTATTAGAGGTGATTACCTGCTCTTTTGTTCCTTGCCATTCCTTCACGCCTTCCTTAATAAAGACGATATTATCACCAATATTCATCACGGAGTTCATGTCGTGGGTATTGATAACGGTCGTCATATTGTACTCCACCGTAATGTCGTGAATCAAATCATCGATCAATAGAGAAGTCTTGGGGTCTAGTCCGGAGTTCGGCTCATCGCAGAACAGGTATTTAGGATTTAGGGAGATCGCTCTTGCGATGGCGGCACGTTTCATCATACCTCCACTGATCTCGGAAGGATATAGATGTCCGGCCTCGGACAGGTTTACACGTTCCAAACAGAATTCCGCACGTTTCCTGCGCTCTTTCGTTGAGTCTTTAGAGAACATATCTAAAGGAAACATTACGTTTTCCATTACCGTCATGCTGTCGAATAAAGCGGAACCTTGGAACAACATACCCATTTCCCGACGCAGCATATTTAACTCATGCTTGTTCATCGTGATCAAGTCTCTGCCGTCGTATAATATCTGTCCGGTATCAGGTTTCATTAACCCGATGATATTCTTGATCATTACCGTTTTACCCGAACCGCTTCGTCCGATGATCAGATTCGTCTTACCATCCTCGAACGTCGTACTTATATCTTTCAAGACGACACGTCCATCGAAAGACTTCGTTATATTCTTAACTTCGATCATTTTTAAGTAAGCATTAAATGGGTTAATATTACGTCGGCAAGTAAAATCATGATACTGCTCATGACCACGGCATTCGTACTTGCCTTACCTACCTCTAGGGCGCCTCCCTTTACGTTATAGCCAAAATAGGCGGCGATGGATGAGATGATGAACGCATATACTACGGATTTGATAATAGAATACCAAATGTAAAACTCGTTGAAGTAGAATTGCAAACCGTACTCGAACGAGGAAGGAGTCATTCCCGTACTCGTTGAGTAACTGGCGAATATGCCGCCCATGATACCGGTGAACATACTGAAGATAACCAATACCGGAATAAAGATCATCAAACCGAGCATTTTCGGAAGGATCAGGAAATTGGCGGAATTAACACCCATGATTTCCATGGCGTCTATCTGCTCGGTGACTCGCATGGTTCCGATCTCGGAGGCGATATTACTGCCTACTTTACCCGCTAGGATTAGTGCCATGATAGAGGAAGAGAATTCCAGCAAGATAATCTCACGGGTGGTATAGCCGATCGTAAACTTAGGAATCAAGGGGGAACTGATATTCAAGGAGATCTGGATGGCGATAACCGTACCGATAAAGACCGAGATGATTATGACAATCCAAAGAGAATCCACGCCTAGCTTGTATATCTCTTTGATCAATTGCTTAAAGAACATACTCCACCGGTCTGGAAGTGTTATACTCTTCATCATCAGTAGGGTATACTCACCCATTCTGTGTAATGCTTTATTCATTTTTATCTTGATAAATTTCTGATTTCAATTTGCAAAGATAGCGTAAAATCCACTAATAACCATATAACATCTTAGAAACAAGATTGGTTTTATTTGTAAATCCTATGATATTAAAGTTTGCCACATCCCTCTTTTTTAACTATATTTGCTTTCTTAAATACTAAAAAATACTTTTATGAAGCGAATTCTTTTAGGAGTGATCGGCTTGCTGTGTTTATGTGTGGCTTGCCAGCGGAAGGATCTTTCTTTTAAGCCGGGGGAAGTTTGGCCGGATGATAAAGGGGTACATATAAACGCTCATGGTGGCGGTATTCTACGGGTCGGGGATACTTATTATTGGTTTGGTGAGCATAAAACGGAGGGCTCGGCTGGAAATCTGGCTCAAGTAGGCGTTCATTGCTATTCGTCGAAAGATTTATATAATTGGAAAGACGAGGGAATCGCCTTATCGGTCGTGCCGGATGATACGACGAGCCATATTGCTAAGGGATGCGTGTTGGAGCGTCCGAAAGTGATTTATAATAAAAAGAATGATCAATATGTAATGTGGTTTCATTTAGAGCCGAGAGGTGCTGGCTATTCGGGAGCATTGAGTGGAGTGGCTGTCAGTAAAAACGTGGCGGGGCCTTACTCGTTCGTAAACGCTTTCCGTCCGAATGCCGGTTTTTGGCCGGTTAATGTACAGGAACTACATAAGCAACCTTGTACGCTTTCCGCAGATCTACGTTTTAGCGGTGGAGAGTTACCAGCCCATCCGGATAGCTTGAATTTATTGGGGCGTGACCAGATCTCCGGACAAATGGCTAGGGATATGAACCTTTTCGTGGATGACGATGGCATCGCTTATCATATTTATTCCTCGGAAGAGAATAGTACCTTGCATATATCGCAGCTGACCGATGATTATACGAGTTATTCCGGTAAGTACGCCCGTTTCTTCCCGGGGCGTTTCATGGAAGCTCCAGCCTTGTTCAAACAGAAGGGGAAATATTATTTGATTATGTCCGGCTGTACGGGCTGGGCTCCGAATGCGGGACGATCGGCGGTCGCTTCCTCGATTTGGGGACCTTGGAAGGAATTGGAAAATCCGTTTAGGGGAGAGAACTCGGAGGTGTCGTTTTATTCTCAGAGCACGTACGTATTGCCTGTACCCGGCCATGCGGATCGCTTTATTTATATGGGAGATCGTTGGACTCCGGAGAACGCTATAGACGGACGTTATATCTGGCTTCCTATCCGATTCGAGGGGGAGCAACCCGTGATCGAGTGGCAATCTGAGTGGAGTTATTAAATTCTCTTATCGCTTTTTTGCGAATGTATGTGATGTAGATCTGCGGATTATCACGTACATTCGCGTTAAATTTTTAAGTAGCTTATGTCAGACGAACAACGAATGGTGCTCCGTACGGAGGATTTGGTAAAGAAATATAGGACTCGTACGGTCGTGAATCATGTATCGATTAACGTGAAACAAGGGGAGATCGTTGGTTTGCTTGGTCCGAACGGAGCGGGAAAGACGACCACCTTTTATATGACAGTAGGTTTGGTCACTCCTAACGAGGGTAAGATCTTCTTGAATGACATGGAGATTACGAAATTCCCGGTCTATAAGCGGGCTCGCAACGGCATTGGCTATCTGGCGCAAGAGGCTTCGATTTTCCGGAAAATGACGGTGGAAGATAATATCCGCTCGGTCTTGGAGATGACGGGACGTAGCGTTGAGTACCAAAAAGAGAAACTGGAAAGCTTGATTTCAGAGTTCGGTTTGAATAAGGTTCGTAAAAACTTGGGAGACCAGCTTTCGGGTGGAGAGCGGCGTCGTGCGGAGATTGCCCGCTGTCTGGCGATCGATCCGAAGTTCATTATGTTGGATGAGCCTTTTGCCGGTGTAGACCCGATCGCCGTACAAGATATCCAGACAATCGTAGCTCGCTTGAAACATAAGAATATCGGAATCTTGATTACCGACCACAATGTGTACGAGACATTGAGTATTTGTGACCGGGCCTATCTTTTGTTCGAGGGAAAAGTCCTTTTCCAAGGAACCGCCGAACAACTAGCCGAGAACGAGATCGTGCGCGAGAAATATTTGGGAAAAGACTTCGTGCTGCGTAAGAAAGACTTATAGCAGCCGTTTCAATCGCCTGTTTACCAGTATGAACAGCAGGAAAGATAAGGCGGCGATAAGACAAAAGTCCAAAAGATGCTCGGCGGGAATATTGCCTGTGATAAACTCGTTATCCTTGAGACGACTGTCCGACATCCCTATTACGGCGAAAGCATTATTGACAAAGTGGGCGAACACCGGTATCCAGATGCTTTTGCTCCAATAGAGTAGATAGCCGAAATAGGCTCCGAGTATCATCCGGGGCAAGAATCCGTAAAATTGTAAATGGAAGGCGCTAAATAGTATGGCGGCGACCCATATGATCGTATGAGGGTTGGAGGTCCATTTCCCGATCACTCGTTGCAAGGCCCCTCTGAACAGGAACTCCTCGGTTATCCCGGCCGTAACGGCGATAACGATAAGGTTGGCTAGGATTACCCAAACGCTATCGCTGGATAACAGGATCGTCGTCAGTTGTTCGGCGAAGGTTTCTTGCGCCCGCATCCATTCCTCGATAGGAGCCATAAACGCGGGTAACTCCATCTGCTTGTTGAGCAATCCTAGCAAATTGATAACCGGAGAAAATAAGAACATGCAAACTAAGGTGAGAATCCAGATCCTGCCGTCTGTGATTTTCTTGACTGATAGATAATGGCGGGGATTGTCACTACATGTCCAAGCCATGGCGATAGATGGTAGCAAAAAGGTACAGATCGCCGAGATGAACTGAATGAGCCTCATTAAATTAGCGTCTTGGGTTATATCAGTCTGTAAACCGTGGGTCGCGAGTAATAAGCCCGTGGATATAATAGATGATAAAACGGCTCCAGCCAATAAGAATAGCAGGAGGATCAAAAGTTGGATTACCGCCGGACGGGTAGCATATATTCCTTTTATTCTCATAATGATTCATTCAAAGGGTAAATAATTGCCGCCAAATATAAACAAAAGAATAAAAACAGATCAAAATTTGCACGATTAAAAGAATAAGTCTAATTTTGCGACCTAAAATTCGATACGACTATTAATTAAATAAATCATTCAGAATGAACGTTTCGCTTAAAAACAATGATGCCGTAAGCGGTATCGTGAAATTAGAAATAGTGAAAGCTGACTATGCTGATCAGGTAGACAAGAGCCTGCGTAGCCTTCGTCAGAAAGCCAATGTACCGGGTTTCCGTAAGGGCATGGTTCCTATGGGCATGGTTAAAAAAATGTACGGAAAGCACGTGCTGGTAGAGGAGATAAACAAATTAGTTTCTGAGAATCTGTTCAAGTATATCCGTGAGAACGATTTGCATATCTTAGGCGAGCCGATGCCTAACGAGACAGAGCAAAAGCCGTTGGATTTCGATAAGGAAGAGGATTTCGAATTCTGTTTTGACGTGGCTTTGGCTCCGGAGATCAATATCGAGTTGAGCAAGAACGATAAACTTCCGTTCTATCAAGTCGCTATCGATGAAGAAATGCTAAATAACCAAGTAAACGCTTATCGCTCAAACTTCGGTTCTTACGACAAGGTAGACGAGGTTGAGGAAAAAGATATGGTAAAAGGTACGGTAGCCGAGCTTGAGAATGGTGCCCCGAAAGAAGGTGGTATCGTTGTGGAGGACGCTGTCTTGATGCCTATGTATATCAAGGATGAGGAAGAAAAAGCTAAGTTTATCGGTGCTAAAGTAAATGCCGTAGTGGTATTCAACCCGAATAAGGCTTACGAGGGTGCTGAGGCAGAGATCGCTTCTTTCTTGAAGATCGATAAGGAGAAAGTGGCTGAGACTACAGGCGACTTCAGCTTCGAGATCAAGGAGATCACCCGTCATAAAGACGCTGAGATGAACCAAGAGTTGTTCGACAAGGTATTTGGCGAGAACGTGGTTACTAGCGAGGAAGAGTTCAAGAACAAGATCAAGGAAGCTTTGGCTGAGCAATTCGCTCCTCAGAGTGACTTCAAGTTCTTGACAGACACTCGTGATATGTTGGTTGAGAGAGCTGGCGAGTTGAATTTCGCTGACGATTTATTGAAACGCTGGTTGCTTGCCGCTAACGAGAAGAATACGAAAGAGAAGATCGACGAGGACTTCCCTCAGATCCTTCAGGATTTGAAATATCAGTTGATCAAGGAGAACTTGGTTAAGAAGAACGGCTTGAAGGTTGAGGACGCTGACATCGAGAACTTCGCTAAACGTGTGGCTAAGGCTCAGTTCGCTCAATACGGCATGTTGTCTGTACCTGAGGATGTACTTGACAACTACGCTAAAGACATGTTGAAAAATAAGCAAACACTTCAGAACATCATCGACCGTGCGGTTGAGGAGAAATTGGCTGCTTGGTTGAAAGAGCAAGTGGAACTTGATGTTAAGGAGGTAACCGCTGACGAGTTCAACAAACTTTTTGAATAAAAAGATCTTTACTCGGCCTCTTAGGAGGTTGTTTTATATCAAAAAAGGGATTTCTCTCTAAAAATATCTTAGCGGATAGCAAAATAAATTGTTTCTTTCAGAAATTTATTTATAACTTTGTTTTTCCGTTAAGTCACAGAGGGAAATCCCTTTTTACGTCTTCTCGGTAAATAAAAGATAGGAGAAAATATGGAAGATTTTAGAAAGTATGCTACAAAGCATTTAGGTATGAGTGGTACGGCTCTGGATAGTTATATGAACATCTCCAGTAGCTATATCTCCCCGACAATTATAGAGGAACGACAGCTGAATGTCGCTCAAATGGATGTATTCTCTCGGTTGATGATGGACCGTATTATTTTCTTGGGCACGCAAGTGGATGATTATACCGCTAACGTGATTCAAGCGCAGTTGTTGTATCTGGATTCCAGTGATCCCGGAAAGGACATCTCTATTTATATCAATTCGCCGGGTGGCTCTGTATATGCGGGCTACGGCATTTACGACACGATGCAGTTTATCTCCAGCGACGTATCTACGATTTGTACGGGTATGGCCGCCTCTATGGCGTCTGTCTTATTGGTGGCGGGAACCAAGGGAAAACGTTTCGGCTTGAAGCACTCCCGTGTAATGATCCATCAACCGCTTGGCGGCGTACAAGGACAGGCTTCAGACATCGAGATTACCGCTCGCGAGATCTTGAAGGTTAAGAAAGAACTGTACACCATAATCTCGGATCATTCAGGTAGACCCTATGAGGAGATCGAGCGCGATGGCGACCGTGATTTCTGGATGACCGCGGAGGAAGCGAAAAAGTATGGCATGATCGACGATGTTTTAACACGTAAATAACAAAAACAACAATAAGAAACTATGGCCAAAACAACAGGCGATACATGTACGTTTTGCGGCAGGAGTAGCCGTGATGTTAATTTGCTTATCAATGGGATCTCTGGTTGTATTTGCGATGATTGTGCCCGGCAGGCGTATGAGATCGTAAAGGAGCAGACAGGAGGTAAGAAAACTTCTTTTGGTTTGAAGCAGAAAGATCTGCCTAAACCGGAAGATATCAAGACTTTCTTGGATCAGTACGTGATCGGGCAGGATGACGCGAAGCGTTATCTGTCGGTATCGGTATACAACCATTACAAGCGTTTACTTCAAAAGGTTACCGCCGACGATGTGGAGATAGAGAAATCTAATATTATCATGGTGGGCGCTACCGGTACGGGCAAGACTTTGTTAGCCCGTACGATCGCTAAGTTATTGCATGTCCCGTTCGCTATCGTGGACGCTACGGTACTTACCGAGGCAGGTTACGTGGGGGAGGATATCGAGAGTATCTTGACCCGGCTATTGCAAGCGGCGGATTATGATGTGGAGGCGGCCCAACGGGGTATCGTCTTCATCGATGAGATCGATAAGATCGCACGTAAGAGCGATAATCCGTCTATCACTCGGGATGTCAGCGGTGAGGGTGTACAGCAAGGTTTGCTGAAACTTCTAGAAGGATCGATCGTGAATGTGCCTCCTCAGGGGGGACGTAAGCATCCGGAGCAAAAGATGATCGCGGTGGATACGAAGAATATCCTGTTCGTTTGCGGTGGTGCTTTCGATGGAATCGAAAAGAAGATCGCTCAACGCTTAAATACCCGTGTGGTCGGTTATTCGGCTAGTTTGGGTACGGCTACCGTAGACCGGAATAATTTACTGAAATACATCACCCCGACTGATTTGAAGTCGTTTGGCTTGATCCCGGAGATTATCGGTCGTTTACCTATCCTCACGTATCTGAATCCGCTGGATCGTGATACGCTTCGTAACATCTTGACCGAGCCGAAGAACTCCATTATCAAGCAATATGTCAAATTGTTCGAGATGGATGGCATTAAGCTGACGTTCGATGAGAAAGTCTATGAGTTTATCGTGGATAAGGCGCTTGAGTTTAAGCTGGGTGCCCGTGGGTTACGTTCAATCGTAGAAGCCGTGATGATGGACGCTATGTACAGTATGCCATCTCAAAAAGTAAAGGAACTCCATGTAACGTTGGAGTATGCGAAAGAGAAATTTGAAAAATCGGACGTGAACCGTTTACAGGTCGCGTAAACGTAGGCGGTTTACTATAAATAATACGAAGTATGGCAAAGAAGGATCATTTAACAGAAGAGCTAAATCGGCACTTTGGCTTCGGTACCTTTAAGGGGAACCAGAAGGCTATTATTGAGAACGTGCTGGCCGGGAAGGATACTTTTGTATTAATGCCGACGGGGGGAGGTAAATCTCTTTGTTATCAATTACCATCCATACTAATGGAAGGAACTGCGATCGTGATATCTCCGTTGATCGCTTTGATGAAGAATCAGGTGGACGCGATGCGGAATTTCAGTGAGGAAGATGGGGTCGCCCATTTTATCAATTCCTCTTTGAATAAGTCGGCTATCGACCAGGTGAAATCGGATATATTATCAGGACGTACCAAGTTGCTGTATGTAGCACCGGAGTCCTTGACCAAGGAAGAGAACGTGGATTTTCTGCGTCAGGTAAAGATCTCTTTCTATGCGGTGGACGAGGCGCATTGTATCTCGGAATGGGGACATGATTTCCGTCCGGAATATCGAAGAATCCGTCCGATCATCAATGAGATCGGTAAACGTCCGTTAATCGCTCTGACCGCTACCGCCACACCTAAGGTGCAGCACGATATCCAGAAGAATCTGGGTATGATAGACGCTACAGTCTTTAAATCATCCTTCAACCGCTCTAATTTGTATTATGAGGTTCGTCCGAAAGGAACGAATATAGACCGCGAGATCATTAAGTATATTAAAGCCAACGAGGGTAAATCGGGTATCGTATATTGTTTGAGCCGTAAAAAGGTGGAGGAATTTGCCGACATCTTGAAAGCCAACGGGATAAAGGCGTTGCCTTACCATGCGGGAATGGATTCGCAAGTACGTTCCGCCAATCAGGATGCCTTCCTGATGGAACAGGCGGATGTGATCGTGGCTACGATCGCTTTCGGTATGGGTATCGACAAGCCGGATGTCCGTTATGTGATTCATTACGATATCCCGAAGAGCCTAGAAGGTTATTACCAGGAAACCGGTCGTGCCGGTAGGGATGGCGGAGAAGGCCAATGTATCGCTTTCTATGCTTATAAGGACTTGCAAAAATTGGAGAAATTCATGCAAGGAAAGCCCGTGGCCGAACAGGAAATCGGCAAACAGTTGCTTTTAGAGACTGCGGCCTATGCCGAGACTTCCGTCTGCCGGAGAAAAGTGCTATTGCATTATTTCGGTGAGGAATACCTGGAAGATAATTGTGGTAATTGTGATAATTGTTTGAACCCAAAGAAGCAGGTGGAAGCGAAGGAATTGTTAAGTGCGGTACTGGAGGTTATCAGTACGTTGAAAGAAAAGTTTAAGGCAGATTATATCGTAAATATTTTGGTAGGTAACGAAACCTCCGAAATCCAAAATTACAAGCACAATGAATTAGAGGTCTTCGGTTCCGGACAGGACGAGGATGATAAAACTTGGAACGCCGTTATTCGCCAGGCTTTAATCGCTGGCTATTTAGCGAAGGATATTGAGAATTATGGTTTGCTGAAAATCACGGAAAAAGGTAAGGAGTTCATGAAGAAGCCGGTATCGTTCAAGATTACCGAGGACAATGAATTCGAGGAAGAGGAAGAGGAAGTTCCGGTTCGTGGGGGAGCCTCTTGTGCGGTAGACCCGGTTCTTTATTCCATGATGAAGGATTTGCGTAAGAAATTATCCAAGCGGTTGGAAGTTCCGCCTTTCGTGATTTTCCAAGATCCCTCTTTGGAGGCTATGGCTACTACTTATCCGATCACGTTGGACGAGTTGCAGAATATCCCGGGAGTGGGCGCTGGTAAGGCGAAACGTTATGGCAAGGAGTTCATTGAGTTGATCAAGAAACATGTAGAGGAGAACGAGATTGAGCGTCCGGAGGATTTGCGCGTACGTACGGTCGCTAATAAGTCCAAGTTGAAGGTCTCAATCATTCAGCGGATCGACCGCAAGGTGGCGCTGGACGAGATCGCGTTGACTAACGGACTTGAGTTCACCGAGCTTTTGGATGAGATCGAGGCGATCGTATATTCCGGTACACGTATCAATATCGATTATTTCTTGAATGATGTGATGGATGAGGATCATATCGAGGATATTTACGAGTATTTCAAGGACTCGGAGACCGACGGTCTGGAAGACGCCATCGAGGAATTAGGCGGTGACTATACGGAAGAGGAGATTCGCTTGGTCCGTATCAAGTTCTTGTCTGAAATGGCAAACTAATGGAAGGGTGGCCCGGTTCCACTCTAAAGAAAAAACAAATAAAGAAGCTTATTGTTCCTTCCGAAAGAGATTTATTTTTCCTTCGGAAGGAATTTTGTTTTCGTTCGGATGAAAGTTTATTTTCTTCTGAATCGAATTTTTAATTTCTCCCGTATCGATTTATTGCGTGAAAAGTCGTATATTTGCACGCAATAATTTTTAAAGCATAAGTTCTATGTCATTTATTGCAGACAGGGTCGTTATGGATGGGTTAACGTTTGACGATGTATTGTTAATCCCAGCTTATTCGGAAGTTCTTCCTCGTAATGTCGATCTCACGACAAAGTTTTCACGTAATATCACATTGAATATACCGATGGTATCGGCCGCTATGGATACGGTTACCGAGGCCAAGTTGGCTATCGCTATCGCCCGTGAGGGAGGTATTGGTGTGATTCATAAAAACATGACGATCGCCGAGCAGGCAAAGCAGGTCCAGACCGTTAAACGTGCGGAGAATGGAATGATCTATGATCCGGAGACTATCACGAAGGGCAAACGTGTGGCGGATGCCTTGGCAATGATGGCTGAATATAAGATTGGCGGTATTCCCGTGGTGGATGAAGGCGGGTATTTGGTTGGTATCGTGACGAACCGTGACTTGCGTTTCGAAAAGGATATGAACCGCTCTATCGATGAGGTGATGACGAAAGAGAATTTGGTCGTAACCGGACAATCTACGGATATGGAGGCCGCCGCTCAGATCCTTCAGGAACATAAGATCGAGAAGTTACCGGTGGTTGATAGCCATAATAAGTTGATCGGCTTGATTACCTATAAAGATATAACGAAAGCGAAAGATAAACCGAAGGCTTGCAAGGATTCGAAAGGTCGTTTGCGTGTAGCTGCCGGTGTAGGCGTTACGTTCAATACCTTCGAGCGTGTAGCCGCTTTGGTGGATGCCGGGGTGGATGCTTTGGTGATCGACACGGCACATGGTCACTCAAAAGGTGTGGTGGATGTCTTGAAACAGATTAAGGCGCAATATCCGCATATTGATTGTGTGGTCGGTAATATCGCTACGGGCGAGGCTGCTAAATATTTAGTGGAAGCCGGGGCGGACGCCGTGAAGGTAGGTATCGGTCCGGGTTCGATTTGTACAACTCGTGTGATCGCTGGTGTGGGTGTTCCCCAGTTGTCGGCTATTTACGATGTGGCGAAGGCGTTGGAAGGAACTGGTGTGCCTTTGATCGCTGACGGTGGCTTGCGTTACTCCGGTGATATCGTGAAGGCGATCGCCGCTGGTGGATCTTCCGTGATGATGGGATCTCTGTTGGCGGGTGTAGAGGAGTCGCCGGGCGATACGATTATCTTCAATGGCCGAAAGTTTAAGTCTTACCGTGGAATGGGGTCGTTGGAAGCTATGCAAAAGGGGTCCAAGGATCGGTATTTCCAAGATGTGGAGGACGACGTGAAGAAGCTGGTTCCGGAGGGAATCGCTGCCCGTGTTCCGTTTAAGGGTTCTTTGTATGAGGTCATTTACCAAATGGTAGGTGGTTTACGTGCGGGAATGGGTTATTGCGGGGCTCATAATATCGAGGAGTTGCATAAAGCTCGTTTTACTCGAATCACCAATGCAGGTGTGCAAGAGAGCCATCCGCATGACGTAGCGATCACGCAAGAGGCTCCGAATTATAGCCGCGGTGAATAGTAATACAAGTTTTACGTTTTATAAAAAACACTAATTTAATGGGATAGCATACTTTTCTTGTCGGCTCTCCGTTAGATTAGTGTTATTTTTGTAATGTATATTCGTGCTATGGTAAAAGAATTTTTGATGAAAAAGTTACTTATTTCATTAGGGGTATTCGCTTGTGTGACAGTTAACGCTCAAACCGCATCCGATTCGGTCGTTATGATGGTCGCTGGAAAACAAGTGCCTTTATCTGAATTTATTTTTATCGCAGAGAAGAATGGAGAGGTGGATTTATCGAATACAAAGTCCGTCAAAAACTATGTCGAGCTATTTAAAAATTTTAAGCTAAAAGTAGCGGAGGCGGAATCTTTAGGGATCGACCAGACATCCTCATTCAAAAGTGAGCTGGATGGATACCGGGCTCAGTTGATCGATAGCTATATGTCGGATAAGGAGGGTGAGAAAGCGGCTGCCCGTGCGGTATATGACCGGGGGGATCACTCGGTAGAGTTGACCCACATCTTATTCCGTTTGCCGGAGAAGACGGTCTCCAAAGATACGGTAGCTGTATATCAAGAAGCCATGCGAGTATACGAACGTCTCCAGAAAGGAGAAGATATGGAAACAGTCGGAAAAGCTTTGGCCGAGAAGGACAAGGAGCATGTCGCTTGCGAATATGTACGTTGCTTGCTCCCGATGCAATCCCTGAAAGTGTTCGAGGATGCCGCCTATTCTTTGCCGATTGGCGTGGTGTCTGAACCTGTTCGCACGAAATTAGGATTTCATTTAATAAAAGTCCATAGCCGCAAACCTAATCCGGGACGGGTACGTGTCGCTCATATCTTGATCGCATTCCCGAAAGATTCCGCTATTCAGGACTCATCGGCTTTTCTGGCAAAAGCGCAAGCTGTCTATAAGCAAGTACAAGAGGGTGCGGATTTCGGTGAGTTGGCGAAAGAGTATTCGGGGGATGCGGCTTCCGCTAAAAAAGGGGGGGTATTACCTTGGTTCGGGATCGGCGAGATGGTCCAGCCTTTTGAGCAAGCCGCTTTTGCGTTGAGCAAGCCGGGTGATTTATCCGGGGTGGTGGAAACTCGTTTTGGTTACCATATCATTAAGTTGATCGATAAGAAGGGACGCCCTTCGTTTGAGGAAGAGGAAAAAGCCTTGTCGAGACGTATGGGGCAGGGTGAACGTAACTTCGAGTTATATAAAGCTTTCGACGATCGTATGAAAAAAGAATACGGATACGTTTTCTATCCGGAAGCCTATGCGGAGCTGCAAGCGTTATGTAATGATTGTTTCCCCACGGACGAGGCGTTTTATGAGAAAGCGAAGGATATGAACAAGACGCTTATGCAATTGGATGGAAAGGATTTCCCGCAAGCGGAGTTCGCTTATTATATCCAACGTTGCCCGTTCTCGACAAAAACGTATGCGGGTGATTTTATGCAAGAGGTCTATGATTTGTTTATCCGCGATATCGTAACGACCGCCGAGCGTAAGAATCTGGAGACAAAACATCCGGAGATCCCTCATTTGATGCAGGAGTACCGGGATGGGATTCTGTTGTTTGAGGTCAGCAACCGGGAGATCTGGAGCAAACCCTCCGCCCAGCAGAAGGTGTTGGAAGCGAAGTGGATTGCGGATTTGAATAAAAAATATCCGGTGACTGTCAACTGGAAATTATTGAAGAAACTAAAGAAATAAAATAAAGATAGATATGAGGATAGTCTTCATGTTCCTAGCGTTCGTTGTGTTGTTGGGTGCCTGTAAAGGTTCTCAGCCAGCTGATACTACGGATGTCTTGGTTAGCGTGAAAGGACGTACCCTAAATCGTTCGGAGGTGAATAAGCTAATACCCCGGGGGATTTCCTCCGCTGATAGTCTGTTGCTGGCCGAGAGCTTTACCAAGAAATGGGTAAAGGATGTATTGGTGTACGATGTGGCTTTGCGTAACTTGGGGGATGAGAAAGAGGAGGTCGATAAATTGGTAGAGGAGTACAGGCGTTCCTTGGTTCGTTACCGTTATCAGGAACGATTGGTGGAGGAGAAGCTGAAAACTGATATCCGGGAAAGTGATAAATTAAACTATTACGAGGAAAACCAGAAAAAGTTTATCTTGGATAAAGGCTTGATCAAGGGATTATTCTTGAAAATCCCGGTTGATGCCCCGGGACTTACCGACGTCAAAAAGTGGTACAAATCCACAGATGTGGCCTCTTTAGAAAAAATTGAGAAATATAGTGTGCAAAATGCCACGATTTATGAGTACTTTTACGACAAATGGGTTGATTTCGATGAGGTAATGGATAATATACCGATCCATGTGTCGAATCCGAATGCGTTTCTGAAGGCGAATAAGTATGTTGAGGTGGCGGATAGCAGTTATTGTTATCTGTTGAATATCAAGGAATATTTACCTTCCGGCAGTGTGGAGCCATATGATTATGCCAGTCCGCACGTCACGGAAATGCTGGTCAACCAACGAAAAGTTGAATTCTTGAAAAAATTTGAAGACGAGTTATATAACGATGCGATCCGGAGCGGTGACGTGGAATTCCATTCCGAGCCGTGATCTCTAATTTTATAAATGGGTAGACATGATGAAAAAGATTTTAAGTGTATTCTTTCTTGCCTGTTGTTCTTGCATTGTAATGGCGCAAGACAATGTGATCGATGAAATTGTGTGGGTGGTAGGAGATGACGCTATTTTACGTTCGGATATTGAGACGCAGCGTTTGTATAATCAAAACGAGGGGGTCCGTTTGGATGGCGACCCGTATTGCGTGATCCCGGAGCAGATGGCGATACAGAAACTATATCTGAATCAAGCAAGGATCGATAGTATCACCGTGAACGAGAACCAAGTGATCCAGAGCGTGGATCAATGGATGAACATGGCTGTGAACCAAATCGGGTCTCGCGAGAAATTGGAGGAATATTTCGGTAAGAAATTTTCCCAGATCAAGGATGAGCGTAAGGAGATGGTGCGGGAGCAGCAGGTAGTGCAACAGATGCAGCATCAATTGATCGGCGAGATCAAGCTGACACCTTCCGAGGTGCGTAAATATTTCAGCCAGTTGTCTCAGGATAGCCTGCCGAACATCCCTACGACAGTAGAGGTGCAAATCGTTACCTTGGAACCGAAGATTCCGTTTGAGGAAACAGACGCTATCAAGGCCCGCTTACGTGATTTCACGGAGCAGGTTAATTCCGGCAAGATGGAATTCTCCACGTTGGCCCGTTTGTACTCGGAAGATCCGGGTTCGGCGTCTCGAGGTGGTGAGCTGGGTTTCATGAGCAAGACACAGCTGTTGCCGGAGTTCGCGAACGTCGCGTTCAACTTGAAAGACCCGAAACGTGTCTCCCAGATCGTACAGACGGAGTATGGTTACCATATCATCCAATTGATCGAGAAGCGTGGAGACCGTATTAACTGCCGCCATATCTTATTGAAACCGAAGGTTTCCGATAAGGAGTTGGCGGATGCTACCACTCGTCTGGATTCATTGTACAATGATTTGCAGGCGAATAAGTTCACGTTTGAGGAAGCCGCTACATTCGTCTCTTACGACAAGGATACACGTAATAATAAGGGTTTGATGGTAAACCAAGATTACGAGAGCAGCAATATGGGAACCCCTAAGTTCGAGATGCAAGAACTTCCACAGGAAATCGGTAAGGTGGTATATGACATGAAAGTCGGAGAGATCTCCAAGCCTTTTACCATGTTGACGAACAAGCAGAAAGAGGTAGTAGCTATTGTTAAGCTGAAAGCTCGGACGGAAGGACATAAGGCGAATTTGGCCGATGACTTCCAAGCTTTGAAAGCGATCGTAGAGGCTAAGAAACGTGAGGAATTATTGAACGACTGGATCACGAAGAAACAAAAATCAACCTATGTGCGTATTAGTGACGGTTGGAGGAATTGTGATTTCAAATATCCGGGTTGGATTAAGGAATGAGACTAATTAACAGGTTATTTCTAGCGCTCTTATCGTGTGCTTTATCGGTTGGCGTATTTGCGCAAACGCAAGATAGCACGGTGGTAGCCGCCAAAGATAGTGTCGCTCCCAAGAAGACGAAGGTCTTTTTGGAGCATGCGAATACGCTTTCGTTCGATAAGGAGAGGAACGCCGAGGCTCAAGTACTGAATGGTGATGTTTGTTTTCGCCATGATAGTTCGTATATGTATTGCGATAGCGCATATTTCTTTGAGCAGACCAATTCCTTGGAAGCGTTTAGTAATGTTCGGATGGAACAAGGGGATACCTTGTTCGTGTATGGAAATTACCTGTTTTACGATGGAAATACCCAGATCGCTTATTTGCGGGAGAATGTCCGCATGGAGAATGGGCAGGTTACCTTGTTTACGGATAGCTTGAACTATGAGCGAATCCCGGATATCGGATATTATTTCGACGGAGGTCTGATTGTCGATTCCTTGAATCAGCTCTCTTCTTTTTACGGGCAATATTCGCCTAGTACGAAATTGGCTATCTTCAATGATAGCGTCCGTCTGGAGAATGAGCAATTCACGTTGTATTCCGATACCTTGCATTATAATACGGACTCGAAGATCGCCACGATACTCGGACCATCCATTATCGTGTCGGATAGCGGCACGATCTATTCTTCCAGGGGTTGGTACGATACCGTGAATAATACCTCTTTGCTATTGGATCGTTCTCAGGTGGTTTCCGGCGACCGTATCTTGACGGGCGACTCTATCGCCTACAACCGGGAACTGGGTTTTGGGGAAGCGTTCGGTAATATGAGTCTGCAAGACACGGCGCAGCATGTCATGCTGGAAGGCCAATATGGCTTTTACAATGAGAAGACCGAGTATGCTTTCGCTACGGATAGCGCCCGTTTCTTGGAATTCAGCCAAGGGGATACATTGTTTCTGCATGGTGATACCTTGAAGATGACTACGGTGGACTCCCTTTACCGGGAAGTAAAAGCTTATTACGGCGTCCGTTTCTATCGGACGGATATGCAAGGTGTTTGCGATTCGATGCAGTTTAATACAAGAGACTCTATATTATATATGTATACGGACCCTATCGTTTGGAATGAACAGTATCAGATCTATGGGGATACGATCTTGATATTTATGAATGATAGCTCGATCGATTTCGCTCACGTGAAGCAATTCGCTTTCGCGATACAGCAAATCGATTCTACTGCGTTCAATCAATTAAAGGGAAATGACTTGAAGGCTTATTTCGAGGGACAGGTCGTGAATCAGATCGATGTGTCGGGCAACGCCGAATCGATTTTCTTCCCATTGGAGAAGGACGGTTCGATGGTCGGCATGAACGAGACCAAGAGCGGTTTCCTTACGATCTGGCTAAAAGACAATAAGTTGGATAAACTGAAGATCTGGCCGACTCCAACAGGTACGATGACCCCTATTCCTGATTTGAAGCCCGACCAGAAATACTTGAAAGACTTTTATTGGTTTGATTATATCCGTCCGAAAGATAAGGATGATATTTATCAGGTCGTGAAAAGAAAAGCTCAAGATGCTCCGAAAAGAAGCAATAAATTCGTACATTAGCGTCGTATTCATAATTAATAGGTAAAGCTATGGCACTTTTCTCGTTTTATAACATGCGTAAACCGCGTCAATATGATCATAAGCCTATTTATTGGGACCCCCATAAGGAAGCCTTGGAGGAACGTATAAGTAAGGTCAAACGTGAAATGGGTGTAGAGGAATCGTTGGAGGAATATAAGCCGCATATCAAGGGAACTTTTATTGAAGGCACCTCACATTTGAAGAGAAGCGTGGGGCGGGGCGAGGATTCCCGGGCTCGTAAGTATAAGAATGTGAAACTGGCGGTAGCCTTGGCTGTCTTGGCTGCTTTCTTTTGGTATTTGTTCTGGTAATGAGCGATATCATTCATTTACTTCCGGATCATATCGCCAATCAAATCGCGGCGGGAGAGGTGATTCAACGTCCGGCCTCTGTCGTTAAAGAGTTGGTCGAGAATGCGGTGGACGCTGGCGCTTCCAATATCCAAGTGAACATTAAGGATGCGGGTAAGACATTGATACAGGTGATCGATGACGGGAAAGGTATGTCCGAGACGGATGCTCGCATGGCTTTTGAGCGGCACGCTACTTCTAAGATTTCTACGGCCGAGGATTTATTCTCTTTGCATACGATGGGTTTCCGGGGTGAGGCATTGGCCTCTATCGCCGCTGTCGCCCATATAGAGTTGCGTACCCGGGCTAGGGGGGCGGAGCTTGGTACCTGCCTGTCCATCGCGGGGTCTAACTTGGAGAGTATCGAGCCGGAGGCTTGTAACGAGGGAAGTATCTTCTCGGTAAAGAATCTTTTCTTTAATGTTCCCGCCCGCCGGAAATTCTTGAAGTCGAATGAGACGGAATTCCGGAATATCATCAATGAGTTCGAGCGAATCGCCTTGGTGAATCCGCAGGTGGGTATGTCTCTTTATCATAATGACGCGGAGATATTCAATCTGCCCGAGTCGGGGTTACGTCAGCGCATCATTAATATATATGGTAAGAGTTTAAACCAGAAGTTGCTCTCTCTGGATGCCCAAAGTTCCATGGTGACTATTTCCGGTTTCGTGGGGCGTCCGGACTCGGCGAAGAAGCGAGGGGCATTGCAGTTCTTTTTTGTGAATGGTCGTTATATGAAGCATCCTTATTTCCATAAGGCGATCATGCAGGCCTATGAGCAATTGATTCCTGCCGGGGATATGCCGAATTATTTTGTTTATTTCACGTTGGATCCCTCCTCGATCGATGTCAATATCCATCCGACAAAGACGGAGATTAAGTTTGAGAACGAGCAACCGATCTGGCAGATCTTGATGGCCGCTACCCGGGAGGCGTTGGCTAAATCGAGCGCTATCCCTACGATTGATTTCGACGTGGAGGATGCGATCGATATTCCTGTTTACAACCCGGTCAAGAAAAGTGAGCCTAGTACTTATAAGGCCCCGAAAGTGCAAGTGGATTCCAGTTATAATCCGTTTGACACTACTTCCTATAAAAAACCGGAATTCGATTGGTCTAAATTATATCAAGGGTTTGAGAACGATCGAGTGGCTGCCCAACTGGAGTCCGAGAGTTTCGAGGATGCCCCGATCGAGGAATTGCCGGCCGAGGCTTCGAACCCGGAAAACCTGTTTACGGAGGTAAGCAATCCTTGCTATCAATATAAAGGACGATATATCGTGACATCCTTGAAATCGGGTCTGGCGATTATTGACCAGCATCGTGCGCATGTGCGTATCTTGTTTGACCAATACCTGTCGAATATCCGTCAGCAGCAAGGTGTATCCCAACAAGTCTTATTCCCGGAGATCGTAGAGTTTACCGCTGCCGAGGCGGCTGTACTGCCTTCCTTATTGGAGGATTTGCGCTTCGTCGGCTTTGATCTGAGCAATCTGGGAAATGACAATTACGCGATCAATGGCCTGCCCGCTGGTATAGAGAACCTTGATCCGGTGAACTTGGTAAAGGATATCGTGGACCGGGCGATCGAGACCGGATGCGAGGTGCATGAGAAGATCTGCGAAGCCATCGCCTTGTCTTTAGCGAAAGCCGCCGCTATCCGTCCCGGCAAATCCTTATCCTCGGAAGAGATGGATCATCTGATCGCCTCCCTATTCTCTTGTCCGGACTCGAACCTGACCCCGGATGGAAAGACGATTATCTCCATGCTGACAGATGAGGAGCTGGAGAGAAGATTTAAGTGCTAGGGATGATTTCGATGACATAGGTTTCACTGGCCGCATTTGCTTGTGCTACAGCTAAATCCTGTGAAACGTGTGAAGGGTGAGCGGCACTACTTGATAAAGATTGCCGTAGCGGGTGTGTTTACGCTCTATATGGAGGGCGGTCAGTACCTTTCCGAAATTGCTTGCCGTGCTACCGCGCATGGCTGCTGGGTTCTTTTCCTTTAATATCTGGAAAATGGAGGCAGCTGATAGTGGATGTACATTTAGGTCTCCCGGACATGCGGCCCGGAAGCAGGCGTGGAACACATCTTCCTCGATCGGACGTTTATAGAAAGCCTCATTCGATCACATGATCGCCTCCTCCTCTCCGGAGGTGAACCAATGGCGCTCTCCTTTTTGTAACTCGTCTTTCAGCTGGGCGTAGATTTGATCATGCTCGATACCTTCGCAATTAATCTTGCTTTGCACCTCCACGCATAGGAAACGGCGGCTTCCCGTGGGGTCGCTTAATAGGTTCTTCTGGTTCGTAGTGCCAATAAATGAGGCTAGGCGGGGTAGGGGGTGGAAATGCTTGGCGTGTGCCTTGCGTACGTTCATCCCGGCCATCTGCATCCAATTTTTCAGCAAAACCATTTTACGGTCGGGCAACCGGTCGAACTCATCGAGGTTGATGAGCCCGAACCCATCCATTGCGAGGCCAAGGCGAGCATCCAGCGATGAAACCCCTCCACCCATAACGGTTCTGAGGAGACCCGTCGTGCCAGATCGCTTACCCGGTCTTTCCCGTCCCATTCGGGTAACCGCTCCATATATTGCCGGAAAGGATGATACTCTTTTACTTCTTTTGAATATACGAAACGATTCACATCCCGATCCCAGCAATCGATCCCCGTCCGTCTTGCCTCCATGCAAATGCTATTTAGGTCACGTTGCGTCACCGGATAGAAGCGATCCGCTTCTGATCGTTTGTATCGATATTCAGTCTCGTCGCTCAACAAGTTGAAACGGAACTCGATGATTTCTTGGAGGAAAGTCTCCAGACTCTTTTGAAGGAGTGAGTTATTGTCGCTAAATCGTTTGGCTTTACCTTCGGTTTGGTGTGGTATGGTGATTGGCCCGTTCGGTTTTAAGAAGCGAAGCCATAGCTGGCCTAAAAAATCCAATACAGTTTTCATGATACTATGTTTTAGAGGTTATTTTTACCGTTTTCTTCTGCGAATATAGGTTGTTAACTTGAAGTTTTCCAAATATTTATATTATCATTTGAAATAAAAGTAATTTGTCCAAAATACTAGGAAGAACTCTTGTTTAGGTGGTATGAATGTAATACCTTTGTTAAGTGCCTATAATCTTTTCACCTATGTGAAAAGAACGTATCACAATCATGAAACGATCGTTTCACATAGGTGAAAAGATCATATCACCCTTGTGAAATGACTAATAGCATACGATGTTCTTATGAATAACCTTTTAATCTCATACTAGATATATGGCAGCAAAATATGACTTTTACAAGACTCCGGTATCGAAGGATAGCATGAAGCGTCCTCGTTTTCACGCACGTATCGTATCATCTGGCACGATCGATACGGATGATCTGGCCAAACGTATCCATGGTCGATGTACCGTCACGCCGGCAGACGTAGCCGCCGTGCTTATCTCTTTAAGCGAGGTGACAGCGGAATATTTGCGTGAAGGAAAACGTGTACATATCGATGGGTTGGGGTATTTGCAAGTCACGTTGCAATGCCCGGCCGTACAATCCACGCACGAGATACGTGCGGAGTCCATCCGTTTCAAGTCCGTGGCTTTCCGTCCTGAGGTAGAGCTGAAAGATAGCTTGAAGACGATGACGCTGGAACGAGCCAAGTACAAATCCCATTCCCGCCAATTGGAGCCTGAGCGCATCGACCAATTTTGCCGAGCATGAATATATGACCCGTGTTGCTTTCCAGCGGCTTTGCGGACTGACGAGTAGTACGGCCAGCCGCCGTCTGCATCAATTCGTCGAGGCGGGTAAATTGCGTGATATCGGCACCCGCCACCAGTCGCTTTACGTGGCGGCTAGGTAAATCGTCGATCCGATCCCATTGCTTTCACAGGCTTCACAGGAACTCGTTTGATTTAAGGGGATTGAGTTTGTGTGAAGCCCGTGACGCATGAAACTTATCGGTAAATAGAGATAGTAAATGTTAAATATTAATAAATACAACAAGAGCCTACCTTGCCAAACGGGAACAAATATGTACCTTTGCACCGTTTTTAGTGCGGAGTATACGAAAAAAACAGGCACAACTTATTGATTGTCCGAAAATAATGCGTAACTTTGCGGCTCGAAATAGGAAAAGATTAGATAAATAATAATAACACATTCAAAGTTTAAAAAAAGAAAGAAATGCCTACAATTCAGCAATTAGTTAGAAAAGGAAGGGAAACTTTGGTGGAGAAGGGTAAATCACCCGCATTGGACGCTTGTCCTCAAAGACGTGGCGTTTGCGTACGTGTTTACACTACGACTCCGAAGAAACCTAACTCTGCAATGCGTAAAGTAGCGAGAGTACGTTTGACAAATGGTAAGGAAGTTAACTCCTATATTCCGGGAGAAGGACACAACTTGCAAGAGCACTCTATCGTATTGGTACGTGGTGGTCGTGTAAAGGACCTTCCGGGTGTGCGTTATCACATCGTACGTGGTACGTTGGATACAGCGGGTGTTAACGGCCGTACGCAAAGACGTTCCAAATATGGAGCTAAGCGTCCGAAACCGGGTCAAGCAGCAGCTGCCGCAAAAGGTAAGAAGAAGTAATTAATTACATGCCTTCAAACTGAGATTTAAATTTAAGTATTAAAACAGGTTTGAGTTATTTGGATAGGCTATAAGGTTGAGTAAATGGTTCAGCGGAACCGTTGAAGACAAATTAAAGGCAACCAACGACAAGAACAAATTTTTGAAAACAAAATGAGAAAAGCAAAACCAAAGAAAAGACAGATCCTTCCGGATCCTGTTTTCGGTGATGTAAAGGTTACGAGATTCGTTAACCATTTGATGTATGATGGCAAGAAAAATACTGCCTTCGAAATTTTCTATTCCGCTTTGGAAACCGTTAAGGGCAAATTGCCTAACGAGGAAAAGTCCGCTCTCGAAATTTGGAAAGCTGCGCTTGATAACATTACTCCTCAAGTCGAAGTTAAGTCACGCCGTGTAGGTGGTGCTACATTCCAAGTCCCTACTGAAATCCGCCCGGATCGTAAAGAGTCAATTTCTATGAAGAACCTTATTATCTTCGCACGTAAACGTGGAGGTAAGACTATGGCTGATAAGTTGTCTGCAGAGATTGTAGATGCTTTCAATAACCAAGGTGGCGCATTCAAAAGAAAAGAAGATATGCACCGTATGGCTGAGGCTAACCGTGCGTTCGCTCACTTCAGATTTTAATTTTTTAAGGCAATAAAAAGAATATGGCAAACAACGATAAGCAATTGATGTTCACTAGGAACATCGGTATCATGGCTCACATTGACGCTGGTAAGACAACGACTTCTGAACGTATCTTGTTTTACACAGGTTTGACACACAAGATCGGTGAGACTCATGATGGTACTGCTACAATGGACTGGATGGCGCAGGAGCAGGAGCGTGGTATCACGATTACTTCCGCTGCTACGACTACATTCTGGAACTATTTGGGCAACCGTTATAAAATCAACTTGATTGACACTCCGGGACACGTAGACTTCACGGTTGAGGTTGAACGTTCTCTTCGTGTATTGGATGGTGCTGTTGCTACATTCTGTGCCGTAGGTGGTGTTGAGCCCCAGTCTGAGACTGTATGGCGTCAGGCTGATAAATATAATGTACCTCGTATCGGTTACGTTAATAAGATGGACCGCTCGGGTGCTAACTACTATGAGGTAGTACGCCAATTGAAGGACGTATTAGGAGCTAATCCTTGTCCGATCCAGATCCCTATCGGAGCTGAGGAGACTTTCAAGGGTGTTGTCGACTTGATCAAGATGAAGGCTATCTTCTGGCACGACGAGACTATGGGTGCCGAGTATAGCGTTGAAGAGATCCCGGCAGACTTGCAAGCTGAGGCTGAGGAATGGCGCGATAAGATGCTTGAGGCTTTGGCTGAGTGCGACGACGCTATCATGGAGAAATACTTCGATGATCCTTCTACGATCACGGAAGAGGAGATCATGGTTGCTATCCGCAAGGGTACGTTGGCTATGCAGATCAACCCGATGACTTGTGGTTCTTCTTTCAAGAACAAAGGTGTACAGACTTTATTGGATGCAGTTTGCGCGTTTTTGCCTTCTCCTGAAGATACTCCGGCTATCGAGGGTACGGATCCTTCAGATCCTGATAAAATAATCACTCGTAAACCTTTGTTCGAGGAGCCGTTGACGGCGTTGGCATTTAAGATCGCTACCGACCCGTATGTAGGTCGTTTGTGCTTCTTCCGTGTATACGCAGGTTCTATCAACGCTGGTTCTTATGTGTTGAACACTCGTTCCGGAAAGAAAGAGCGTATCTCGCGTTTGTTCCAGATGCACTCTAACAAGCAGAACCCGATGGAGGTGATTGGTTGTGGTGATATCGGAGCAGGTGTTGGTTTCAAGGATATCCGTACAGGTGATACGCTTTGCGACGAAAACCATCCGATCACATTGGAGTCTATGGAATTCCCGGAACCGGTTATCGGTATCGCTGTAGAGCCTAAGACTCAGAAAGACATGGATAAGTTGGGTATGGGCTTGGCTAAGTTGGCCGAGGAGGATCCTACTTTCCGCGTACAGACAAACGAGGAGACAGGTCAGACCGTTATTAGCGGTATGGGTGAGCTTCACTTGGATATCATCATCGACCGTTTGCGTCGTGAGTTCAAGGTTGAATGTAACCAAGGCCGTCCGCAGGTTACTTATAAGGAGGCTATCACGCAGCCGGTTGAGCTTCGCGAGGTTTACAAAAAGCAATCTGGAGGTCGTGGTAAGTTCGCAGATATCATCGTTCGTATGGAGCCGGCAGACGAGAGCTTCGAGGGTACTTTGCAATTCATCGATGAGGTGAAGGGTGGTAACATTCCTAAGGAATTCATCCCGTCCGTACAGAAAGGTTTCGAGAAGGCTATGAAGAACGGTGTGTTGGCTGGTTATCCGCTTGACAAGTTGAAAGTGACTTTGATCGATGGTTCTTTCCACCCGGTAGACTCAGACCAGTTGTCTTTCGAGATCGCTGCTATCCAAGCGTTCAAGAACGCTTCCGCTAAGGCAGGTCCTGTATTGATGGAGCCGATCATGCAGATGGAGGTTGTTACTCCAGAAGAGAGCATGGGTGACGTTATCGGTGACTTGAACAAGCGTCGTGGACAAGTTGAGGGTATGGAGACTAGCCGTACGGGAGCTCGTATCGTGAAGGCTAAGGTTCCATTGGCTGAGACATTCGGTTATGTGACAGCTTTGCGTACGATTACTTCAGGTCGTGCTACATCTTCAATGCAGTTCTCACACTACGCTCAAGTATCCTCTTCTATCGCTAAGCAAGTATTGACAGAGGTGCAAGGTCGCGTTGATTTGATCAAATAATATTTAGAAACATATAATAAATATGAGCCAAAAGATCAGAATTAAATTGAAGTCTTACGATTATTCTCTGGTAGACAAGTCTGCCGAGAAGATCGTAAAGACGGTAAAGGCTACAGGTGCTATCGTTAGCGGTCCTATACCTCTTCCTACGCACAAACGTATCTTTACAGTGAACCGCTCTACTTTCGTTAACAAGAAATCTCGTGAGCAGTTCGAACTCTCTTCTTATAAGAGATTAATCGATATCTATAGCTCAACTGCGAAGACAGTTGACGCTTTGATGAAGCTAGAATTACCTAGCGGTGTAGAAGTAGAAATTAAAGTGTAAGTTTTTAACAATTAGTGAAATGCCAGGATTATTAGGAAAAAAAATCGGAATGACATCCGTTTTCAGTGCCGAGGGAAAAAATCTTCCATGCACTGTTATCGAAGTGGGTCCTTGTGTGGTTACACAGATCAAGACTTTGGAGAAAGATGGCTATGAAGCTGTACAGTTGGGTTTCCAAGAGAAGAAAGAGAAGCACACGACACAGCCTGAGATGGGTCACTTCAAGAAAGCCGGTGTAGCACCTCAAAGACACTTGGCCGAGTTCAAGAATTTCGAAACTGAGTACAAGTTGGGTGACGTGATCACTGTAGACTTCTTGGAAGACGCAGGTTTCGTGGATGTAGTGGGTACATCAAAGGGTAAAGGTTTCCAAGGTGTAGTAAAACGTCATGGTTTTGGTGGTGTAGGTCAGACTACTCACGGTCAGCATAACCGTGCTCGTAAGCCGGGTTCTATCGGTGCTTGTTCTTACCCCGCAAAGGTATTTAAGGGCATGCGAATGGGCGGCCAGATGGGTAACGAACGTGTAACCGTTCAGAATCTTCAAGTGATCAAGGTAATGCCGGAACACAACCTTTTATTGGTAAAGGGATCTGTTCCAGGAGCAAAAGGTTCAATCTTATTAATTGAAAAGTAATGGAACTGAGCGTATTTAATATTAAAGGTGAAGATACCGGAAGAAAGGTAACTTTGAACGATGCGATCTTCGGCATTGAACCCAACGATCATGCTATTTACTTGGACGTAAAGCAGTATTTGGCAAATCAACGTCAGGGAACGCATAAGTCTAAAGAGAGAAGCGAAGTATCTGGTAGTACACGTAAGCTGATCCGTCAGAAAGGTGGTGGTGGCGCACGTCGTGGTGATATCAACTCTCCGGTGTTGGTTGGTGGTGGCCGTGTATTCGGTCCGAAGCCTCGTGATTATGAGTTCAAGCTGAACAAGAAAGTAAAATCTTTGGCTCGTAAGTCAGCATTGAGCTACAAGGCAAAGAACAATGCGATTGTTGTCGTAGAGGATTTCACAATGGAAGCTCCTAAGACTAAAGAATTTATAACAATTGCTAAAAACTTGAAAGTGGCTGATAAAAAGTTACTTATGGTTTTACCGGAGAAGAATAATTTAGTATATTTGTCCGCTCGAAATTTAGAGAAGGCAAGTGTAATAACTGCTTCTGAACTAAATACATACGCTGTGTTAAACGCTGTTAATTTGGTTTTAACGGAAAGTTCAGTCGCTGTTGTTGAACAAAATTTTAAAGCATAAGGAGTAGAATAATGGGAATTATTATTAAGCCTATAGTAACTGAGAAACAAACAGCGATCACAGAGAAATTTCCGAATCGCTATGGTTTTCGTGTTTCTCCTGATGCCAACAAATTGGAGATAAAGAAAGCTGTAGAGGACATGTACAGTGTTACAGTAGTTGATGTTAACACCATCAACTACTCTGGAAAGCGTAAAAGCCGTTATACAAAATCAGGTATCATCAACGGCAAGCAAGCTGCTTTCAAGAAAGCGATCGTAACGTTGAAAGAAGGAGAAACAATTGATTTCTTTAGTAATATCTAAAAAGAGAAATGGGAATACGTAAATTAAAGCCCACGACACCGGGGCAGAGACACAAAGTTATTGGTGCATTTGATAAAATCACTGCAAGTACACCAGAGAAGTCTCTTGTAGTAGGTAAGAAGAGTACAGGTGGACGTAACAACACTGGTAAGATGACAATGCGTTATATCGGTGGCGGTCACAAACAAAAGTACAGAATTATCGATTTCAAGAGAAACAAAGATGGCATTCCTGCGACAGTAAAGTCTATCGAGTATGATCCTAACCGTTCATCTCGTATCGCTTTGTTGTATTACGCTGACGGAGCAAAGAGCTATATCATCGCTCCGAACGGATTGGAAGTTGGCCAAACAGTGGTTTCAGGTAGCGACGCCGCTCCTGAGGTAGGTAATACTTTGCCTATGGCAAATATTCCCGTTGGTACTATTATTCACAATATTGAGCTTCGTCCTGGACAGGGTGCCAAAATGGTACGTTCCGCAGGTGCATTCGCTCAGCTGACTTCAAAGGAAGGCGCTTATGCGATTATTAAGATGCCTTCTGGTGAAACTAGAAAGATTCTTGCGGCTTGTAAGGCTACAATTGGCGCAGTTGGCAACTCAGACCATGCTCTTGAAAAATCAGGTAAGGCCGGTCGCTCTAGGTGGTTAGGTCGTCGTCCTCGTAACCGTGGTGTTGTTATGAACCCGGTTGATCACCCAATGGGTGGTGGTGAAGGTCGTTCTTCCGGAGGTCATCCTAGATCCCGTAATGGCTTATATGCTAAGGGCTTGAAGACTAGAGCTCCTAAGAAGCATTCTTCAAAGTATATTATTGAAAGAAGAAAGAAATAATCTGATTAATTAAGTAAACTATGAGTCGTTCGCTAAAAAAAGGCCCGTATATTAATGTAAAGCTTGAGAAGAAAGTTCTGGCAATGAATGAGTCAGGAAAGAAAGCCGTAGTTAAGACATGGGCAAGAGCTTCAATGATTTCGCCTGATTTCGTAGGCCATACTATTGCAGTTCATAATGGAAATAAATTTATTCCTGTTTTCGTAACCGAGAATATGGTAGGTCACAAGTTGGGAGAGTTCTCACCGACACGTACTTTCCGCGGTCACGCCGGTAACAAGAAGAAATAATATCGGTAGTAACAGGAATTCAGGAATCTGAAAATAAAAAGAATCGAATAAAATGGGTGCTAGAAAAAGAATATCAGCTGAAGCAAGAAAAGAAGCCCAAAAGACCATGTATTTCGCGAAGTTGAACAATGTTCCTACCTCTCCTCGTAAGATGCGTTTGGTAGCAGACATGATTCGCGGTATGGAAGTATTCCGTGCGCTTGGTGTTTTGAAGTTTTCTAACAAGGAAGCTGCAGCAAGAGTAGAAAAATTGCTTCGTTCAGCAATCGCAAACTGGGAACAGAAAAATGAACGTAAAGCAGAAGCTGGAGAGTTATGCGTATCTTCAATCAGCGTTGATTGCGCTACTACGTTGAAGAGAATGCGTCCGGCTCCTCAAGGAAGAGGTTACAGAATTCGTAAACGCTCGAACCACGTAACTCTGTTTGTTGATACACTTAGTAAAAACGATAGTCAAAATTAATTTGTAGATGGGACAAAAGGTTAATCCGATTAGTAATCGTTTAGGAATTATCCGTGGTTGGGATTCCAATTGGTATGGCGGTAAGAATTACGGGGATACTTTGCTGGAAGATAGCAAAATCCGTAAATATTTGAATGCCCGTCTTGCAAAAGCTAGTGTATCTCGTATCGTTATTGAACGTACGCTTAAGTTGATCACGATCACTGTTTGTACGTCACGTCCGGGTATCATCATCGGTAAAGGTGGTCAGGAAGTTGATAAGTTGAAGGAAGAGTTGAAGAAGATCACTGATAAAGAAGTGCAGATCAACATCTTCGAGGTGAAGAGACCTGAATTGGACGCTGTTATCGTAGCAAACAACATCGCACGTCAGCTTGAAGGTAAAATCGCATATCGTCGCGCGGTAAAGATGGCTATCGCCTCTACCATGAGAATGGGCGCCGAGGGTATAAAGATTCAAATCTCTGGTCGTTTGAATGGCGCTGAAATGGCTCGTTCGGAAATGTATAAGGAAGGAAGAACTCCGTTGCACACTCTTAGAGCAGATATCGACTATGCTTTGGCTGAGGCCTTGACAAAAGTTGGTTTGCTGGGTGTTAAGGTTTGGATCTGTCGTGGTGAGGTTTATGGCAAGCGCGATCTTGCTCCTTCTTTCACTGCTGCCAAGGAGACAGGCCGTAGAAACGACAATGCCGGTGGCAACAGAGACAAGAACTTCAAGAGAAAAAGAGCTAATCGTTAAACGTTAGAATTTAAGTAGAGATGTTACAACCAAAGAAAACCAAGTTCAGAAGACAGCAGAAAGGTCGCATGAAGGGCGAAGCTCAACGTGGCAACCAGCTGGCCTTCGGTTCTTTTGGAATAAAGTCATTAGAGAATAAATGGATTACCGGTCGTCAGATCGAGGCTGCCCGTATCGCCGTTACACGTTATATGCAACGTCAGGGTCAGGTTTGGGTTCGTATCTTCCCGGATAAGCCAATCACGAAGAAGCCTGCAGAGGTTCGTATGGGTAAAGGTAAAGGTAATCCTGAGGGATTTGTTGCGCCTGTTACTCCGGGTCGTCTGATTTTCGAGATCGAAGGTGTTCCCTTTGATATCGCTAAGGAAGCGTTGCGCCTTGCCGCACAAAAACTTCCGGTTACAACCAAGTTTGTTGTGAGACGTGATTATGACATGCAAAATCAAAATGCGTAATTGTTATGAAGATTGCAGAAATTAGAGAACTAAGCACGAAAGAGTTGCTAGAGAGAGTAGATGCAGAGGTTGCGGCCTATGATCAGAAGAAGATTAACCATAGCATCTCGCCTATGGATAATCCTTCTCAGATTAAACAGCAACGCAGATTGATTGCGCGCATGAAAACAGAATTGCGCCAGAGAGAACTTAACAACAAATAATTGAGCCTGATGGAAACTAGAAATTTAAGAAAAGAAAGAACGGGCGTGGTAACGAGCAACAAGATGGATAAAAGCATCACGGTTGCCATTAAATGGAAGGAAAAACACCCCATTTATGGAAAGTTCGTTAATAAGACGAAGAAATATCATGCTCACGACGAAAATAACGAATGCAACATTGGCGATACCGTAAAGATTATGGAGACTCGTCCTTTGAGCAAGACTAAAAGATGGAGATTAGTTCAAATAATCGAAAGGGCTAAGTAAGATGATACAACAAGAATCAAGACTAGTAGTAGCAGATAACAGTGGAGCTAAGGAAGCTTTGTGTATCCGTGTTTTGGGCGGAACGAGAAAGCGTTATGCCACTGTAGGTGATGTGATCGTAGTAGCAATCAAAAGCGTAATCCCAGCTAGCGACGTTAAGAAGGGTGCTGTTTCTAAGGCTATCATCGTTCGTACTAAGAAAGAGATCCGCCGTCCGGATGGTTCTTATATCCGTTTCGATGATAACGCTTGCGTATTATTGAATGCCGGTGGCGATATCCGTGGTAGCCGTATCTTCGGTCCGGTTGCCAGAGAGCTTCGTGCAACAAACATGAAAATTGTATCACTTGCACCTGAAGTGCTTTAATCTCGTAAAATTTAAAGTAATGAGTAAATTACATATCAAAAAAGGCGATATAGTATTTGTTAATGCCGGCGAGGACAAAGGTAAGACAGGTCGTGTTTTACAGGTACTTGTAAAAGATAATCGTGCGATTGTCGAAGGTATTAATGTGGTATCAAAGCATACCAAGCCTAATGCGAAGAATCCTCAAGGAGGAATCGAAAAGAAGGAAGCTCCTATTCATCTTTCTAACCTTAACGTGGTTGACCCGAAATCTGGTAAAGCTACACGTATCGGCCGTAAGTTGAATGAGAAGGGTGCTTTAGTGCGTTATTCTAAAAAATCAGGGGAGGAAATTAAGTAATGAGCAATACTGCCAGTCTTAAGAAAGAATACCAAGACAGAATTGTTCCTGCCTTAACGAAGGAGTTCGGTTACAAATCCGTGATGCAGGTACCTGTTTTGAAGAAAATCGTGATTAATCAGGGATTAGGTATGGCTACGGCTGACAAGAAGATCATCGATATCGCTATCAGCGAGTTGTCTACGATCACCGGTCAAAAAGCTGTCGCTACCGTATCTAAAAAGGATATCTCTAACTTTAAGTTGCGTAAGAAGATGCCGATCGGTGTGATGGTGACATTACGTCGTGAGCAGATGTACGAGTTCTTGGAGAGACTTGTTCGTGTCGCTCTTCCTCGTATCCGCGACTTCAAGGGAATTGAGAGTAAGTTAGACGGAAGAGGCAATTATACACTCGGTATTCAGGAACAAATCATTTTTCCTGAAATAAATATCGATAATATTACCAAAATATTGGGAATGAATATTACCTTTGTGACCTCTGCGAAAACAGACGAAGAAGGTTATGCTCTTTTGAGAGAATTTGGATTGCCTTTTAAAAACGGAAAAAAAGACTAAGTAGTTATGGCTAAGGAATCAATGAAGGCCCGTGAGGTTAAAAGAGCAAAGCTTGTTGCTAAGTATGCCGCTAAAAGAGCTCAGCTTAAGGCAGAAGGTAACTATGAGGCTTTGCAGGCTTTACCTAAAAATGCTTCTCCTGTACGTTTGCACAACCGTTGCAAGATTACAGGACGTCCGAAAGGGTATGTACGCCAGTTCGGTATTTCTCGTATCCAATTGCGTGAAATGGCATCTAATGGTTTAATCCCGGGTGTAAAGAAAGCAAGTTGGTAAGAGTTTTTTTAGTTTAAATATTGTCCGGGTGGCCGGATCAATTTAATTAATTATTTATATGACAGATCCTATTGCAGATTATTTGACAAGATTGCGTAACGCAATCAAAGCGAAGCACAGAGTTGTTGAGGTGCCGGCGTCAAATTTAAAGAAAGAGATCACTAAGATCCTTTTCGACAAGGGCTACATTCTTAATTTTAAGTTTGTAGAGGATGGTCCTCAAGGTACGATCAAGATCGCCTTGAAGTATGACCTAGTAAACAAAGTTAATGCGATTAAGAAACTTGAGAGAGTTTCTACGCCCGGTTTGCGTAAGTACACTGGTTACAAAGAAATGCCGAGAGTATTGAATGGTTTAGGTATTGCTGTTCTTTCTACTTCTAAAGGTGTGATGACTGACAAAGAGGCCCGCGATCTGAAGATCGGTGGCGAGGTATTATGTTACGTTTATTAATTAGGAGGGAAGAAGAATGTCAAGAATAGGAAAATTACCAATTCATGTACCGGCTGGTGTTACAGTTACAATTAAGGATAATGTAGTAACAGTTAAAGGCCCTAAAGGTGAACTTGTACAGGAAGTGAATCCTGATATTAACGTTACTTTGGAAGACGGAGTTATCCATTTAACAAGACCTACTGATGATAAGAATCATCGTGCGTTACACGGTTTGTATCGCTCTTTGATCAACAACATGGTTGTTGGCTGCTCAGAGGGATATAAGAAGGAGCTTGAGTTAGTAGGTGTTGGTTACCGTGTTTCAAATACAGGTCAGTTATTGGATCTTTCTTTAGGTTATACTCACAATATCTATTTGCAGTTGCCGAAGGAAGTGAAAGTTGAGACGAAGTCTGAGAGAAATAAGAACCCTCTTATTATCCTTGAATCGGCTGACAAACAATTATTAGGTCAGATTTGCGCGAAGATCCGTTCATTCAGAATGCCTGAACCGTATAAAGGTAAGGGTATTAAGTTCGTGGGTGAAGAGATTCGTAGAAAGTCTGGTAAGTCAGCAGGTAAGTAATCTACGTAAACTGAAATTATCATGACAACGAAGCTAGAAAGAAGATTAAAAATAAAAGCAGGCGTACGCGGCAAAATCTCAGGAACTACTGAGCGTCCGCGCCTGACTGTGTTTAGAAGCAACAAGCAAATCTACGCACAGGTGATAGATGATACTACAGGCAAGACTTTAGCCGCTGCTTCATCTTTGAAATTAGATGTTAAGGCTCCGAAAAAGGAGATCGCTGCTAAGGTTGGTGAATTAATCGCTAAAGGCGCTCAGGAAGCTGGCGTTCAGACAGTGGTTTTCGACCGTAATGGTTACCTGTATCACGGGAGAATTAAAGAATTAGCAGATGCTGCACGTAACGGCGGCCTTAAATTTTAATGAAGATGGCAAATAATAGAGTTAAATCGACCAACGACTTAGAGTTGAAGGACAGACTGGTTGCAATCAACCGTGTAACTAAGGTTACAAAAGGTGGACGTACATTCAGTTTTGCTGCTATCGTTGTAGTAGGAAACGAGGATGGTATCGTTGGCTGGGGATTAGGTAAAGCCGGTGAGGTAACGACAGCTATCGCTAAAGGTGTAGAAGCAGCTAAGAAGAACTTGATCAAGGTTCCGGTACACAAAGGTACGATCCCTCACGAACAATTAGCTAAATTCGGTGGTGCTCAAGTGCTGATTAGACCGGCATCTCACGGTACCGGTGTTAAGGCTGGTGGTGCTATGCGTGCCGTATTGGAGAGCGTAGGTATTACAGACGTTTTGGCAAAATCTAAAGGTTCTTCCAACCCTCATAACTTGGTGAAAGCTACTATCGCTGCGCTAGGTGAGTTGAGAAGCCCGTTCGATGTTGCTCAGAACAGAGGTGTTGCTGTTGAAAAAGTATTTAGAGGTTAATTAGGGAGGATAAGTTTATGGCGACTATTAAAGTAAAGCAAGTTAAAAGTAGAATTAAATGCCCGAAAGACCAAAAGAGAACGCTTGACGCACTAGGGCTGAGAAAGATGAACCAGATTGTAGAGCATGAAGCTAATCCGGCGATCTTAGGTATGGTTGAGAAAGTGAAACATTTGGTTTCTGTAGAAAAGTAATAATTGGTTGAAAAAATAAATTATACGATATGAATTTATCAAATTTAAAACCGGCTGAAGGATCTACCAAGACCAGAAAAAGAATCGGACGTGGTCCGGGTTCAGGATTAGGCGGAACTTCAACAAGAGGTCATAAAGGTGCCAAGTCTAGATCTGGCTACAAGAACAAGATTGGTTTCGAAGGTGGTCAGATGCCTATTCAAAGACGTTTGCCTAAATTCGGTTTCAAGAATATTAACCGTGTAGAATATAAAGCTATTAATATCGATACTTTGCAACAAATGGCAGAGGCTAAGCAATTGACTAAGATTGGTATTAATGAATTGATGGAGGCTGGTTTCATCTCTTCTTCTCAAGTGGTTAAAATTCTTGGTAACGGTAGCTTGACCGCTAAGTTAGAGGTTGAGGCTCACGCTTTCTCTAAGAGCGCAGAGGCAGCTATCCAAGCCGCAGGTGGAACAGTCGTTAAACTCTAAGTCATGAGAGCTGTTGAAACAATCAAGAATATCTGGAAGATTGAGGATCTGAGAAATCGGATCCTCACCACTCTTTTATTGGTGGCTATATACCGTTTTGGTACGTATGTAGTGCTTCCGGGTATCGATCCCAAAGCGTTGACCGCTTTACAGGAGCAGACAAGAGGCGGATTGCTTGCACTGTTGGATATGTTCTCAGGTGGAGCCTTTTCTAACGCATCTATTTTTGCGTTGGGAATCATGCCATATATCTCCGCTTCAATTGTTATGCAGTTGTTAGCCATCGCAGTTCCTTCTTTCCAAAAATTGCAGAGAGAGGGTGAGAGTGGCCGTAGAAAAATCAATCAGTGGACTCGTTACTTGACGATAGCGATCTTGTTATTCCAAGGTCCTACTTACTTGGTGAATTTAAGCGTTCAGCTTAAGGCTGCCGGCGCTGCTTTACCGGGTGGTATTTGGTTCACGATCTCATCTACGATCATCTTGGCTGCGGGAAGTATGTTTATCTTATGGCTAGGTGAAAGAATTACAGATAAAGGTGTTGGAAATGGTATTTCATTTATCATTTTAGTTGGTATTATAGCCCGTCTGCCGCACTCTTTGTTCCAAGAATTCGTTTCTAGAACAAGTGAGAAAACCGGTGGTCTGGTTATGTTCTTATTTGAGATGCTGTTCCTTTTGCTTGTTATCGCTGGTGCGATTTTATTGGTACAAGGTACTCGTAAGGTCCCCGTGCAATACGCAAAAAGGATTATCGGTAATAAACAATATGGTGGCGCACGTCAGTATATCCCTTTGAAGGTGAATGCCGCTAACGTAATGCCTATCATCTTCGCTCAGGCGATCATGTTTATTCCTATCTCAATTGTAGGTTTCTCTAGTACGGGAGAGCAGAGCGGTTTTTGGGCTGCTTTCATGGATAATACGGGATTTTGGTACAACTTCGTGTTTGCGGTGTTGATTATCCTGTTTACGTATTTCTATACGGCTATCACGATCAATCCGACCCAGATGTCAGATGATTTGAAGAGAAACAATGGTTTTATTCCGGGTGTGAAACCGGGTAAGAATACCAAAGACTATCTGGATACCATTATGGACCGTATTACTTTGCCGGGTGCTTTTTTCCTTGCGTTGGTTGCTATCATGCCCGCTTTCGCTAGAATTGCCGGTGTAAGTATGGAGTTCTCCCAATTCTTTGGTGGTACATCTTTGTTGATTTTGGTTGGTGTGGTGTTGGATACATTGCAGCAAGTTGAAAGTCATTTGCTAATGCGTCATTATGACGGTTTGTTGAAGTCAGGAAGAATTAAAGGCCGTACAGGCTCTGTTGCCGCTTATTAATAGAATGATCTATTTAAAGACAGATGAAGAGATTGAGTTGATGCGTGAGGCTAATCAACTGGTGGGTAAGACACTTGGCGAGGTAGCTAAGCATATTGTCCCCGGAGTCTCCACACTTCAACTTGATAAGATTGCGGAAGAGTTCATTAGAGATAATGGTGCTGTTCCGGCTTTTTTGGGATATGGTGGTTTCCCTAATTCAATATGTGCCTCAGTGAATGATCAGGTGGTGCATGGTATTCCTTCTTCTAAGATGATCTTGAAAGAGGGTGACGTGATCTCTGTGGATTGTGGGACGATATTGAATGGTTTTGTCGGTGACTCCGCTTACACTTTCTGTGTAGGTGAGGTTGCGCCGGAAGTGAAGAAATTGTTGAAAGCGACGAAGGATTCACTTTATTTAGGTATCCAATGTGCTGTTGAAGGTCACCGTTTGGGTGATATCAGTAATGCGATTCAGACTTATTGCGAGTCTCAAGGTTACTCTGTCGTAAGAGAGCTGGTGGGACATGGTATAGGTCGGAAAATGCATGAGGAACCGGAAGTGCCTAATTATGGCAGACGTGGATGCGGACCGTTATTGCGTAACGGAATGTGTATCTGCATCGAGCCGATGATCAACATGGGAAGCAAGAACGTTGCATTTGAGAAAGACGGATGGACGGTTCGCACAAAGGACAGAAAGCCTTCTGCTCATTTCGAGCATTGTATCGCTATACGTCCGGATGGTCCCCAGATCTTATCTTCATTTAAGTTTTTAGAGGAAGTTCTAGGAGAAAACGCAATTTAATTGGATTTATATGGCTAAACAATCAGCAATAGAGAAAGATGGAGTAATTGTAGAAGCATTGTCAAACGCGATGTTTCGTGTAGAATTGGAGAACGGACATGAAATTACCGCTCATATCTCAGGAAAGATGCGTATGCATTACATTAAGATCCTTCCGGGGGATAAGGTAAGAGTAGAAATGTCTCCGTATGATCTATCGAAAGGTAGAATTGCTTTTAGATACAAATAAAATTAAACACGATATGAAAGTAAGAGCATCTTTAAAGAAGCGTACACCTGAGTGCAAGATAGTAAGAAGAAAGGGTCGCTTATACGTAATTAACAAGAAAAATCCTAAGTATAAACAACGTCAAGGATAATTTATTATTTTTGCAAAATAATCTAAGTAAGTAATATGGCTATAAGAATAGTTGGTGTAGACTTGCCACAAAATAAAAGAGGAGAAATCGCTTTGACTTATATCTATGGTATTGGTCGTAGCGCTGCAAAATCCGTATTAGATAAGGCTGGGGTTGATCGTGATATCAAAGTTAAGGATTGGACAGACGATCAAGCCGCAAAGGTTCGTGAAGTCATTGGCGCTGAGTACAAGGTTGAAGGTGACCTTCGTTCAGAAGTTCAGTTGAACATCAAGCGTCTGATGGATATTGGTTGCTACAGAGGAGTTCGTCATCGCCTTGGTTTGCCTTTGAGAGGCCAAAGCACGAAGAACAACGCTCGTACTCGTAAGGGTAAGAAGAAAACTGTTGCAAATAAGAAAAAAGCTACTAAATAATAAGAGTTAATATGGCAAAGAAAACAGTCGCAGCAAAGAAGAGAAACGTAAAAGTTGACGCTTACGGTCAAGCTCATATTCATTCTTCTTTTAACAACATTATTGTGTCTTTAGCGAATAGCGAAGGACAAGTAATCAGCTGGTCTTCCGCTGGTAAGATGGGATTCAGAAGCTCTAAGAAGAATACTCCTTATGCAGCTCAGATGGCAGCACAGGATTGCGCTAAAGTAGCTTATGATCTTGGTTTAAGAAAGGTGAAAGTATTCGTTAAGGGTCCGGGTAACGGTCGTGAGTCCGCTATCAGAACGATCCATGGCGCAGGTATCGAGGTAACAGAAATCGTTGATGTTACACCGCTTCCTCATAACGGATGTCGTCCTCCGAAAAAGAGAAGAGTATAATTAATTATAGTTTCTTAAACATTGAATCCGGAATTGTGAATAGATTGCATATTGACCTTATCCTCTCTGTAATCGCGGCTGCACGGTTCCAGATTCAAACAGAACATTTAAAAAAATAAAAAAATGGCAAGATATACTGGACCAAGAACAAGAATTGCCCGTAAGTTTGGTGAGGCAATATTCGGTGCGGATAAAGTTCTTTCTAAGAAGAACTATCCTCCTGGACAACATGGTAACTCCAGAAAAAGAAAGACTTCTGAATACGGTATCCAGCTTCGTGAGAAGCAAAAAGCAAAATACACTTATGGCGTATTGGAGAAGCAATTTAGAAACTTATTCGAAAAAGCTTCACGCTCTAAAGGTATTACCGGTGAGGTGCTTCTTCAATTGTTAGAAGGCCGTCTTGACAATATGGTTTATCGTTTGGGTATGGCCCCGACAAGAGCCGCAGCTCGTCAGTTGGTTTCTCATCGTCACATTACAGTAGACGGAAGTGTTGTAAACATTCCTTCTTACTCTGTAAAACCCGGTCAGGTTATTGGTGTTAGAGAAAAATCTAAATCCATGGAGGTTATTGCCGACGCATTGTCAGGCTTCAACCACAGCAAGTATCCTTGGATTGAGTGGGATCAGTCTTCAATGAGCGGAAAATTACTGCATCTGCCGGAAAGAACTGACATTCCTGAAAACATTAAAGAGCAGTTGATCGTAGAATTGTATTCTAAATAATAATTGATTTCCATGGCGATATTAGCATTTCAAAAACCCGATAAAGTATTAATGTTGGAAGCGGACAATTTCTTCGGAAAGTTTGAATTTCGTCCGTTGGAACCCGGCTATGGTATTACAATAGGTAATGCTTTACGTCGTATTCTCCTGTCGTCACTTGAAGGTTTTGCTATTACATCCATTAAGATCGACGGGGTTGACCATGAATTTGGTACAATCCCGGGTGTTATCGAGGATGTAACAAACATTATCTTGAATCTGAAGCAAGTTCGTTTCAAGCATATCGTAGACGACATCGAGAATGAAAAAGTGAGTATTACTGTTTCGGGTTCGGAAGTGTTCAAAGCCGGTGATATTGGTAAGCAACTGACTGGATTCGAGATATTGAATCCAGATTTGGTTATTTGCCGCTTGGATCCGACCGCAAGTTTCCAGATTGAATTGACTATTAATAAAGGTCGCGGTTATGTACCCGCAGATGAGAACAGAGACCCGAACGCAGATATGCATGTGATCGCTATCGACTCTATCTTCACTCCGATACGTAACGTAAAATATTCAATCGAGAACTTCCGTGTTGAACAGAAGACGGACTACGAGAAGTTGGTTCTTGAAATAGCCACAGATGGTTCTATTCATCCGAAGGAAGCGTTGAAGGAAGCAGCGAAGATTCTGATTCATCATTTCATGTTGTTCTCAGATGAAAAGATTGCGATCGAGACAGCGGATACTGAAGGCAATGAAGAGTTCGATGAAGAAGTACTTCATATGCGTCAGTTGCTTAAGAGCAAGCTGGCTGATATGGACCTTTCCGTTCGTGCATTGAATTGCTTAAAGGCCGCAGATGTTGAAACATTAGGTGAGTTGGTTAAGTTCAATAAGAATGATTTGTTGAAATTCCGTAACTTCGGTAAGAAGTCGCTCACTGAACTTGATGAACTGCTTGAGAGCTTGAACCTTTCATTCGGTATGGATATCACAAAATATAAATTAGATAAAGAGTAAGTAAACGATGAGACATAATAAGAAATTCAATCATTTAGGTCGTACAAATACTCACCGTGACGCAATGCTTTCGAATATGGCTTGTTCTTTGATCAAGCATAAGAGAATCTTTACTACGACAGCAAAGGCAAAAGCGCTACGTAAGTATGTAGAACCACTTATCACGAAGTCTAAGGAGGATACAACTCACTCTAGACGTGTGGTATTTAGCAATTTGCAAGACAAATTTGCTGTAACAGAGTTGTTCAAGGAAATTGCTCAGAAGATCGGTGATCGTCCGGGTGGTTATACCAGAATCATCAAGACTGGTAACCGTTTAGGTGACAACGCAGCTATGTGCTTTATTGAGTTAGTAGACTATAACGAAAATATGTTGAAGGATACAGCCGCTAAGAAAGCTCCTAAAACAAGACGTTCTCGTAAAAAAGCAACAGCAGCGGTTACTGAGGCTCCTGCAGCTGAAGCAGCTAGCGAGGAAAAAGCAGCTGAATAAGCAAGTTTTTTACAATCATATAAGAAAAGCGATTCGTATCACACGGATCGCTTTTTTTGTTTATTAGCGAATTGATAAATTTGATGAGTTATAAGGAACATTCCTTGCTTGGCTATTGTTATATTTGTGAAAAAGAAAAGTAAGACATCATTGAACAACTAATAAAACAAATATAGTAATATGGAAATTGTAAAAGTAGTAGGTAGAGAGATCCTTGATTCACGTGGCAACCCGACAGTAGAAGTAGATGTACATTTGGCTTCCGGCGCATTTGGTCGTGCGGCTGTACCCTCTGGCGCCTCTACCGGCGAGAACGAGGCTATCGAGTTACGTGATGGCGATAAAAATCGTTACGGTGGTAAAGGTGTTCTTCGTGCCGTGGATAATGTAAATAAGGTAATCGCTCCCGCCATTTTAGGTATGAGCGCCTTGAATCAAAGAGAGATAGACCATAAGTTGCTGGATTTGGATGGTACAAAGACAAAATCAAATCTAGGAGCTAACGCTATGTTAGGTGTATCGCTTGCCGTAGCGAAGGCAGCGGCTAATTATCTGGATCTGCCTTTATATCGTTATATCGGAGGAACAAATACTTATGTGTTGCCGGTTCCTATGATGAACATTATCAATGGAGGTTCTCACTCCGACGCTCCGATCGCCTTTCAAGAATTCATGATCCGTCCGGTAGGTGCGAAGAGTTTCCGTGAGGGGCTTCGTATGGGCGCAGAGGTTTTCCATGCGTTGAAGAAAGTATTGCACGATCGTGGCTTGAGCACGGCTGTAGGTGATGAGGGCGGTTTCGCTCCGGCATTGAATGGTACGGAAGATGCCTTGAATTCTATTATGGCCGCTATCAAAGCCGCTGGATATGAGCCGGGCAAGGATGTGACGATAGCCATGGATTGCGCTGCTTCCGAGTTTTATCACGATGGTGTGTATGATTATACGAAATTCGAGGGTGAGAAAGGCGCTAAGCGTAACGCCCAGCAACAAGTCGCTTATCTGAGTGAGTTGGTGAATAAATACCCGATTGATTCTATCGAGGATGGTATGGACGAGAATGACTGGGCCGGTTGGCAAATGCTAACCTCCACGCTAGGCGGAAAATGCCAGTTGGTAGGTGATGACCTGTTCGTTACAAACGTAGAGTTCTTGAAGAAAGGTATCGAGAAGGGTTGCGCGAACTCCATCTTGATCAAGGTAAATCAGATCGGTACATTGAGCGAGACATTAGACGCTATCGAGATGGCCCACCGTAATGGCTACACATCCGTGACTTCCCACCGTTCCGGTGAGACAGAGGACGCTACGATCGCAGATATCGCCGTAGCTACCAACAGCGGACAGATCAAGACCGGCTCATTGAGCCGCTCCGATCGTATGGCGAAATACAACCAGTTGCTTCGTATCGAGGAGGAATTGGGTTCCTTAGCTGTTTATGGTTATAAGACTTATAAGAAGTGAAAAAACGGGGCAAGCCTACTAATCGATAGCCGGCCTGCCCCTAACATTTAATGATTATAAATCTATTGCCCTAAATAAGAGAGTGAATGTTGTATCTCTTCTCTAGAGACCGAGAAGTTCCTGTTCCCGGCCAATTTATTTAATACGAGTGTGCCTATGTTTTCTGCGCTTTCCTTATCAGGGAACGCAATTACCGTATCAATAGAGGGAATGGTGGGTTGGTAAATCAACACCTTTCCGTTCATCCTAATCTGGTACCCCCAGCCATCCCCCGATTGAAACGTTTGCAACTCCAGTTGCCGCCCGGGAGAAGACCCCATTTCTTCACCCCGGAAAAAAGATAAATAAAACAGTAATACCGGCAGTACCACTAGGCCCGGTACGAACCAAGCCCGTCCTTTCTTAGTACTCATCATCGTCATATTCATTCGGGTGAAGTTCCCAAATATCATCAAATTGAGTGGTACCACTTTTGCCGGATACTACGAATCCTTTCTCGCCAGAGGAGAAAGATGCTGTCGCCGTACGGGCAGTTCCCTTGAATTTAGCCACGTTTTCCCATAGATCGGTGGCCGGATAATATTTCCAAGTGTCGCTACGTAGGCTTCCGCTCTCACCGCAAGTCAGATAAGCGGCTCCATCAATCACGAAAGCAACCCCGTTCGTACGTGTGATCGTATAATCATCGTCATAATCCTCGTCCGAGGAATCCGATATATCCCTAAGTTGGGTCCATGATTCCGTGCTGGGATCGAATTTCCAGAAATCGTCTACATATTCGCCGTTATTTTGTCCGCAACATACATAAGCGATTCCATTTATCACGAAGCTGGTAGCGCCCTGACGCTTTGTCCCGCCGATACTGATCGTTTGCGTCCAGCTATTTGCCGCCGGATTAAAGGCATAAAAGTCTTTTAGGTAATTCCCGTCGTATCCGCATCCGATATACGCTTTACCGTTTACCCCGAAGGCCACGGCTCCATATCGGCCCGAGCCGGGGAAATCCGCTTTCTGTGCCCACGTATTGGTGGTCGGGTTAAATTCCCAGAAGTCATTCAAGTAATTGGTACCGTCGTATCCGGTTCCCAGATATCCCTTTTCATCTACCGCCATAGCTACGGCCGAATTGCGGGCGGTTCCGGGAAAGTCCGCCTTTTGCGTCCAAGTATCTCGTTCCATATCATATTCCCAACAATCCGATAAACGATTTTTTCCGTCGTTTCCGCAAATCAGATATCCTTTGTTACCGATCGTGAAAGAGGAGGCGTAATTTCGCGCCAATCCGTCCATGTCAGAGACACGGTACCACTTACCGATCAAATCATCGTCATCATCATCACTGCAAGCGCTGATGATGACAGGAAGAAAAGCGATCAAGAATACAAGAATCCTTTTGTGTATCATTCTAACTACGTGTTTTGTTTTTACGGAAGCAAAAGAACGAGGGTTTTACGAGACCCACAAATTAAATCGGTAAACATACGGTTTTTATCGGTGAATAAGCCGGATTTATAGGTTAGGGCCTCGAATGGTTTTGAAATCGGTTTCATCTTCAGTATCGGGCCGTTTACAGAGGAAACCGGTGGGTTCATGGGTTTATCTTGCCGGGTTTTGCGCTAAATACGTTCTTTGCCATCGGATTGATAAAAGATTATTCGCTTATTAAATAAGAAGTATGGTTAGAACATTCTTTGCTTTGGGGTGCTTGATGCTCTGTCTGGGACTGTTTTCCTGTTATGACGAGAACGGTACGTATGGCAGCGATCTGGTGGACTCCGCTTTCCGTAACGTTCGTATAGATACCAGCACGGTCGTAGTGACCTCGGTATTGATCGACTCGTTGGAGACATCCGGTAAGAACGTCGCTTTGGTAGGCCGGTACAAACATTCATTATGGGGAGTCGTCTCGTCACATAGCTTTATCGCTTATGAGAGACCGAGCTATGGGACTGATCCGGACGAGACGGTCGTACTGGACTCGCTAGTCCTGTCTCTCGCTTTCGATGGTCGCTTTGTAGGAGACACGACCCTCCAACAAACCCTCTCGATTTATCAGCTAACGGAGAAGATTGTCTTAAACGATAACGGGTACTTATATAATAATAGCAGTGTCTCTTACGCTCCCGAGGCTTTGGCGGTCTGCTCATTTAAACCGAAGCCGAAGGGCGGGGAGAAACTGGAAGTCCGTCTTCCCGATGCGCTAGGGCAAGACCTCTTGTCCCGTTTTCATGCGCAGGATCAAGCGGTGTCCGAGGATCGCTTTGAGGACTATTTCAAGGGGGTGGCGATCGTGCCGGACTTGGCGGGAAGCGAGTCTCTGCTGACTTTCACGGTAGCCGATTCCTCCGCCGCTTTAGTCCTGCATTATCATTTATCCGATGAGCTTTCCACGGAGAAGGAATTATGGTTCTTCCCAAATACGGATACCCAGTTCAATCATATCGACCATGACCGTAGTGGAACGGATATGGCAGGATATCCGATGAAAGGAGTGGAGATACCTTCGGCTGAGCTTAGTAACCGGGGCGTATTATTCGGAGGCTTGGGTTGGTATACCCGTCTGGAATTCCCGTATTTGAATAATCTGATGCAACAAGGCACGCAAGTGGAGATCGAGAGCGCTTTACTTAAGATTTATCCCGAGCAAGGCACTTATTCGGATTACAATACCTTGCCGGACAGCCTCTACCTATATATCGCCGATGAGAATAATGTAGTGACGGATGCCGTGACCGATTATCTCGGTTCCGAGGTTCAACGAGGTACGCTATCGGAAGACAATACGTTTAACGAGAACACCTATTATTATTTCGACGTGACTCAATTCATGCAAGAGGAGCTAGGTGCCTTTGGCATGTATAAGCATAATCTTCAGTTGGTTTTTAATAGTGATGATTACACCGGTACGTTCAAGAACTTGACGTTTAACGATCAGGGAGGACGTAACCCGGTCACTCTACAACTCATTTATAAGGTCTATGAAAGTTACTAGATACCTTCTTTACCCTTGCCTCTTGATGGCGGCAAGCGCATCCGCGCAGAATACGATGACTTCCTCGCCTTACTCGATGTTTGGACTGGGTGAGATGGCTTCCGGTTTATATGGTCAAAATACCTCGATGGCGGGTGTCACTGTCGGCATGCGGGAAGGGATGCTGATGAATATAGAGAATCCAGCCGGATTGACGGCGTTGGATAGTTGTAAGTTGTTCGCTGAGGCATCTGCCTTCGTGAAGAATGAACGATACCGCTCAGACGGGAGCTCTAGCAGCGCATTCACCGGGAATTTCTCCGCTTTCTCATTGGGAGGGCGTATCATGCGACGGTGGTATATGTCCGTCGGGGTAACTCCTTATAGTTTCGTTGGGTATTATTTTAAGTCCTCGCAAGAGTTGGAAGGATCTCCCGGAACCTTTGTAACCAGTACGTTTTCGGGGACAGGCGGGCTTTCCAAGGCTTTCCTTTCTCAGGGATTTTTATTGACCAAGCATCTATCGGTCGGTATGAATCTTAATTTTATCTTTGGAAATATGACGCAGAATGAGATACAAAGTGCGATGACAGTGTCAAGGGAGATGTCCGGCCGCTCTTTTTACGCCGATTTCGGTTTACAATATCATCGTCCGATCGCCCGGGAAACCTTTCTAACGGTCGGCGCCATTTACGGCTATAAGCAACGGATCTCATTGAAAAACACGGTGACGGTGACGGGAAGCAGCACGGAAACCCCCTATAACCAGAAAAGGGTGACACAATATCTACCTCAATATATAGGTATCGGTAGCTCATTGGCGCATAAGAAATGGACGTATGCGTTGGACTATCTGTTCCGGCAATACGGGGTATTGAACTCGGGCGATAGCCGGGTAAAGTTCCGGGATTCGCATGAGCTACGCTTGGGCGTATGCTATTTCCCGAATGGATTTAGCTCCAGCAGTTATTGGAAACGGATGTCTTATAAAGCGGGTGTTTCCGTTTCCACGCCTTACCTGCGGTTGAAAGGGCAATCCGGCGGGGCGTATCGGGTAAGCGTCGGCTTGGGGTTACCCGTCTTGAATGGCCGTATCAATACGGCGTTTTATTACGATCGTCTCCAATTGCAAGGGAATGCGTTGCGAAGGGATATCATGGGCTTTACGGTGACCTATACATTAAGCGAGAAGTTTTATCAAGTGAAACTCTAACATTATACCCTTGTGCATGGACAAGACATTGGATGGCGGTATCATTGTTGCGAATTGTGTGGCTTTAATGGTATTATCAAATAAATAACCATTCCTTGTCCGCTTCTGGAAACCAGTTCCAAATCTCCACCCATACGTTTCACTAGCGTCTTCGTGGCGGCTAACTCGAGGTTGACACCCATTCCTACCCCCTTTGTCCACCTTTGCAATAAGAGCCGGTAATCAAGGAGGAGGGATATTTCTTCCTGAGATATTTCTAGGTCTGTATTTTGTATAAAAAATGAGACGGTATCATCCTTAATCTTATAGCCGAATCGGATGTTTCCTTTTGGAGCCCGGCTAGCCGAAAATAACAAAAGATTAATTAGCGCCTGTCCTAGGTAGGATCTGTCTGCTTTTATCTTTTTATCGGGGCCTTGTGAATATTCAATGTTGGTGGTACCGGGAATTTTTGTCGGTGCTATATGCCGGATTTCCTTCATCAGTTCAGATAAGGAGAAATTCGTGAATTTAAAGGAGATCGTTCCGGATTCAATATTGGAAATGCTTAATATACCGTCTATTAATTGTTGGAGCATCCCGTTGTTTTCTCTTATGATATTGACATATTGCCTGCGTTGCTCCTCATCTTCCTCATCGATCAATATTTCGGAGAAGCCGATGATAGCATTCAAGGGAGTTCGTATCTCATGATTGATGTTGGAGAGAAATGCTGATTTCATGCGGTCGGACTCTTCCGCACGTTCTTTGGCCTTGCGCAAGAACCTATTGCGTTTTTTACGGGAATAGATTATATATCCGAAAAAGGTGCAAGTCAAAAGCGATATAATAAGTAAAGTCCCTAATTTCCAAAGGTTATTATGAGATACCTTCAGTTGAAGCTCTTTGATCTTTAAGGCTTTTTTGTCTTCTTGATGTTGTATTTGCATTTTAGCCAGCTCATCTAGGTATTCAGATCTGCGGAGACTGTCGTTGAGGGATATGCATTTTTTGTATTGGCTTATGGCAAGATCGTCTTTTCCTATTTTATGGTACATATCAGCCTGCTCATATAATAGGTCTATTAAATATTGGCGGTTGAGTTTTGGTCGGATATTCTTAATCATCTCATTATATAAATCGATAGCCTTTGTATACTGTTTGGATAATATATAATAATGAGCTTTTAATCTCATTAGTACAGCGGTTTGATTTTTAATTGGATATTCTTGTGTCATATATTCAGCTTCTTGTAAATGAGAACGCATGAGAGCTGTATCTCCTAAGTCGTAAGCCACAAATAAGTATGAACGGTGATATAGGTATTTTATATAATATAATGGATTTTCTTTATCTAATTGGGTAATGTTGTTTTCCTGGCATTCATCTATATAAGTTTTTAGTTTTTGCAGATAATAGATGCGTTTGTTTACATCGATCTCATCTCCTCTATGGTTTAATATCTGTCGTATGATGTTAATCCTTTTTATTGGTGAAGAGTTACGTGCTTCCATTCTTTTGTAAACATCCTCATATAGATTAAAAGCTTCTTTGAAAAGTTTTTTCGAGGAATAATAGTGTGCTATTGCTTGATCAACCATTTCTTTACCTTCCGGGTAATTAAGTTGTTCTGATAATTTATTAATCAGCTTAGCTTCACTGAATACCCTTTCATCATTTTCTTGTTGTTCATACGTATAGATATTCCATGTCTTGGTCCGGAAAAAGTATTCTAGGTTATTTCCATTAAGGAAGACAGGTTCCGCTTCTTTTAATAGTAATCTCATGCTGTCGATATCATGTGAATAATGATATTTAATCAGAAGAAAGTATGCGTTTCCTAGATATTTGTTGTTTTTTTGTTGTTTTGCCTCTTTCAATAGTTTTTCCGCATAGATCTTATAGGAATAGTCATCGGGGTTTTGGTAAGCTAGATCATTTAGCTTGATTAATCTTGCGCTATCGGGTAGTCTCGCTAATACTTGCTCCAAGCTATCTGGCGTGGAGGCTGCCCGTACATTATCGAAGATAAAGGTGGCGGATAAGGCGATCAGCATAAGAACGATCTGTTTTTTATACATTAATTTGAGCTTTATAAAGTGGCTTTTGACCCATTGGCAAATCTACGTAAAAAACTTTAAACATTATACAAACGATCACCATAAATATCATGTCTTGATCATAGAAACATGCGATTTGACAAAATGACAAAATGATAACTGAAGTCCCCGAGAATCGATTTTTCCGGGCAAAGGTACGACTCGTTCCCAAATACGAGAAGAAAGAACGACAATCGTCTCGTTGATAGGTAAATACCGAAAAATGGCCTTTCGTTCTAGCGAAACTGATTCATCGTAATTCACGTTTTAAGGCAAGAAAAGGATAAAAACGGTGCTACGATAGGGTCTTGACAGGGTACGAATGCCCATTCACGAGTACTTACGACCCAATGCGCGGCCGCTCATGATGCCTAACGCTGGTATATGCGTTGGGCTATGCGGCCTATTGCGACGTGTCTCGCCACCTATCATGTCTGAAATTGGCCTCTTTTTGGCGAAAAAGCACACGTACCACTACCTCTTTCTTGCTATTTCGTCCCTTTAGAGAGACGGATGTGTCAGCGTATTTGCCTAATAAGAAGTAAATTGTCATTCTTGAAGGGCCAGATTGTTCATCAAGACAGGCAGGTACGAGTCGCTGATAGGGATCAGTTCCTCGCCGATACGTATCCGCTTGCGCTCGATATAATTAATGTGGGAGAGGGATACGATGTAAGAGCGATGTACCCGGCAAAAACGATTCCTGTCCAGAAACTCCTCGAACCGCTTCAAGCTGACTTGCGTGAGCAGGGGCTTGCCATTGATACGGTGTACCTTTACATAATCGCCGTACCCCTCGAGGAAAAGGATCTCTTCCCGGCGGAGGCGGATGATCTTGCTGCCCTCCCGGACGAAGATGGGGCGTTCTGTTTGCTCCTTGCTCAGCGCTTGGTGAACATCGGCCAAAGCCTTGTCCAGTTTCTCGAAATATCCCATGAGCGTGTTCAGGGTCGAGGTGTCTCCGTCGAAAGTGATACATTTCAGCATAGTGTTTTTACCTTTATTTGTTGTACCGCAAAATAACAGGAAAGTTCGGTAAAGAAAGGTTAAGCGCCGATTAGTGGTATAATCGGGTCGGTGAATCGCCTTACGGGAGGGGGTGAAAAGACATTATTCCTCCTCCCTCAGAATCCATTTCTTGAAGATCGGGGTCTTGGTTTTGCTAATGATAATACGTTCAGGGACAGCTAAGGTGAGGTTGACGGACAGGCGGCTCCCGAACCAAAGATCTATATCCTTGATGGCATTGCGTGAAATGATGAATTGACGGTTGGCCCGGAAGAAAAGCCTCTCGTCCAGTTGCTCTCCCAACGCGTCGAGGGTACGGTCTACGGGATGTTGTTTTCCGTCGAAGGTATAGGCGGTAACTTTCTCGTTGGCCGTATAGAAATAAAGGATCTCCTCAACTGGTAACGGATAGAATTTATCGGCCAGCATGATCAATAAGCTCTTGATCGTGTGGCGACTCTGGATTGTACGGTTCGTTTGCCGGATATGCGCCAGCCTTTCCTCGGTATCGAACAGCCGTAATTTATTCAAGGCCCTTTCCAGCGAGGCCAGCGTGACAGGTTTCAGTAAATAATCGATACTGCTTACTTGAAAAGCCTGTAACGCATACTCATCGTAAGCGGTCGTGAAGACTACCGGGGCATCTATCTCCACCTGCTCGAATATCTTGAACGCCGATCCATCCGCTAAATGGATATCCATGAAGATGATATCCGGATGAGGCGATGTCCGGAAAAACTCCACGCTCTCTTCGATACTCTCCAGCTCGGCGATCACCTCGATCGGGGTAACCGTATTTTGCGCTAGGATCGCCTTTAAGCTATTAACGGCGGTAGTCTCATCTTCTATAATAACTGCTTTCATGAGTGAATGGGTTTATTAAGTAAAGGAAGCGTGACCTTGAAATATTCCTTGCGGTTGGAGATCTGGATGTCCTTTCCGGTAAGCATCCGGTAGCGCCCCCATAGGTTCTTCAATCCGATACCGCTACCTTTGCTATCTTCCGACTTAGGATGTATTTTATTGGATATGATTAGTTTGTCCTCATGGGTGGTATAGATATCGATCTGTAGCGGGTATTGCTTGCAGATAACGTTGTGCTTTACGGCGTTCTCGATCAAGGGGAGTACGCTCAATATCGGCAGATACCAAAGTAAGTAAGGGGTATCCGCTTGGATGGAGAAGAATAGTTTTCCCTCGTAGCGCACGCTCAGCAGATAGGTATACGCCTTTACGAATTGAAGTTCTTCCGCTAGCGTAACCAGCTCTTTCTTGTTGCTTTGCAAGATATACCGGAAGACGTTGGATAGCTCATCCAGATAAGCCAACGTCTGTTGTTTTTCTCCGCTCTGTATCAAGGCGTTCAATCCATTTAAGGAGTTGAAGAAGAAATGTGGGTTGATTTGTCCCATCAAGGCGTTATAGGAATTCTGTAACTTCTCGGTCTTCAATTGTTCATATTCCAGTTTCATTTGTTGCTTGCTGCTTAACAGGCGGATTAGTACGGAACTTAGCATAACCGTAAGGAAGACGAAAAGATGCTCCGTCATGAAAGAGTTAGGGACCGTGAAAGGCTTGGGAGGTACCGGTATGCCCCGGCGCTCGGCAGACCTGATGGTTTGTGTAGCCATCCTGCTCCGGTCGATGCGGATCATGATATCCTGGGTAGCTGGCTGGGGCCCATCTTCCCCAAGCCATTCTACGAAAATGGCCGTGTACAAAACCGGCGATAGATGAAACATGCCGTAGGCGATGCTGATACAAGTTACGCAAACCAGCAATACCCTTTTATACTCTTTCCTGCGGAAAAGCTTGTCCCCGAGCTTATACATCAAGCTGTTGACAATAAATAAGATGAAGGAGAACACGAAGAACCAGATTAGCAAATAATACATGGTGCGATCCGGAGGCTGGATACCCATGCTCGGGTTTCCGGTCTCGAACTCATATTTACGCATCAGAAGGGCGAAGTTCACGAAAATACTAAGCAAGACGGATATCGTGAAGCCGATCAATAAGTCGTTTCTTTTTAATTGTAACATAGATAAACCCTTTGTCTGCTTACAAAGATAGGGCTTCCTTATCCGAGCGGGAAAAGGAATCGACGAAACGGATAAAAATATCGGTGAATCGCCCGGGCTTCCGAAAATAATGTACCTTTGCCGGAAATTAGGATCTCTGTCGCTATGACGAAATGGTTTGTCTACATATTTCTGGCCAGTGTCTGCCTGTTGCTTTCCTGTGGCGGTAAATCCGTCCGGGAGAAATTCGCGGAAGCGGACCGGTTGGTAAACGAGAATAACTTAGATAGCGCTGCCTGGCTGCTGGAGGAACAAATAACGCTTTCCGCTCTTTCGGATAGCGATAAGGCAGAGTATGGACGGAGGCTCGCTTGGCTTCATCTCTTGCAGGGGCGCAGCTTAGTGAACGACTCGCTCATCGACTACTCCGTGGATTATTATAAGGAGCATGCCTCGGAGCCTTTACTTTCCGCTTATTTCGTAAAGGCTATTTATATGGGTGATTCCCGGAAGGGGTTGGAACAAAGACGTGCTTTGTACCGAGAGGCGATAGATTCCGCTTATTCCCGTTCGGATTCGACCTACCTTGTACGTTTTTATGACCGATTGACTTCCTTGAGCTTTGGTGAGGGGTTGTATCGGGAAACGATCGCAGACTCGAAGGAATGGGAAGCCTCGCCAAAAGCTGGATTTAAGGAGATGGCCTATTATATGGCCGGGTTGAGTTATAGCCGCTTGCGAATGAGGGACTCGGCGGATTATTATCTTCGTTTGGCCGCGGACTCGGCCTTGGCTAAGAATATCGAATGGTATGCCCATCATTTTGCCCGTAATTATGCGGATTTCTTGTATGATTTTAATCCCAAGGCTTCTATCAGCTATTTACGTTTGTTGGAAGAACGATATCCGGAGCGAGAGACCCCGGGATCCTATGTTATGCCTTGGATCAATCTAGGGGAATTGGATTCTGCCCGGAAGTATATCGAGAAGAATACGTTAGGCTTGGAACTTAGTCACAGTGATGATATAGCCTCGCATGCGCTGAATTATGCCTATCAATTTATATTGGGCGTAAAGGAAAATAAACCGGTGGATATTTCCCGATTAGGGCAATATTGCGATTCTTTGTATACCGTGAAATCCCAAACGGAGAAGGCTGAGCGGGAACGATTGGTCGATCAAAATCGTTTACGCCGAGAAAATCTTCGCTTGGAGATGAGCCGGCAGCGTACGTTCTCTATCTTGGTGATCGTTTCTTTGCTTTCCATATTGGTAGCTGGTGGAGTTTTCTTATATATCCGTAACCGAAGGAACCGTTTGATTGATATGGAGGAGCGTTTGGAAGCCTTGCGTCAGCTCTTGAATGAGTCCAAGCAATCCGTAGCGGAGGAGGAGAAACCCGATAGTGCCTTTTTCCGTAAGGTCTTGTTGCAGCAATTGGGTGTTATCCGCTTGATGGCGACTACTCCCACGCAACAAAATAAGGAATTGCTCCAGCAAATGACTCGTATCACGAACGAGGATGTCCCGGTAGATACGCTTTTGGTATGGGATGACCTGTATCCGATTATCGACGCAGTCTATGATAATTTCCATACGCATCTGGTCCGATTGTCTGATGGGCGTTTGCTGGAAAAAGAGATCCAGCTTTGTTGCTTGCTATGCGCCGGCTTCTCTACCAAGGAAATCAGTGTAGTTACCCAGCAAAGCGTCCGTACGATCTATCAGCGCAAGACGGACATCCGCCATAAGCTGGGTATGGACGAGAAAGAGGATATCATCAGCAATATAAGTGCTCGAACGGCAAATATAAACTTTTCTCTCTAAGTCGTTCGCTAATGCTTTGTAAATCAGTGTATGTGTATAATGCCTTGCACTTTAGTTTCTTGCCTGTATAAATCGATTTTAGCTGTTTCCCTCCTTACATTTGTCTCGAATCAAATTTGAATTTTATGAGAAGACAAGTATTATTTGTGGGATTGATTTGCGTTGCCTTTTTGGTAAACGCGCAAGAGGAGAAAACGATCGATTTGGATGAGGTTACCATTCAAGCCTCTTCGATTATAAGGAAGAAAGACCGTCAACTTATATTCCCCTCTAAAGACCAAGTGCGGCGCTCGATGGATGGCTTGGATTTGACAAGGCGGATGTCCTTACCTCGTCTATGGGTAGATCCGAATACGAAAAGTATCTCTATGGCGAATGGAAACGTTCAGTTGCGTATAAATGGCGTGTTGGCTTCTTCCTTAGAAGTCGCAGCCCTCTCGCCGGAGGATATCAAACGGGTGGAATATCACGATAACCCCGGCTTGCGATATGGGGAAGGAATCGATATCGTCTTGGATTATATAACGATCAAGCGGACTTCCGGAGGAAATCTCGGCGTGGATTTAAGCCATCAATTAAACACGTTTTGGATGGCAGATTATATATATGGTAAGTATAACCGAGGACGTTCGGAGTTCTCTTTATCCAGCTTTGCGAACGGACACCGGTATAAAGAGGCATGGCAAGACCGGAAGGAAATCTTTCATACCCCAGATGGTACCTTCCAGCGAACACAGGAAGGAATCCCCGGGAGGGATTATGAGATGTATTGGACTACGACGGCGAATTATAACTACACGAAGGATGATGATTATTTCTTGAACGCTAAGCTGAATTTTTATTATTATGACTATCCGCATAACTATAGCAGTGCCCTTTTAAGGAATAGCGAGAGCAAGATGACGACCGATCTTATCGATAATAATAAATCCTTGAATACCCGTCCCTCGCTCGACTTGTATTATTTCCGGAAATTACCACGTAAACAATCATTGGCTGTCAATGTCGTGGGAACTTATTCGAATACCGATAGCCGTCATACCTACCGGGAAGAACTGGAAAGTATTCCTTTGACAGATATTTATACGAAAGTAGATGGAAAGCGCTATTCGGTAATCGGAGAGGGTATCTACGAGAAAGAGCTAGAGACCGGTCGCATTTCCGCCGGTTTGAAACATACGCAGGCTTATACGGACAACGTATATTCCGGTTCCGGTGATTATACGACCCATATGACGGAATCTGAATCGTATATGTATGCGCAATACGTAGGAACTTGGAAGAAGTTGGTTTATAACGTAGGTTTGGGCGCCTCCCGTAATTATCTATCGCAAGAAAACTCGGGCTCTTATAATCGGTGGTATTTCCGCCCGCAGGTAACACTTACTTATACTATCAATGAGGTATTATCCGCTCGTTATCGGTATACCCTGCGCAATGTAAACCCATCCTTGTCTGAGTTGAGTAACGTGGAGCAATGGATTGATTCCTTACAGGTTCGTAGAGGTAATCCGGGTCTATCCCCTTTCTTATATCATAACAACGCCGTGGAATTTCATGTGAATACGGCAAAGGTCAAGGCCGGCTTTACTTTCTCTTACCAATACCAGCCCCGCATGGTCATGGAAGAGACCCTGTATGACGTTAGCCGGGGACTTTTTATCCGTACCTACGATAACCAACGGAGTTTCCATCGTTTTACGCCGGAACTGTATTTGAATTATTCACCCTTCGGCGATTATCTGCGCATGAATATCTCCGGAGGCTTGAACCATTTCCAATCGAATGGAAATAGCTATTCGCATACATACACGGATCCCTTCTATGTGATCTCTTTGAATAGCGATGTGAAGAACTTTAATTTTAACCTGTTGATTTATAAGAGAAGCTATAGTTTTTCGGGTGAGACCAGTCGTGAGGCCGATCGTTTTAATAGGTTGGGTATCGGTTATAGAATCGGGAAGGTTCAGTTAAGCGCTTCTTTCTCTACCCAATTTACATCATCCGCCTGTTACCGGAGTAAGAACCTTTCAGCGATCGCTCCCTATGTGACCGATCAGCGTTTTGGTGATATTTATCCGGGCTTCGAGATCGGATTCTCTTACCACTTAGATTTCGGTCGCAAATACAAATCCGTGGATCGTAAGTTATATAATTCAGATAATGAATCGGGTATATTGAATAGTCGGAAGTAAGTTACATCTATATTGTCGATTACGTGTTCGCGGCTTTCAGTATGCAATATATCATAATTGGGTAGGATATAGTTCTCTATCATTCCTACCCGTTTCATGCGTGCGAACACCTCTTGATAAGGCTGCCCCAATTTGCGTGCGGTTCCTTCTATACAAAAGGAAGCGAACGCTAGCTCTATTTCTGTTTGCGATAGTTCGATTTGTTTATCCATTTTTCCATGTCGCTTAGATGAATTTGCTTTAAATGTACGTAAAAAGCGGCTCATGCGATAAAATCCGTGGATGAAATTATCTATAATAGAGGATTCCGTAGTGGTAGTACTAAAATGATATTTGTCTTTGTATAACTGAGAAGTATTTGCTAACTTTGTTATCTATAACCAGAAAAAGGATAGGGTTATGACTATAGAGGAGAAGCAACTGGAATTTATGATTTATTGCATAGAGAGTACCGCGGAACGATTAGGGCGTTATGGTTCGGATGTATATAATAAACTGAAGGAACTAGGAGCGATCAATGGCTATATCCGCTCTTATTACGATACCTTGCATACGCAAGGGAAATCATATATCGTAGACTCCATCTTAGAATATATTTACTATCGTGATCCTCAATGGCTCCCGGACGGATATAAACCCTTCCGTAGTATTGAAGAGAAAGGGAAAACACTATGTTGACGGTTTATCATGGTTCCACTTGCCGTATAGAGGAGCCTTTGGCTGGGGTTTGCCGGCCTAATCTGGATTTTGGAATCGGGTTCTATGTTACGGACTTGAAAGAACAGGCAGTTCGTTGGGCACTTCGTACAGCAGAGGTACGTCATAAGGATGAGGCTTGGCTGAATGTTTATTCTTTGGATATGGATGTCTGTCGTGTCTTGCCATATCGCTATTTATGTTTCGAAACTTATGATGCTGATTGGTTAGACTTTGTAGTGGCCTGTCGTCAAGGTCGAAATTTGTGGTCAGCTTATGACATGATAGAAGGAGGTATAGCGGATGACCGTGTGATTCGTACGATTGACCTTTATATGCGTGGGGATTATACACGCGAGGAGGCCTTGGCTCGTCTTATCCATCAAGAGCCTAATAACCAGATTTGCATAATTAACCAAGAGATCATAGATCGTTGCCTCTGCTTTACGGAAGCGTTTCTTTTACCTAAAACATCTGCTCCACTTGTTGTCCCTGGTGCGGCTGATACGGTTATGCAGGGTAAATATAGGGGAGTTATCGAACTGCTTGCGTCTCGTTTGCGTATTTCTACCGATAAAGCATTAGACCTTTTTTATAATAGTGATACTTATAAATGCCTAACATTACGGAATGGAGATTTGCTTTTAAAAAGCGATCTCTACATTCTTGACGAAATCATACGAGAGCTGCAAGATAAACAGGGCTAGTGTCTTAACTTGCGTGCGGTTCCTTCTATACAAAAGGACACTTGTTCGTATTCTTCCTTTATAACCTTCTTATTCTCTAAAAGATAAGCTTGTATTCTTCGTTTGGCGGCGGCGAACGATCATTCGCTGCCGCCGAATATATATTCACTGCCGCCGAACGAACGTTCGCTGTCGCTGAATAAAGTATATATTAGGTAGTGCGGAAATTTACATAGGGTTCAAGAAACATTTGTTTTGGTTTGTTTCGGCTTTTGTCCTTATGGATTGGATGAGGAATTCTAAATATTCGCATGGATGTTTGCGGGATTCATGGGAAATTCCGTACTTTGTACCGAGCCGTTAGAGTGGAAGCTCGGCGGGTTCGTTTTCGTGGAAAAGGCGTTAAAAGATATTATTCCCACTTCTGAAATCCCCAATTTCGTGCCCGGGAATAATAACAACAGACGCCCATGCTTGTTATAGTTACTTCGAGAGGAGCATCTTATAATGAAGCGTGGGGCTGCTGTTTGTTATCCGGGCAGGGTATGGGGATACCTAGAGGTGGGTGACAATGGCTAAGCCTCGCGCTTTTTCTTTGTGTGGATGATAAGGAGCGGTTGATGATTGTAGGGTAAATCAATTATTAATTCAAATAGAATGAGTATGAAAAAACTTTTCTTTCTTTTTGCTTTTCTCGTAGGACTTGGGATAAGTAGTAGTGTATATGCGCAATTGGTGAAGGAGGTAACACTGACCTCTGCCAATACGCTGGCATCCGAGCTAGGAGCGGATGTGGGCAAGGTAACGAGCTTGAAAGTAAATGGGCTACTGAGAGCGGAGGACTTTAAGACGATGAAGGAGCAGATGGGTATGCTTCAAGTGCTGGATATGAGTGGGGTGACGGAGTTGCCTAAAATGGGTGGCGCTTGGGCAGATTTACGCTATATCCCAGCTAATTCTTTCCAAAACAAGTTGACGCTCCGAAAAGTGGTATTTCCGGGAGTACTTCAAATTATAGAGCGGGAGGCCTTCTCTGACTGTAGTACCTTGACAGACTTGGATTTCTCGAAAGCTACGCAATTGCAGAGGATAGAATATAATGCCTTTTATAAATGTAGTGGTTTGCTGAGCTTGGATTTATCGACGTGTGTGAATTTAGTGGAAATAGGGTCTTCTGCTTTTAGGTTTTGTAGCAATTTAGTGACGGTAAATTTGACGGGATGCGTTAAGCTGACGAGTTTGGGGAGTTGGGTATTTGGCGAGTGTTCCTCTTTGCAAACGGTGGAGTTATCTGGTTGCTCGGCATTGAAGACGATAGAATCTTATGCATTTAATGGGTGTTATCAATTATCTGGTTTCGATTTCTCTCAATTGACAGCCTTAAAAGATATAGGCGAAAGAGCTTTTGAAGGTTGTGCCTTGGCTGGTGATATCGCTTTTGCTTCTGGAATCACCCAATTGGGTAGATCTGCCTTTTCTAATTGTCGTAATATCACTAGCGTTGATTTCAGTAAAAGCACACAGCTCGCAGTTATTTCTTCTGGAACGTTTAGTTCTTGTCAAAGCTTGAAAAAAGTAGATCTGAGTAATTGTGTATCCTTGAATACGTTGAATCTAGCTGCTTTTGAAGGGTGTTCTTCTTTGGAGGAAGTCGTAATCAATAACGGTTTCTATACCTCTATCGATGGAGTCCTTTTTGTGGTGGACAAGGCTACTTTATTACTCTATCCGGCGGGAAAGAAGAATGAGGCTTATACGATTCCTTCTACGGTGAAGACGCTTGGTGAGCGTTCGTTCCCTTATAACGAATCATTGATGGAACTGACGATCCCTGAATCTGTATTGACTATAAAAAGAGAGGCTTTTTATAACGGATCTTTCTCGGGAAGAGGAGCGAAAGTAATCATGAAGGCTGAGAAGCCGATAGGTTTGTCGCAATCGATCGGTTTGGAGAATACGTTGGTATATGTACCGAAAGGCTTTGCTAATGCCTATCGTGAGGCTGCTTTTTGGAAAGAAAGTAAGATTGTAGAGATCGATGCGGATCCTGTAGTAGTGACCTTGGAGGCGGCTGGTTCGCTGGGTGCGAAATTGACGGAACTGAATATTCCATTGGCTACTATCTTAGAATTGCGTATCACCGGTCCGATGAACGCTAGTGACTTCGAGGTCATTAAGCAAATAGAGCTGTTGCAAAAGGCTGATTTGAGCAAGGCTACGATGGAAGAGGATCGATTACCGAATTATGCGTTTGGAGGGTTGCGTTATTTGGAAGATGTTATTCTTCCGAATACGATAAAGGAGATAGGTAATTCTGCGTTCTCTGGTTTATCCGCATTGCGGAAAGTGAATATGCCCGAGTTTGTAGAAAGGATCGGGGAGTCTGCGTTCTCGGACTGTTCCAGCTTACAAAAGATTGATTTATCGTTATTGTCTCACTTGAAGGCGGTCGGTTACTCTACTTTCTCTTCCAGCTCATGCGTGCCCGTTTCATTGAAACTTCCGGATGGATTGGAGCGGATTGACGGTTACGCTTTTAATAATACTGGTGTTACTTCCGTGGACTTCTTGAATACGTCCTTGTCTTATATAGGCAACAATGCATTCTATGCATGTCCGATCACCGGCACATTATCTTTCCCCGGTACCTTACGATCCATAGGCAATTCTGCTTTCGCTTCCGCAAAGGTCTCATCTATCAAGTTGAAGTCTACAGAGATGGTACGTTTGGATGGAGCTGATGTTTTTAAATCCGTAGATAAGACCACCTGTAAAGTTTACGTCCCGAAAGGCATGAAGGATACTTATAAAGCAAACACCTATTGGTCTCCATTCGGAAATAACATTGTGGAGTTTGGGCAGTTGATTACGGCAACTTCTAATAATGAAAATTATGGATGGGTAGAAGGTAGCGGTGCCTATGAAGAGGGGGAAATAGTGACTTTGAAGGCGGTTTGTCAGGATGGAAATTGGGAAGATTATTATTGGGCTAAATATGTTAATTTGTTCTTTGGCTGGTATGATGGTGAGACAAAAGTCTCCGATGATACTATATATACTTATAAGGCAGGTAAGGAGGACAAAGCATTTGTCGGTAAATTCGTGCGTATAAGTTTCCCTAATACATCAGACCTTCTTCAAATGGTAAGAAATGATAGTAAATCCATTACGGTGAGGGTGGAGATGCCTGCCGATGATCCTCGATTGTTTGCTGGTTGGTATGAGAATGATCAATGTGTTTCCAAGGAAGAAGAGTTGACGGTGCAAGTTGGTATGGTAGACCGATCCTTGGAGGCTCGTTTCTTCGACGATGGACTTATGGTTGTTAACGGTGGTAATGTCATCGTAAATGATCAGAATAAGGTGGATGGACCTGCTGTAATTTTGCATCACGGTAGCCTCACCGTTGAGGGTAATGAGATTTGGAAACCGAAGAGCTTTGCTTACTATCGGGATGCCTCCTTGCTGGTGGATGCTGAGATACAGACCGAGGCGATCTCCTTCAATTGGAACGCTAGGAGTAACTATTGGCATTTCGTATCCTTTCCCTACGACTTGAAGATGTCCGAGATCAAGCTGACAAGCAGCGACGCTCGCTTTGTCGTACGGGAATACGATGGCAAGTCTCGTGCCGATAAGGGAGTGGGTGAGTCTTGGCGACAGCTTTGCGACTCGGAGACCTTGAAGGCAAATAAGGGATATATTATCCAATTCAATAGCGACGATACGATGGCCGATGGATTTACTACCCAGACCGGTGATATGAAAGCCCTCCTTAATCGGGCGAGCGTGGCGATTCCGTTGAATACCTACGCCTCGGATAATGCCATGAATGCCAATTGGAACTTCGTGGGGAATCCGTATCCCGCCTATTATAGCGTGGAGCGATTGTTCGCTGATGGATTGGACGCTACGGTGACGGTTTGGTCTCCCGATTTGAATAACTACGAGTATTATACGCAGGATGATAAGGATGTCTATCTGGCACCGCTTACGGCCTTCTTCGTACAAAAGAAGACTTCCAACTTAGTATTCAATCCGGAGGGCCGTGTGGCTGCCCTGCCGAGGGAAACGCAAGCAGCTTCAGCGTTACGTAGTGTGGATAACCGTCAAGTTGTCAACCTGCTGTTGGCAGGCGAGAAGGCAAGCGACCGTACCCGTGTGGTATTCAACGAGGCTGCCTCGCTGGAGTATGAGATCGGTCTTGATGCTGCCAAGTTCGGCAGTCCGAATGCGGAGGCCGCCTCTTTCTATAGCTTGGATACGCAAGGGAATCGATTGGCTATCAACGAGCGTCCGGTAGCGGATGGCGTGGTACGCCTTGGATGTGTCCTGCCTGCTAAGGGAAGCTATACGATCTCATTGAAAGAGAAGATTGGCAAAGGTATTCAGTTGGTGGATAAGCAGACGGGTGCCGTATGCGACCTGAACCAAGAGGCTTATACCTTCGAGGCCGAGGCTGGAACCCTCTCTGACCGCTTTGAGCTGAGAAGCGATGTGGTGACTTCTGTTGAGGCAATCGATGCGTCGATTCGCTGGAACGTGCGAGAAGGCTTGTTGATCGTGTCCGGCTTGCGTGATGTGGAAACTTTGAGTGTATGCGATGCGGCGGGTCGTATTCATTTCGCTGGTAAAGTGACGGATGGTGAGGTACATATGGCCCTACCTCAGTCTGGTATTTATTACATGACATGGACGACAAAAGCGGGCGAGCGTCAGACTTGTTCCATTAAATGGTAATCGCTATGAGAAAACGATTGTTTCGATATATTACGATGGCTTTGTCTCTTTGGATCTTCCTCGGAGGATCCATCGGGCAAGTCTATGCGCAGGATGAGTTCAATCCGACTCCTCCACCGGAGCCGGGGAAACTAACGCTCTTACTCTCCACGGATCCCCACGGATCCGCTTATTTGGAGCAAACGAATCCCTCCGGCATTTATGATACGGGTACGGAAGTAACGGTACGGGCCTATCCGCATACGAATTATGAGTTTGTGGCTTGGCAGTCCGCCGATGGCGAGGAGTTATCCGGCCTCTCGGAATATACCTTCACCCTTACGGAGAAAAACGCTCGCTTGATAGCCAAGCTATGTTTTAACCCGAAGGAGAATCCATCGGAGCCGGGAAATGGTTATTATAATCTGATTACGACCGTCAGCCCCTCCATGGCTGGATGGGTAGAACAGAATGGCCAAGGTATTTATGAGAATGGCAAAGAGGTGACACTTATCGCCCATGCTTATCCCGATTATGTGTTCAACCATTGGGAGAGCGATGGGAAGAAAGTGTCGGAAGAGGCAACCTATCGCTTCACCATGCCGGGCAAGCATGTTTACCTGCGGGCCGTGTACGACTGGAAGCCGAAAGATCCTTCCGAACCGGAGATCGGGTATTGCCTTTACGTGAACACTTCCGATCCGGAGGCCGGCTATGTATCGCAAAGCGGAAACGGTATCTATGAGTTAGGGGATAAGGTGACCGTGATCGCCTCGCCTACGAAAGACTATGACTTTATCGGCTGGTATGATGAGGCGGGTATGTGCCTGTCTACCGACATCTCTTATACGTTGACTATTAGTAAGCGAACCACTACGATCGAGGCTCGTTTCAAGAAGAGAGAGGCACCGGTGGATGAGGTGGAGATCGTACCCGGGCCGAATCCGGATGATCCTTCATCTACGGAGAAAGGCGGCGAGGTGGAAGTGATAGGCGAAGCCATTCCCGGCCAAACGGTCGAGATCATCGCGATGCCGAAACCGGGTTATGCTTTTGAAGGTTGGTATTTGGATGGCGTGTTTATCCCGGAGGCGGAGATGAGCCATGAGATCTTGATCGGTAAAGATATGGGTAAGCTAGAGGCTAAATTTCGGGAATTACCCGTTGACTTGGAAGTAGAGGGTGGAGAGAACGGTTGGGCGGAAGTGACTCGCTATAGAGGTGATGTCATTAACTTGAAGGCTGAACCGATCGTAGACCATACCTTTATGGGATGGTACTTGCTAGATCAGTTATTGTCGAAAGCGTTGAATTATGATTTTGATGTCAATATTCTACGTGCGGCCTTGCCCGCTATTCGTGCGGTGTATACCAAAGGTACGGTAGCCAATGAGACGATCGTTAGGGAGGAACTAGTCACGATCGCTTTCTCTGGGAACCAACTCTGCGTGACTGCTCGCCAAGCGATCCGTAGATTGATGGTTTATTCGTTCGAGGGGGACTTATTAGGTACTAACGGCCAAATGGAACAAGGTGATATCTATCGCTTATCCATACGTAGCCCCTTACTTCTCGTTATCGAGGCAACGGATGGTACTCGTATCGTCTGTAAATTGTCCTCCGGACGGTAGTCCGTGGCGTGATTTGGATATATGATTCTTTCAATGCCCATTCTAAGGTTCTTATAATGCCCATCGTAAGCTCCTTTGAATGGGCATTGTTAGATGCTTACGATAGGCATTGTAAGAAACGATAAACAAAAAGCCATCCAACATTCCGCTGGATGGCTTTTCGTATGGCAATAGAATCGGAGAGATTAGACTCTCTTTTCTTTGATTCTTGCTTTCTTACCGGTAAGGGCACGCAAGTAGTACAATTTAGCACGACGTACTTTACCAACTTTGTTAACCGTGATGCTTTCGATAAACGGAGATTCGATCGGGAAAATTCTCTCTACACCTACGTTCTCAGACATCTTACGAACTGTGAAACGTTTTTTGTCGCCGTGACCGGAGATACGGATAACAACACCGCGATACTGCTGGATACGCTCTTTGTTACCCTCTTTGATACGGTAAGCTACCGTGATCGTGTCACCACTCTTGAATGAAGGAAGTTCCTTCTTCGTAGCGAACGCTTCTTCTGCAATCTTAATTAAATCCATTGTTTATAGCTTTTTAATTGTAATTTATAATGAAACGCAATTTAACGGGCTACATTTCCCGACAGAGATTACGTAAAGCGGGTGCAAAGTAACGAAATAAATATTTGATTCGCAATAGATAGATGCTTTTTTGCTCGCTATTTGATCAAATCTTTTATGTCTACCAAGGATTCAAACCATTGACATCCACCAGCGATTCCCGTTCCTCCTTCCACATTGCTGTAGATCCGGACAGGCTCGGCCAGACCTACATTCGTAAGTCCGCCCATGATACCTTCATTCTCGATGTTTTGTAAAGATAGCAGATATTGGTAATAGGGTTCGGACAGGGAATATAAACGAATATGGCGTTTGGTATAATATTTAGTATCGGACCTAAGTTGTTCTTTTACTTGCAACGTGTATTCCTTCCCGTCGAACAGCTCGTCGGAAAATACCCGTCCCCGCCAATTTACCATCGAAGAGCCGAAAACCTCATCCAAGATACCTTGTTGTTGCGTGAATACGGGATCTACGGAGAAGTCCAACAGGACACCAAGATGGTCGTCATCTCCCCATATCTGTAGAGAATAGTAATTTGATTTACCCGGGGTATCTTGGAAAGTGATTTGATAGATAAGTACATCGTTTTCTTCTATGTAGGAGATATTCCCATCTCCATCGACAAGGGTACCGCCGTTGCCGGTAGCTTCTTTACGGGGAATTATGCGCAGACCTTTGATTTCTGTCTTGGAAGGAATCTTATCTTCCGCCGAGGCTGTTCCATATTCCGGGGTGGAAGCTACAATCTTTACGGTTTGTCCGGGCTGTGGAACCGTATTCGATATATAAAGCGTATCTGTTACCCATCCACCTCGATCCTCTCCGAGCCAACGAGAAGATTTCCAATAGGAATATTCTTTCCAAGGCATCTCCTCCTTGAAGATCCCGTCTATGTATAATTCCACCTTGGCGTTTCGAATCGTTACGTCCGGCTTGCTCTCTGAATGAAACCATGTGCGGGATATGCTGGCCATTACGACTGTATCCGGCGAGAAGGCCGAGTTGATCACCATTTTTGGTGTAGTACGATATTCCTCTAGGTCAAACTTCCTGTAACAGGAGGTTAGGAGCAGGCTGGATAATAAGATTGATAAATAGAATATAGGTTTCATGTTCTTTAGAATTTATAAGTATATGATATAGACGGAATGATCGGTAAGAGCGATAACGTCTCGAAATAATGGCTATAGTTTATCCAAGACCGCTTATGGATAGTTATCGGGTTCATCTGGCAATAAGCGTTATATACGCTGATATTCCAGATACCGAGATGGCCGTTCTTTTTAGGTCGATAAATATTAATCCCCAGATCTAAGCGGTGGTAAGCGGGGAGACGTACGTTATTACGCTCCGTGAAATAGTCCAAGCCTCCTTCCGGTAAGAGCGGAGGGACAGGAGTGAGGCCCAAATCCTCGTAATTCTCGAATGCCACCGTAACCCGGTTTCCGGTCATGAAAGTCCAGCTTCCGGTCAGTTCCAATTTCTCGTTGATCTTCCAGTTTGCGACGATATTCAGCTTATGGCGGTTATCGTATTTCGCGGGGAAACGTTTGCCATTATTAATCTCGTCGAACTGCCGGTCGCTCCACATTAGTCCGTATCCGATCCATCCTGTTATACGCCCCGTCTCTTTCCGGGCGATAAACTCCGCTCCGTAGGCCCACCCCTTACCGGCGGCCAGTTTCTCCTCCCAACCGACGAACGAGGGTAAGAAGTTGTAACCATCTTTATAATCCAGTAGGTGATTCATCCATTTATGATAACCTTCCACCGAGAAGGAATAGTCTTTGTGTAAATTGTAATAAGCGCCGACGGATACTTGATCACTCTCCAATGGCTTCAGCTTCTTGCTGACCGGCATCCACATATCGGTAGGGAGACTCATATAACTTTCGCTGATCTGATGTACGTATTGATTCATCCGGGCGTATGAGGCCTTAAGGCTTAGATCCCTCGTGAGCAGGAAGCGTACGGATAAACGAGGGTCTAAGGAGACATATGTCTTCTTTTGTATATTATACATGTTCAGGCGTAATCCGGCGTTAACCCGGACAATGGAAGATATCGCCCAGTCATCTTCGGCGAAAACAGCCAACTCATTCGCTGAAAGGCGTTCGTCTCCGGTAGTTCGTTTGGTCGGAGACAAATTCTCGGAGGTCTTTTCCTCGATATATTCCGGGCTGAAACGATGGTAAAGATAGTCGGTGCCATAACGGATATGATGTGCCGGGGTAGGAATATAGTCGAAGTTCGCATGGACTCCGAAATCATTGATACCGTTTCGGGTTGAGGTCTCGATAAAACGTGAAGAATAATCTTTGTCACCCTCGGTTCCGTAGTATTGTGAAGTCTCTTGTTTTAGTTTGGATTGATAATGGGAATAAGCCAAGGTGACGGTACCGAACATCTTGTTGTTAAACACATACGACCAGCCGGAAGATAATGCGATGTTACCCCAGCGCATCTTTCCAAAGTCCTTGTTCTCGAAAGGGGTTATATCATCACCTACGGAGAACTCGGAACTTCCTCCTTTTAGGAAATCCTGTCCGAAATAGAAATTAACGTAAGCTTGGCTCCGGTCATTGATATGGTGGTTTACTTTTAGGTTCAGATCGGTAAAAGCATAGCGTGCGCTGAATTTCTCCCCATTCTTTTTCTGAATTTTATTGTAGATCGCCAAACCCGGTGCGGACAAGCCATCCAGCCAAGAGCGACGGAAGGAGGCGTTGAACGAAGTCCGGTCTTTAATGATCGGCCCTTCGAAATTTAAGTTACCGGAGGTCAATCCCAGCATGGCGCTACCATGGTACTCTTTCATATTGCCATCTTTAGTATGCACATCCACTACGCTGGAAAGCCTTCCCCCATAGCGGGCGGGGAAAGCGGATTTCCGGCTGATACGCCGGGTTGGGTTTGCAGGGCTTTGATCACATCGGCCTCACCGAATAAGGTCGGGATGGTCTTGATCATCTTCCGGGTTATTTTAATCGTTCCCATCTGAGGGGCTTGTATCGGGTTTTGTGTGTCATTACTACCGGTAACGACAACTTCGGCCAATGCTTCACCGCTTTCCAGCAGAATTTCCATCACGGTATCCCGTTCGAGCGGTTGGAATGTATGTGAGAAACGTCCGTATCCGATGTAGGAAGTCTCCAAACGGACTGCCCCGACCGGTAAGGTTAGACTGAAGAAACCGTGGTTATTGGTAGCCGTGCCCCTTTGTGTGCGAGAGTCATAAACGGAAGCCCCGATTAGATACTCCGTAGTCGCTTTATCCCGTACGAATCCGCTGATGGTTACTGAGCGGGGGCGTTTCTTCAAGATGATGTGGGTACCGTTTATCTGATAAGACAGAGGGAGCTTTTGGAATAGCCGGGTAAGGCATTCCGATATGGATTGGTTATCAGATTTGAATGTAATCCGGGAAATGCCTTTGAGAATAGAAGGATCGTAGGAGAATGTCATGCCTGTTTGATGCTCTATTTTTTTCATGATTTCTTGGATCGGCTCTTGTTTAGCCTCGATACTGAGAGTCGGCGCTTGTCCCCAAGCGCTTGATTGAAAGCCGAAGATAATCAAGATTATGAGTAGTATTAGCTTCATGAAGTACTTCATTTTTTATTACGAGACAGGAAAGATAGTAAAAACCCCTATCACAATTCACGTTACTATTGCGATATTTTCTTATTTTTGGAGAGTAATAATGATAATGTTGTGATGAGACAGATTGGTATCTTGCTTTTGTGTTGTATTTCCCTTTTATCGGGTGGAGCTCAAACCGTTCCGAACCTTTATCGTTCGGTGGATCAGGAAAAGATGAATCATTGGGTTGATTCCGTGTTTGACGCTATGAGTTATGATGAACGGATCGGGCAGTTATTTATGGTTATAGCGAATCCTAAATCCGATAACCGGAATATGCAACGGCTCATGCGTTACGTGAACGAGATCAAGATCGGGGGTATCTTGTTCCATAAAGGGGATCCGGTGACGCAGGCGGAGGTGACCAATCGTTTGCAAAAGGCTTCCCGGATTCCGATGTTGGTCTCTTTGGATGGGGAGTGGGGACTTTCCATGCGATTAAGCGGAACCACCCGTTTCCCGAAAAATATGATGCTAGGCGCTATCGAGGACAATGCCTTGATCGAGGAATATGGAAAAGAGGTGGGACGGCAGTGCCGGGAAATGGGAATTCATATAAATTTCGCTCCGGATATGGACGTGAATAGCAATGTGGATAATCCCGTGATCGGCCTGCGTTCGTTTGGTGAGAATCCGGAGGCTGTGGCGGAGAAAGGTATTGCTTACGCAAGAGGATTGGAAAGTACGGGCATCTTGTCTGTCTCCAAACATTTCCCTGGACATGGAGATACTTCTGAGGACTCGCACGAGACATTACCCGTCGTGCGCCATAACCGAGCCCGCTTGGATAGCGTGGAACTTCTTCCTTTTAAACGTTATATATATGATGGGTTCGCCGGGATAATGACGGGACATCTTTATGTTCCGGCATTGGACAAAAGTCATAAGCCGGCTTCTTTCTCTAAGGCGGTAGTGACGGATCTATTACAGAAAGAACTCGGTTTTCAAGGTCTGTGCTTTACGGATGCTTTAGCGATGAAAGGGGCTTCCACAAAGAAAACGGATAATCCTTCGGTGAAGGCTTTGCTTGCGGGGAATGATATCTTGCTCGCTCCGGCCGCTCCAATCAATGATTTTACGGCCGTGAAAGAGGCTATCGAGGAAGGGGTATTGGATCTGGAAGCGATCGAGGCCAAGTGCTTGAAAATATTAAGGTACAAATATATCGCTGGATTGAATGCCTATAAGCCGGTCGAAACAAAAGGCTTATCGAAACGTTTGAACTCTCCGCATGCGGCATGGATGGCGGCGAAATTGAATTCGGAGGCTATTACCGTTTTGAAGAATGAGGATACAATCTTACCTCTTAAACAGTTGAATAAGAAAAAGATCGCGGCACTCTCGATTGGAGACGGGGTTGGTAATGAATTCCAGAAAATGCTGGGCGAATATGATTCGATCGCTTGCTTTAGCATCGGACGGCGTTCTACGGCTGCCCAAGTCCAGCAGGTTTATAATAAATTGCAAAAATACGACGTGATCATTTGTGGCGTACATACGATTCGCATTCCCGAGAGTTTAGCGTTGAGGCAGTTGGCCGCGAAGAAAGAGTTGGTCTATGCTTTCTTTACCTTACCATATGCTTGTAAGGAATATAAGAAGTCGATCGAGAAGGCGAAGGCGGTCGTGTTGGCTTACGAGGGCACTCCCTTAGCGCAGGAATATGCGGCCCAAGTGATATTCGGTGGTATTGCGGCGAAAGGGAAACTTCCGGTTTCGATTCCGGGATTGTATTATGCGGGTACCGGTATTTTTACGGAAAAGACTCGTTTGGGGTATCACCAGCCGGAAGAGGTGGGAGCGAATCCGGACCGTCTGGATGTAATTGAGTCGATCGTTAAAGAGGGATTGGATGAGAAGGCTTATCCTGGATGCCAAGTGTTGGTGGCGAAGGACGGCGTGATTATCTATAATAAATCGTTCGGTTATTTTGATTACGAAAGTAGGCAGCCGGTCACGGAGTCATCGGTCTATGACTTGGCCTCGGCGTCGAAGGCGGCGGGAACTTTATTGGCGGTCATGAAAGCGTATGATGAGAAGAAATTCACCTTGAACAATAAGATCTCCGATTTTATACCGGAGTTGAAGGAGTCTAATAAAAAGGATTTATCGATAAAAGAGTTACTATACCATCAATCGGGAGTGACTCCAACTATTAATTTCTATCTGGATGCCATTGATAAGGATAGTTATAAAGGCAGTTTATATAGTTCGGCGAAGAACGCTACGCATCCGGTTCGTTTTGACGCTAAAACGTATGTCCGGAATGATTTTAAATATCTTCCGGATATAGTATCAGATACACGGAAACCCGGATTTACGACTGAGGTAGCCCTTAATTTCTATGTGAGTGATTCCTTTAAAGATACGATCCTTCAAGATATCAAGAAATCCCGTTTGGGTACGAGAGGTAGGTACGTATATAGTTGCGTGAATTTCATTATGCTGAAAATGATGGTGGAAAATCTGATGAAATCTCCGATGGACCAGTTTCTTCGGGATGATTTCTACAGCGGGTTAGGGGCTTGGCATACCACTTATAATCCGTTGAAGCGAATGGATACCTTGCAAATTGTACCTACGGAGCAAGATGGATTTGTCCGCCGTCAATTGCTTCGCGGATATGTGCATGATGAGGCGGCCGCTTTTCAAGGGGGTGTTTCTGGAAACGCCGGATTATTTTCGAACGCGAATGATTTGGCGAAGGTGCTCCAATTGATGCTAAACCAAGGGACTTATGGCGGCGAGCGCTATCTTTCTCTGGAAACCAGCCGTTTGTTTACACAAAGCAAGAGCCCGACTTGCCGTAGAGGGCTAGGATTTGATAAGCCGGTGATTGGTAATCCGAAAGCCTCGCCTTGTGGGGCTTTGGCTCCCGCCTCGGTCTATGGACATACAGGATTTACGGGTACTTGTTTTTGGATAGATCCGGATAACCAGCTTATTTATATATTTTTGAGTAACCGGGTGAATCCTAGCCGGGCAAATAATAAACTGGGATCGCTTGATATACGTACTCGCATACAGGATGCGATCTATAAGGCGATTGATAGGAAAAGCCAAAAAGATTCGTAATTTTGTGACAGTTTTAACAGATAAGGTATTAATTAAAAAGCAGGTATATGTTATACGGACACGGTGATGATTTTTATAACGCAAAGAACGAGGTAAAGATAAACTTTAGCTCGAATGTGTGGCACGGAGCTAATTTAGATAAACTGAAGGAACATTTGATCGAGCATTTTGATAAGCTGACTCGTTATCCGGAGCCGGATGCCGCTACCTTGAAAAGATTGTTGGCCCGCCGGTATGAGATCAAGGAGGAGAATATCGTAGTGACGAATGGTTCGATCACCGCTTTTTATTTGTTAGCGCAAGCTTGGCGAGGCGCGAAATCCATGATCGCTATTCCTTCTTTCTCTGAATATGAGGACGCTTGCCGTTTGCATGAGCATGAGATCTCTTTCTTCCCGACATCGGACGATTTATCAGAGTTATCCTTGGAGGGACAGGATTTCTGTTGGATTTGTAATCCGAATAATCCGGATGGAAAGCTGATCCACCGTACGGAGCTTCTCCGTTTGATCTCAGCGAATCCGCAGACTACCTTCATTATTGATCAGGCATACGTGGCTTTTACGACGGAAGACATGCTAAAGCCGAGTGACGTGAAAACGCATAAGAACTTAATCCTTGTCCAGTCTATCTCGAAGGCTTATAATATCCCCGGCTTGCGTATCGGTTATCTGGTCGCTTCTCCGGAGATCGCGGAGAAAGTGAACAAGTATATCATACCTTGGTCGGTAAATGCTATCGCTATCGAGGCAAGTAAATATATCTTGATCCATCCGGCGCAATTTACGTTGCCGATCCGTAAATGGCAGCGTGAGACCGCGGATTTTATTTACCAATTAAGTAAATTGGATGGCTTGGAGGTAATCCCGACCTCTACGACTTTCTTCCTTGTCCGTTTGAAGAAGGGTACAGCCGCTGATTTAAAGCAATTCCTTTTAGATAATTACGGAATCTTGATCCGTGACGCTTCGAATTTCCGGGGCTTGGATGAGACTTATCTACGGCTCTCTACCCAGAAAGCTGATGAGAACCAGCTTTTACTTGAGGGGGTAAAGATTTGGTTGGACCAACGATAAACGACTATGAAGGGGAGGGGGGAACCCCTTCCTGTTAAAAAAGCCAGCCGATAAATAGAGGTAGGTAATCTTTTAGCTCTGTCTTTAGAAGTTCTGTTGCCTTGTTCTTGTATCTTTCCACGGTTCGTATGGATATTTGCATTTCCTCTGCGATTTCTCCATAGCTCTTATTCTCGAAACGATTCTTCTCGAATGCGAGCCGATAGTTCTCCGGTAGCTTGTCAAGGGCTTGTCTTAATAACGTTTGCAGTTCTTCCCATGTGTAGAGTTCCTCACTACTTTCCGCATAGATCGGGATTTGTTCTTGGATGAGCGATTCGTAATATCTTTCATGGTTGCGTTGCAGATAATTTAAGCAGTGATTTCTGGCGCAAGTGACGAGATAGCTACGTGCGGAGGTCTTTACTGAGATACGGCTGCGATTTTCCCAAATAGCGAAAAACACGTCCTGCACGATATCTTCTCTTGTTTCCTTATCTGTGATAAAGCGTTTGGCGTACATACAAAGTGCCGGATAATATAACTCGAATAAGCGGTGGAAGGCGAGCCTATTATCTTCAGTCGTAATTTGTTCTAAAAGTAAATCGACATTAATAGCCTTGGTATGATTTCTTTCCATGATGGGGCAAAGGTATATATTTTTGAAGAGAACAAAATTAAAAAAACTCATTTTCGCTGTCGTGTTTTTCTTTAGAGTGTGTCTCTATAAGTAAAGGAAGAAAATATATGGAAAGAAAGGTAGAACATAAAAGTGTGTCACGTCAGGTAGAGGAAATTAAAGCCTTGTCTGAGGACATATTAGAGTATCGGTCGATTGACGTGCAAAAGGCATGGCTACGAATGGAACGTCGGGTAGGGCGGCAAGCTGTCAGACGAACTTTGTCGCTGCTTTTTACTCGTGCGGCAGTTATATTGGTGCTTCCGTTGTTATTTTCTTCGTTACTTTTCTCCTATTTGTATTATGCCACAAGATATGACGAGAAGTCCCAGCCTGTCGTTTATGCTGAGGTTAACTCCCTGCCCGGAACGATTACTCGGTTTGTGTTGCCAGACCAGTCTGTCGTATGGTTGAACTCGGGTAGTAAATTGACCTATCCGTCGGTGTTCGAGGAGAAAGAGCGCAAGGTGTTACTTTCCGGCGAAGGATATTTCGAGGTGGAGGCCGATCCGGAACATCCCTTTTGTGTATCAACTTCCGAAGGTTTACGGGTGGTGGCCTATGGAACAAAATTTAATGTCAATGCCTATGCTGACGAACCTTTTATAGAGGCCGTGTTGGAAAAAGGAAAGATTGACGTGATCCGGAATGATGAACGTATCCGATTGGAGCCGAACAAACAGGCGGTATTGGATAAGGAGAGCGGTACTTTCAGTGTTTCTGCGGCCAACCTGGAGGAGAAAATGGATTGGAAAGGAGGACGGATAGTTTTCCGGAATACTTCTTTGGATAAGGTGTTGAAACGATTGGAGAAACGATATAACGTGGAGATCGTATTGCATAAGAGCGGGAATGCGGAGTATAAATATCGGGCGACCTTTACTACGGAGACTTTGGAACAGATCTTGGATTATTTGAAACAGACTGCTCCTATCGAATGGACATCACGAGAGCCTTCGCAACGTCTGGATTCCTCGTTTGTTCGCCGGAGGATCGATGTTTATCAAAGATAATTGGAAATCTATACTAATATATTGTGTAATCATTAAATCTGTATGCTCATGAGCACATTTCATTTACGTAAGAGAAATCTTGCGCGGTGTTTACCTAATTCGGGCCGTATACTGAAACTTAGTACGGCATTTACATTTTTGACAGCTTTCCAGCTATATGCGGGAACATCTTCTTCGCAAGGAATGACACTTTCCTTGTCGTTGAAGAACGCAACGGTAGAACAAGCGATTGATCGGATCGAACAGGAGACTGGTTATTCTTTCTTGTATTCCAATCATGTCCTAGACACGAACCGTCTTATCAGTTTGAATGCTAGCAATAAGGATATAAGTGTGGTCTTGTCACAGGTTTTCGACAATATGGGGGTCGAATACAAGATTGTGGATAGGCAAATCATTTTGTCGCGTAAGGTGGAGTCCGCTCCTGTCGTACAGCAACAAGGCCGTAAGGTACAGGGTGTCGTATTGGATCCGAGTCAAGAACCGATCATTGGTGCGAATGTCTTGGTGAAAGGAACCTCTATTGGTACAATCACGGATATTGATGGTCGTTTCACGTTGGAAGTACCTGATAATGCGGTACTGGTAGTTTCTTATATCGGTTATTTGTCTATGGAGCTGACTCCGGGCTCGAAGACGGATCTGACGATATCTTTGAAAGAGGATTCGCAAAACTTGGACGAGGTTGTAGTGGTAGGTTATGGCGTTTCTCGTAAAAAGGACTTGACGGGTGCGGTTTCGGTCTTGAAGATCGATGACTTGAAAGATACACCGGTATCCAGCGTAGACCAAATGATGCAAGGTAAATTATCTGGCGTGAACGTGATGCCGGATAATATGCCGGGTGGTGGTGTCGCTGTCCGTATCCGTGGTTATAGTACGATTCGTAACAATGACCCTCTTTATATCATTGACGGTATTCCCGTGGATGGGGGAATCAATTTCTTGAATCCGAATGATATAGAGTCCATGCAAGTATTGAAAGATGCTTCCTCTGCTTCTATTTATGGAGCGCGTGCCGCCAATGGTGTTGTTATCATTAATACGAAAAAGGGAAAAGAAGGACAATTCAATGTGAATTTAGATGCGTACTTCGGTGTACAAAAAGCGGCTAAACAATTGAAGATGTTGAATGCGCAGCAATTTGGCGATATGTTGTGGCAAGCGATGAAAAACGACGGAAAGACACCTTCACACGATGTTTATGGAAACGGTGATCAAGCGGTTGTGCCCGAATATCTGGATAAAGATCATAAGATTCCTTCTGATGACGTGGATTGGGTAGATGAGATTTTGCGTGCCGCTATCGTTCAATCCTATAACCTTTCCTTCACGAAAGCCGATAAGAAATCCAATCAATTGTTTTCTTTGGGGTATTATGATCAGCAGGGATTGGTGAAGTTAAGCGATTTCAAGCGTGTGAGCGGTCGCTTTAATTCCGAGTATAAATTGTTCGATGACCATCTTCGTATCGGGGAGAATATTTCTCTTTCTCATTCTTGGGGTACTAGTGTCTCCAATAATGCGGCGTTGGGAGGAACTTTGTATGAGGCCTATAAGTTCCAGTCGATCACACCGGTGAAGAACTTGGAGGATGAATATGCGGGAAATGTCTTTTCGGATATTCCTAACCCGATGGGAAAGTTGCATAGAAATAAGGATAACAAGGATAAGAAGAGCCGCTTGGTGGGTAATTTGTACGCAGAGCTGCACTTGTTTGACGGATTTATGTTCAAGACTTCTTTTGGTGCAGACTATAATAATCTATACAGACGTTCTTTTAGCCCTAAATATGATGAGATCAACGCTTCTGAGAAATTAAGTGGTTTGTCTAACCGGAATGCATGGAACTTCAACTGGGTGTTCACGAATACCTTGAACTATACCAAGACATTTGGCGATCATACGATCAATGCATTGTTGGGTCTGGAGTCGTTGAGAAACCGGTATGAGTATTTTACGGCTTCGAGAGATGGTTTCCCTTCGGATGATCCTAACTTCCATTTCTTGGATGCGGGCGATGTAGGAACCCAAAAGAACTCAGGGTCTGCCACGGAGTATAGCATGGTCTCTTATTTCGGCAAGATCGATTACAATTATCACGATCGTTATTTGGTCGCTTTCACTTTGCGTCGGGATGGATCTTCCCGTTTGGGGAATAATAAGTGGGGTAACTTCCCGGCCGCTTCGGTGGGATGGCGTATCAGTAATGAGCCATTCTTTGATGTGGAGGCTATCAATAACTTGAAGCTTCGTGTCGGTTGGGGACAAAATGGTAACTCAGATGTTCCTTCTTACGCAACGATCGATTCCTATAAGAGTAGTTCATCTACCTCGAATTATCCGATTGATGGAAGTCAAAGCTCTGTGGATTTAGGATTTGTGCAGACTCGTAATGGTAACGCTAATTTGAAGTGGGAGACGACCACTCAAACCAATGTTGGCTTGGACTTAGGTTTTTTAAGCGGTGACTTGAATTTGACATTGGACTTCTTTAATAAGGACACCAAGGATTTGTTGTGGCGTAGAGCCTTACCAGCTTCGATCGGAGGAACGAACATGACGGTTTGGGATAACGTCGGAAAGATGAATAACAAGGGTTTTGAGATGGAGGTGAATTATCAGAAACAGATCAATCAAGATTTTGGCTTCTCTGTAGCATATAATTTCTCTATCATCAAGAATAAGATGACAGAGCTGAATGGCGTGGATTATATTGGTCTTTCCAGCAGCGAACTTCATGGACGAAACTTTGACCAAGAGACCTCTCGTTCGGCGGTAGGACAACCGATCGGCTCTTTCTTCGTGTATGAGGCAGATGGCTTGTTTCAAAACGACGCAGAGATCCAAAACTATAAGAATGATAAGGGCGAGCTGTTGCAACCGAACGCTAAACCTGGCGATATCCGCTTTAAGGACTTGAACGGTGATGGAGTAATCAATAGCGAGGATCGTGATTTTGTAGGTAGCCCGCTGCCTGATTGCAGTATGGGTCTAACGCTTGGGTTCAATTATAAGAACTTTGATATAAGTGCGTTCTTCCAAGGGGTATTTGGTAACGAGGTTTATAATTTGACAAATTATTTGGGTGAGTTCTATAATCAAGCTCAGTATAATAAAAACTCTACGATTCTGGATGCTTGGAGACCGGATCATACGAATACGGATATACCACGTGTAACATTGGATGACCCGAATAATAATATCCGGCCTTCTACTTATTATATTCATAACGCTTCCTTCGTTCGTTTGAAGAATTTGAAGATTGGTTATACCTTGCCGGATCGGATCGCATCTAAATTGAAATTGAAACGTACCTATATTTATTTACAAGGACAGAACCTGTTTACGATAACGGGCTATAATGGTATTGATCCGGAGGTGGGTTTACAGAGCTATTCTTCCGAGAACCGAAATTTGGATATGGGTGTTGATCGTGGCGTATACCCGTTGCCAAGGACATTCACCTTAGGAGTTAATGTTAATTTTTAATTGAAAATCTGATGTACGATGAAAAAGATAGTTAGTTTAGTTGTTGCGGCTTTAGTGATGTGCTCTTGTGCCGATTCTTTTCTTTCTGAGGAGCCTGTAGGGGAATTTATGCCCGAGCAGGTAGAAAGTGAGGAAAACATAGAGGGAATCGTGATAGGTGCTTATGCGGTATTGGATGGATATTATGCTTCGGATGCGATCAACTCCGGTTGTTCGAATTGGCAGTTTGGGGATGTCGTATCTGACGATGCCTATAAAGGGGGTGGAGGTACCGGTGACCAAAACCAGATTCACTTGATGGAAATCTTTAATGCCAATCCGACGGGTATCGATTTTGAGGCTCGTTGGGCTGCTCTTTATGAGGGTGTAAAGCGTTGTAATCAAGCGATTCGTTTGTTGAGCAATAGTACGGTAAAGAACAAAGAGCAACGTTTGGCGGAAATGCGTTTCTTGAGAGGACACTATTATTTCAACTTGAAAGTCATCTATAATTTGATCCCTTGGATTGATGAGACGGTGGTTGATCCGAATGAGTATCATACGAAATCGAATATGGAGTTTACGTCCGACCAGCTATGGGAAAAGATTTTGGGGGAATTCTCTGCCGCTTATCAAGTCTTGCCAGAAAGCCAATCAGATTATGGACGTCCTACCAAAATGGCGGCAAAAGCTTATATGGCTAAGGTGTATTTATATCAGTCGAAATGGAAAGAGTGCCTAAGTGCTTGTGATGAGGTGATCCAGTCCGGGAAATATACGCTGTATCCTGATTTCAGGGAAGTGTTCTTGCCGGAGAATGATAACAACTCAGAAATTATTTTTGCGGTTCAGTTATCTATTAACGATGGAGCGTCCAGTAATCAAAACGGAAGTTATGGCGATCGTTTGTTACCGCCGGGAGGTCCTTATCCAACTTATGGATTCTTGCGGCCGACTCAGAATTTGGTAAATGCTTATAAGACGAATGAAAACGGCTTGCCTTATAATGATGGTAAGGATGTAGCGGAAAGCGACTATGTGGATGTTCGTTTGGATCATACCTTGGCTCGGCCAAATATTCCGTTTATGGATGTACAGGTGTATGATTGGACTCCAAGAGAGGCTAGCGTATATGGCCCGTATAGTCCGAAGAAACGTTTGGTATCGTTGAACTCTACCCATTACTCTCCGATATGGCCATATGTGAATGCGTTGAATTTTTACGTGATTCGTTATGCGGATTTGCTGTTGTGGAGAGCTGAGGCCGCTATCGAGACCGGTGATTTGGAGACTGGACGTAAGTATATTAATAAAATTAGGGAGCGTGCAAAGAATACACAGCATGTCAAGCTGTGGGATGATCAGTCGCAAGATGCCGCTAATTATAAGGTGGAGATTTATACCGAGCCATTTAAGTCGAAAAATGAGGCTGTGCAAGCATTGCGTATGGAAAGACGTTTAGAGATGGCTCATGAGGGTATCCGCTTCTTTGATTTAGTGCGTTGGGGTATTGCGGATGAGGTTCTCAATGTGTATTTTGAGAAAGAAAAAACATTCCGTTCCCACTTGCAGAATGCTCGCTTTGTAAAAGGGAAGCATGAGTATTTTCCTATACCTCAATCTGTTATAGATATTTGTGGTGCTGAGGTAATGAAACAGAATCCGGGTTATTAAAGTTTTATGAATGGTTGAAAGAAAAGGCAGTGCCCGTTTGGGGCTGCCTTTTTTATTATTTTTGTATAGAGATGAAACAATTGAGATTTCTTTTATATCTGTTGAGTTGGGTTGTTTGCTGTGAGCTATCTGCGACTCCCCATAATATCGCTTCTTTGGCGAAAGTCTCTTGCTCTTCTGCGTTAACGCAGGAACAAGGTTGTGAGAATGTAGTGGATCAGGTGATTCGTATTGCAGGAAAAGGAGAGTGGGTCGCTAAAACAAAGTTGGACTTCCGGGGGCGGGTGTATCCCTATCCTTGGATTCAATTGGATTGGGAAGAGCCCATTTATACGAATCAAGTCATATTATATGATCGGGTAGATAAGGACAGCCATACGGCGGCCGGTACGTTGTTCTTTAGCGATGGAAGCTCAATCACGGTCAACCAGATTCCTAATGATGGAGCACCGAAAGTGGTGACGTTTGAGACTAAAAAAATAGAATGGCTTCGTTTTCAGGCGACAGATGGGGAAGGACGAGATTTAGGTTTGTCTGAGATAGAGGTTTATCCCGCACCGGAATCTTATACAGATTATGTCTCATGGGTTAATCCGTATATCGAGACGGCTAAGGGGCGGTATTTTTTCTTTGTTACAGGAAGCTTGCCTTTTGGAATGATCAGTTCCGCTCCGTTAACCCGTAATATCAATCAGGGAGGAGGAGGTTATAATTATAACTCTACAACGGTATTAGGTTTTCCGCAAATTCATAATTGGATGATTTCTGGCTTGTCTCTGATGCCAGTAAAAGACGAGGTAGATGTCTGTGGGGGGGATAAGGCTTGGCGTTCTTCTTTCTCCCATGAGGGTGAGATCGTTCAACCCGGCTATCATCGTTTATTTTTGGATTCCTACAAGATATGGGTGGAACAGACCGTTACGGATCGAGTGGGGCTTTATCGTCTTACGTATGCGGAAGATGGTTTGGCGAAGGTCTTGGTGAACTTGGGAGGTCATATCGCTACTTCTACTTTGTTGAATGCTCATGTGACTAAAGTGAGTGATACGGAGATCTCCGGATATTTTGATACAGCCGGTCGTGTATGGGGCGGTGTGGATGTTGCGAAAGTGTATTTTGTCGTTCAATTCAATAAGCCAATCGAGGCATTGAATGGTTGGGTGGGCGATAAGAAGGAAATGGGAGTTGGACATTTTACGGGTTCTTCCGAATTAATTACCGTGCCTAAGTCCTCTTTTAAACAATCTCCTTCTTCTGGCGTAGAAGCTTGTTTTGGATCTTTTAAGGCTGGTGATGAGCTGTTGTTGAAGACCGCTATCTCTTATGTGAGTGAGGAAAACGCCCGTGAGAATATAGAGCGGGAATGTAAACATTGGGATTTTGATCAAGTTAAGAGTGCGTCCGAGCGTATTTGGAATGAGTGGTTGGGAAAAATTGATGTGCAAGGTGGTTCTTTTCAGCAAAAGACCAAGTTTTATACCGATTTGTGGCACATATTGTTGGGGCGCCATAAGATAGATGATAGCAATGGCGAGTATCCGGATTATTTGTCCGGAGGAGAACGTATTGGAAAACAAACAAGGATACATACGATTGCTCCTAAATTCCAAGTACGGACTTTGCCTAAAGATAAAACAGGAAAATCAAGGTTTCATATGTATAATTCAGATGCTCTATGGTTGACACAGTGGAATTTAAACACGTTGTGGGGACTGGCGTATCCTTCTGTTCTAGACGAGTTTTCCGCTTCTTTTATCGAATATGACAAGAATGGAGGTCTATTACCTCGTGGGCCGTCCATAGGGTCTTATACTTATATTATGACGGGCTGTCCGGCTACCTCCTTGATTACTTCCGCTTATCAGCGGGGGATATTTCATAAATGGTCGCCCAAGGAGGGATATGCGGCTATGAAAAGGAATCATGAGAAAGGTGGTATGCTTGCCTTTGATATGGATAAAGAGTTGGAGTTCTATATTAAACATGGATATTGCCCAGAAGAGGCTGGCTTGACTATTCAATGGGCCTTTGAGGATTGGGCTTTGGGAGAAATGGCGAAAGCTATGGGAAAACTCAAGGATTATAATTATTATAGAAATCGTTCCTTGGGCTGGCCTGCGTCTTGGCATCCGGATTTGAGGTTGATGATGCCTAGAAAAGAAACAGGAGAGTGGGTCCATTTGGATCCTTTGTCCGAGCGTGGGTTTGTACAAGCCAATGCTTGGCAGGCTACTTTTGGATTATCTCATGACATTGAAAGATTGGCTCGTTTGATGGGAGGTAATGACAGCTTAGCTACTCAATTGAATTATGTGTTTGAGATGTCGAAAAATGCAAGATTCCTGTCTAGTTATGTTAGTTATGCCAATCAACCCGGTTGCTCGAATGCGCACGTTTTCTCACATGTAGGAAAGCCTTGGCTGACTCAATATTGGGTGCGTCAGGTCGCTAAACAGACCTATGGTGATATTACGCCAGAGCGAGGCTACGGCGAAAATGATGAAGATCAAGGACAGATGGCTGGAATAAGTGCACTGATGGCTATGGGATTATTCAGTTTGGATGGAGGCTCTGCCTATAATCCGATGTATGATATTACAAGCCCTGTTTTCAATGAGATTACGATTCGATTGGATTCTCGGTATTATAAAGGGAACGAGTTTAAGATTAAAGTACATGATAACTCCCCTAAGAATTGTTATATCCAGAAAGCTTCTTTGAACGGAGAGATGTATCATAAATATCAATTGCCGCATACCGTATTTGAGCAAGGTGGCCTTTTGGAATTATGGCTTAGCGATAAACCAAACAAGGAATGGGGAACTCAATAACGATTTGGGCATATCTCTCAATTTGCATGATGATTCAAAAAAGGATGTGCGAAACAATGAGGCACATCCTTTTTCATTTCCTTTTAAATCTAAGTAGCGTGTATTATTCTACTCGTTTGTTGATTACGATATGACCAAAATAGCCAAGGAGAACCAATCCCAGACCTGTAAGTAGAATACTATTTGTCATACCACCGGTAAAAAACGGTACAGCCAAAACTGCCGCACCAATAATGAGTACGATCACTCCTAGATTTTTAATTAACTCATTCATGGTTATAGATATTTTATAATTATTTTCTTTTCTACCGCAAATAAAGCAATAATAACCCGATCGTGAAAATATTTTCGGAGAAAAATAATGAAACGATTGAAATTAGCTTCTATATTTGTGTTATAATATAGTTACGTATGGGAAGAATACTTTACATAGTTTATTTGTGGCTGTTTTTTGTACCTGTATTTCTGGTACTGACTATACTTACGGCTGTGACGGTTATCATCGGTTGTCTATTGGGGGGAGAGAAAATCTTCGCTTATTATCCGGGTATGATCTGGTCTCGATTGACTTGCTATCTGGCGCTTTGTCCGGTGACGGTAAAAGGGCGTGAGCATATAGACCGGAAACAATCGTATGTTTTCGTAGCTAATCATCAAGGTGCGTTTGATATTTTCTTGATATATGGTTTCTTAGGCGTTCCCATTAAGTGGGTGATGAAGGCGGGTATCGCTAAAATTCCATTTGTCGGGACCGCCTGCCGTGCGGCCGGTTTTATCTTTGTCGATAATTCTACGCCGAAGGCTGCCGCTCGTAGTGTTTTGGAGGCGGAGCGTTGTCTTCGGAACGGGGCTTCCGTGGTTGTTTTCCCGGAAGGTTCGCGTACGTATACCGGAAAAATGATTCGTTTCAAGAAAGGGGCTTACCAAATGGCTCTGGATCAGCATTTGCCTATTATTCCGATCACCTTAAACGGGCCGTTTGATGTTTTGCCGATCGGGTCGTTGAATGTCCATCGTCATCGGATGGAGATGGTGATCCATCCGGCGGTTTCTACCGAGAATATAGACACTTCCCACAAAGGAATGCAAGCGTTCGCTGATCAGACTCAAGAAATCATAGCATCTGCCTTGTGGGAAGAATATAAATAATTTAGGTTATTATTTCCAGCTTTTCAAGATGCCACGTTTCGCTACTTTCAGGCTGAATCCGAAGTTATCGCCGAACATGGAACCGGCATCAGCTGCCAAAGACCCTGTAAATTCCCATCCCGATAAACGGGGATGTTGATAAGAGATATCTAAAAGTCCGGAAGCTCCTCTTTTCTTGCTAAGGAAAGGGGTGACATGTCTACCCCAACTATTCATCACGGTGACTAATACCCGATAAGATACTTGTGAGGAGATAGCGCCTTCAGCACCGAAATGCCAGTCACGAACACGGTTGTTCTTGAATCCTAATGAACCGGCCTCGTTATACTCTGGGCTTGTGATCAGAGGAGAACCTATCGCCCGGTTAAAATAAGAGGCTCCGGTAGTGTATTCTCCGTTGTTATAATAATCATCACCACCGCCACCTACGCCGGGATGTAGGTCGTGATCAAAATCGATGAAGTGGAACTGTCCGCTTTGGTCTCTTGTAACCAGATACTCCACGACCACCTTACGCAACCACGGAAATTTTGGTAAATCCAATTGTCCTCCCCATAATCCGTCGGTATTGTTTACGAATATCATACCGGATTTATCCTCGAAGAAATGTTGGTAATAGGCGGATACTTGCCAGTTAGGTTGTGTAAAAGCCAATTTGAAATCGTAAGAGCCATAATGATTACCCAGTACGTTGATTTGATCGGAGACTGTTGCGTCGCCACCACCTTCGCTGCCGCAAATAACCCGGATAAGGTCCTTGATGGATTGAGGCTGCTTTCCGATCTTAGGATTGGTTGAGGTTCCTCCCCATTGTGCCCAATGCTGTACTCCGATTACACCGGATAACGGGAAGTCATTGCGTGTATCCTTAATCTGTACAAATAATGATTTATGATGCCATAAAACGTTATCTACATAAGTCTGCTTATTGTTTGTGAAGTTAGCCAGATAATCCTTATCGAAAGAACGACCGACGGCAAAGTCTCCTTTGACTTGCATCCAGCCTTTCGTTAAAGGAACGACGGTAAATTCCGGAATACTGATGTTCACTTCCGGAATCGGGCGGGCATTGGCGGATTGTACGATATCGCCCGAGCTAAGCCAACGATCCCAAAGTGAATTATAGCGTTCCTTGCTTCCTACACTCAATAGCAAGCATTTGTAACCTAACTCGGCATATATTTGTTGGATAAAGAAATTGCGATGACGAGGAACTGCGGCCACTACGTCTAATCCGGCTCCCCAGCGAAAACCTTTGCCAAAAGTTTGATTATGGAATACTCCCGCATTCAAATATCCGTTATTCGCTTCCAAAGGAACAATTCCGTATCGATTGCTAACCATCCAGAAAGGGGTATTGTCGCCACTAGCTACCGATCCGAATATTTCGGCCTTGTAGGTAGTCGCTTCCGGAGTTGTCTCTTCTTCTTGAGCGAAACTAGCCGTTGCCATCCCCAGACAAGTCAGACCTATAAAAATTGATCGCACTGATTTCATGTATATATAAATGTTTTGTCTGGGCGCAAAGGTAAGGATTTATATGTTTGGTGCAACCATTATTGTTTCTTTAACCACTCGAATATAGTTTGATAGGCATCGTTCCGATAGGGCTTTTGAGATAGGATCAGATCGTGGATGCCGTTTGGAATGGTATCTCTCGTGACTTTGTCTCCTAGTTTCTCCCCGTATTTTTGAATGTCTTGAACATCCAAGACGATGTCGGAGGTCATGTATTCCTCATGCCATGTCTCTGTTTCCGGAAAAGATTTGTTGGAAGACATCACTAGTATCGGACAATCCAGTTTTAACCCTTTTTGTACCGTCTGTTGCGCTTCTTGTATGGCTTTGATCCATCCGGCTTTTTTCGGATGCCCGAATATCATTTTCCAGTTCGTGTCAAACTCCCATTCTCCTTTATATTGCTTAAGCAAGCTATAAGCGTAATTCGGGTCACCCAGTCCTTGTACGGTAAGATTCGGGAATAGCCTCCCGACAAACGCAACGGTTGGCAGTACGACTTTCTCCATAAACCATCCGAAATTCCAATCCAGAAAAGGGCTGTTCAAGATAAGTCCGTCTATCGGTAACTCCCCTTTCTTGCTATTCAAATAATAAGGTGTGATCAATCCGCCTGTAGAATGCGCCATTAATAATATCCGTTCATTACCTTCAGACCGGATGGTGGCTAAAGCGGTATCGATATCAGCGAAATACTCTTTTAGGCTCTTGCAAAAGAACGGGTTTTGATTGGGTAATATCGAACGTCCGTATTTCCGCAAGTCCATCGCATAGAAATTATATCCGTGAGCGTTTACGCTATCCCCTAATTGTTTCTGGAAAAAATAGTCATTATAGCCATGGATATACAGCACGGCCTGTTTTACGCTATCCAGTTGAGGTTTCTTGACCAGTGTGCAAACCACCTTCCCCTCATAGTCATCCGGCATCTGGAAGGTACGGCGTAAATAACCATTCCCCAATATATCGGGTACGTATTGAGCGTATACCGCAAATACGAAGAGGCAGAGGAATATGATGATACTTGTTTTTCGTTGTGACATAATATATAATGTAACGGTGTTGTTCCCTATATAACTAAGGAGGCAAAGATAAGGTTTACGAATTGAAATTTCTCGTAATTCAATAAAATAACCGGGTAACTGTGTCAAATATCACTTCACCCAATATGGATCGGGGCTAAGTAGTAATACACTGTATTCCAAGATGAATTCCAGACAATAAGCCTGCGATTGTATGGATTTGTAAGTCGCTGAACATTAGTGTCCTAAAAGTATGATTATGTTTTGGGTAAAACACGTACGTGTTTTTGCGAAAAGTCGTACATGTTTTTAGGGAAACACGTACGTGTTTTCTATAAGTCATCCAACAAAGAACAAGGGGGGATGTAGAAATATACAATAAGTCTCCCCTTGTTGGTGGAGATTTGATACTGATAGGTATGAAAGGCAAGATTATTGCAATTTAATAAGAATGTTTCTTTGCAAAAAGTAAACGGATGAACACGAAAAATAATACTTTATCCGTGGAAATCGGACGCTTATCTGTTAGATGGACTTGGAGGGTTGTGCTGAAAGATAAAAATGTTTTTCTTTATAAAATTTAATAAAGCTAGAGAGAAATTTAGAGAGAAGTGATAGCTTAGAATACAATTAACAAATATAAATGCTTATGAAATTACTATTTACGCTTTTGCGACAATTCGGAAGGAGGATGTGTGAACTTTTGTTTTGTATCTTCTGTATGGGTTTATTTTCTTCTCAAAGTGATGCTCAAACAGTGCCTAAAAAGAAAGGAGTGTTACGCTCTCTCTCCAATTCGCTTCCTTATGGATATACTCAATTGGGTAACTCTACTCTATATTATAAGCAAAATTCAGAGTCGATAGATCTTATCGGGCAGTTCTCGGAATTATACTATTCTTCTACGTATGGAGACTATGGATACAGTAGTGCTATGAAAGTGGATGATAATAGGGCCATTAATATTAATAGCCTTGACGGAACGATCAGTGATGGAGTGACTGTGAAAATTACATTAGAAGAATACAATGGGCTTGCGCAATTTAATTATGTTGTAACGAATGCAAATGATACAGAGAAAAAGTTTTCTTTAGGCAGTCGGGCTGATGTAATGATTGGTAATAACGATCGTGCCCCAATTACCCGTAAGAATTATCTGGATGGTACCACCTACGGATTACAAATGGCTTACGATCATTCAGAATTTACATCTTCTTTAGTATTGTTATTAGGATCGGGAATGGATGGTGTTGTTCCGGTGGATAATTATTGGTTTGGCTATTATTATCTGAACTCCGATTTAGAACAGGTTGTTGGAAACTATGTAGAGACAGGCGATAATCTTTACGAAGAAAATGGGTCATACGATAGTGGTTTGGGCTGGTGTTGGAAAAATAAAGTCTTGCCTCCCAATAGTACGACTGTCTATTCTGTATTGATCGGAGTTGGTGACGTGACGCTTTTGCCAATGGTTCAAAATTTGGATATATCAGCAAAGGATACTATTCAATGGAATGAGGTGTCTCGTTCTCGTCAGTATACATTGTCTGGTACCTATTTCAGTCCGGCAGCTCATAAAGGGGTAATCTATTATTCGATAGATAATGGTACTTGGATACAATTGACGGACTCTTTAGCCTCCGAAACAGAGATCAATAAGACCTTCACTGTATCATTTGCCTCCGGTTTGCCTGTTCATACGATCCGGGTTTGCGCCAAGGATCAAGCGGGAGCTTATTCTCCTTTTTATACAACAAGTTATAAAGAAGTTTCTTCTTTGTTGGTTAATGGTCTTGAAGAGGTAGAATATACGGGTAAACCCATTACGCTGCCATCCCTTGTATTCAGGGATCCTCAAAGCTCGGTTACACTTGAGCCGGATAAGCAATACACTTATTATTATTCTGACAACGTGAATGCGGGACAAGCTTCTATTCATGTACAAGGAGTTTATCCTTATTCGATTGGTGAGAACATCGTTTCATTCAATATATTACCGACCACACTTAGCGGTAATCTTACATTACCTGTAACCAACTTTGTTTATACCGGAGCAGAGATTACGCCGACAGTCCAATATGTAGACGATAAGTATGCTGATTTGAAAGAAAATATTGATTACATATTTGTTTACACCAACAATAAATATCCAGGAACGGCAACGGTTACCCTGAAAGGCTGTGGAAACTATAAAGGTGAAGTGTCCGCTTCGTTCGAGATCGTAAAAAAAGAGGTGGAAAAAGCTGATTTGACTATCAAAGATTTTTCAGGTGTATTTTATTATGACGGTAATCCGCATCCGATCGTGTTTGACGCTTTAGAAGGATTGGGTGCCTATACCGTTTACTATGTGGATAAACAAGGCAATCGATCTACGGAGGCTCCGACGGCGGCGGGGGATTATAATGTATCTGTCGTCTTTGAGGAAGGTGATTGCTTTAAGGCTGCATCCATTGAGAATGTATTGAGCTTCTCTATCCGGATGATGTCAACGATCAAGAATACCATTCCGGAAAATAACGCGTTGTTATCTTCTTCAACAGTTGTTTTCTCTTGGCAAGGAGATGAACTTACAAAAAGTTATGACATATATCTATGGAAAGAGGGTGATCCGGAACCTTCGAAACCTGTCGTATCCAATTTTCAAGCGATTCGTTATCAGAATTCTTCTTTTTGCGATTATGATAATCGATATTGCTGGAAAGTGGAAGGGTATGACGGGAACCGGAAACTTAATAGCCAGAGTGAAATATCAACTTTCACGATCAGACCTACGGCGAATTTACACGTGACGGGCATTGAATGTGGAGAGGCTTGGGCCGGACAAACCTTAAACGTTTCTTGGACAGTGAAGAATGATGGAAAGGAAAGTACAGGGGAGGCTACTTGGAAAGATTGTATTTGGCTGGTTTCTGATTTATCAGGAGGTATATCTGATAGTCCCCTAAAAAATGTATCGAATATAAAGGCTCTCTCTTCCGGGGAGTTTTATTCAAATACAACTGAACTCCAAATTGATGAGCGTATCGCCGGAGATTACTATGTGGTGGTGGCTGCGGATATAGATTGGATGAATACGATTGATTGGTCTCCGGCCGGAAACGTAATCCCGGATCCTTATACTCCTTCTTTAACAGGAACGCCTTATCCCTATTTAACTGCATCTTTCTGGGGTGGTAATGTGGTAGAGGCCGGAGAAGAAAAAGGATGGAGTGATAACTTCTTTTATAAGAAGATCTCTATTCAAGTCCCGAATTTGCCGGATTTGCAGGTGTTGTCTGTTATCCCTCCGGATAACTCTTTGTCCGGTCAATCAGTGATGGTTGCGGCTACGATCGTAAATAAGGGAGGAGCCGCGACAAAAGCAGATGCCTCTTGGTATGATGAGATTTTCATTAGTCCAACTAATGTTTTTGATGAGACAACGGCAAAATCGTTGGATAAGATCTACCATCAAGGCGGTTTGGGCAAAAATGAGCAATATACAGTGCCTTTTGAGGTTACGGTTCCTGCGGGTTTTAGTGGAGATTATTACTTTTTTGTAAAGACAAATACGTATAATGAGGTCTATGAGCATGCGTTGAGTGAGAATAATATGACAGTAAGTGAGAAGACTCTTCATGTGATAGCTTCACCGACTTCCGACATACAAGCGATTTCGGTGACTTTACCTTCCGGAGGGGGAAGTGCTGCTCCATTGGCGATACAGGGTAAAGGAAAAAATGTTGGGCTCATGGATACGGATGTTTCCTATTGGACGGATTATGTATTTGCTTCCCGGAATGGCGAAGCATTAGATGCTTCCGCAAAGAAAATAGGGGAGATCCAACATTATGGGTTTGTTAAACGTGGAGAGGAATATGATATAAGCGGGTCTGTTTCTTGCTTGGATTTGACGGATGGTGATTATTATATTTATATAAAGGTAAATGGTGACGGTCGGGTTGCAGACAGCGATCTTGGGAATAACGTAATTCGTTCCGCTTCGACACTGAAAGTGGAACATGCGGATTTAACGGTTACGAATGTAACTATTCCTGAGGTATTGAATGCGGGATGCCGTTATCCAATTTCTTGGACAATCCAAAATAATGGGGCTGATGTGGAACATTTCACGGTTTCCGATCTCATCCAATTCTCTGATCTAAATGGGATGGAAATAAGTAATGTGACGGCTAGTCATACGCTTTCCTTGAAGAAAGGAGCCTCTACTACGTATGAGACCCAATTGTATGTCCCCGTTTTGCCGGATAATACAAAATATCAACTTTCCGTGAAAGTAAATAATGATGGATTGTTGCCGGAAAAATCAATAATAAATAATACGTCTACGGCAATGACTATTCAGTATACCCGTTATAAAACGGATGAAAATGGTAATCCGATAATGGATGAACAGGGAAATCCAATCGTGACACCGATACAGGATTTATCGCTTCTCTCTGTTTTCGCTCCGACTTCTTTGCTGACAACATCAACTGATTTCAAGGTTTCTTGGGGAGTGGAAAACTTAGGAGAAGAGGCTTGTTCCTCTTGGACTACCTCCATCTATTTAGAGGATAATGGGCGTGTATTATTGGAAACCATACAAGGAACTTCCTTGGAGATTGGCGGTTTGTATAAAGGGGAGACTACGCTTTCTATACCAGATAAGTATGCTGCGGCTACCCATTTGATATTTGAGACAAAAATAGGAGAGTATGTATCGGATGCTAATTCTGCGGATAATATGCTTCGGGTTCCTATCCTCGTGAAATCGGCACCATTACCGGATTTGCGGATAAAGAATATGCAGATTACCGCACTTGTAGCAGGACAGAATGCTACGTTAACGTATGAAGTGGAAAATAAGGGTGCCGGTGATACCCGGATCGAAGAGTGGACTGACCAAGTTTATTTAACGGGAGCAAACTCATTGACGGATGCGATCAGTGGAAAACAGGTTCGTGAAAAATTGGCTTCCGGTGATTCTTACAAGGGATCGATCACGTTTAAGGTCCCTTCAGAATATGTGGGGAATTATAACTTGTTCTTGAAAGTGGATCAAAATGATCTTCTATATGAGGGGGAAGAGAAGGGAAATAACGTGATGCAGGCATTTGTCTCGGTACTATCTCCGGGCTCTATTTCTACGGATTTGACGGTGAAAGAGGTTACGGCTCCTTCTTCATATACGGTAGGCGATGAGGTTTCACTTAGCTGGACGATACAAAATGGAGATCTATATGCTGCGGTAGGAGATTTGAAAGACGCTGTTTATCTGTCGAAGGATGAGGAATGGGATGTGTCGGATATGTTAGTTGGTACGGTGTCCGGTTCTGTTTCTATCCAACCGGGAGAAAGCGTGAAGCGGACTGCTACCGGAATTATCAATTCCGTAACACCGGGAAGTTATTATGTGATCATCCGTACGAACCAGCTCAATGCGATTAAAGAGACGGATTATACTAATAATGCTGCTACGGCTGCCGTTGTTTGTAAGGTAGGTTTCCATGATTTAGCGGTAGGTAGTAGCGTGACGGTGGACGGACAAGGCTTTTTCAAGTTGACTGCCGAGCCAGGAGAATCTTTGTTGCTTCATCTGGAGGCGGATGGTACGGAAAAAGGCTTTAGTTTGTTTACGGCTCATGACAAGGTGGCGACCGTTACCGAATATGATTATTCTTCTGCCCAACCGAACAATCCGTATCAAGAAATCTTGATTGCGGAGATGAAACAAGGTTCGTATTATATACTGGCCCAACAGCAAGAGTTTGTTTCTGGTGTCGAGAGTAATTTCACTTTGGGAGGGGATCGTCCGGAAGTGGAACGAAAGCGAATGACGTTGTCTTCCCAATTGCTTCAGTTTGGTATTTCCCGTATGGATAAACCGGAAGGAGGAAATGGCGGTTCGGTTACTTCTGCGGTAATGGGTGCCAAGTTTGATAGTATTATGGATTATCGCTTGAAGCGGGATGGAAAGCTCTTGCCGGCAGAGGCGGTTTATTTCCAAAACACATCGGAGGCCTTGGTTACTTTTAATTTGAATGAGCTAGCGACTGGTACGTATGATGTGGTGATCGAGAAAAATGGAGGCGTAAAGAAAGAAATGAAATCGGGTTATACGGTGGTACAGGATAGTCCGAATAAACTGTTGACAAAGATTGTCGCTTCTTCCAGTGTCCGTTTTAGTACAACGAATCCTATTACGGTTGAGTATGCGAATGATGGACTTTCGGATGTGGTGGTGTCTGAACTCTTATTGGTGAGCGAGAATGGTCATCCGATAGGTTTGACAGCGAAAGAAGCGGAAAAAGGCGAGACAGAGCTTCATCTTCCGATCGTTGAGCCAGGGACGAATAAACCGGCTTCGATCGCTCCGGGAGGAAAAGGCTCGTTTACGATTTTTACGCATGCCAATTCTATGGAATCCATTTCTTTACAACTTTATATTATTAAATAATAAACACTACTATATGGTAACGATCAGAAGAATCATGAAATGGGCTATTGCCGCACTGGTTTGTGCGGTAAGCGTTTTCCCGTTGGAAGCCCAGAATATCACCAAGCCTAAGATCGCTTGTCCGAATGGGCTTTGGGTGAATAGTTATAACGGGGTTTTGTTTTTCACCCGGGTAGATGCGGAGATGAAGAATACGGTGTTACCGATCTCACTTCAGTTCTATTATAATAGTTCGTATAAGGATCGGAATTACGGATATGGATTAGGCTTCTCGATGGGAGAGGAGATGCGCTATACCCTGTCGGGTGATAGTGTATCGATAGAGCGGGGTGATGGTCGAAGCGATGTGTATATAAAGAAAAACCAGACGTATGAGGCTCCGACAGGGGTGTTCGATCAACTGAGCCAATCGGGTGATGGGCAATTTGTCTTGACAATGAAGGACGGAACAATCTATCGGTTTGAGGATGCGACCCATAAGCGGGTTACAAAAATAGAAAACCGGAATGGCTTCGTTACGACTTTGCGTTATGAATCGAATGGACTGTTGTCGGGCATATCCGATGAGGCCGGACGCTCTGTCTCTTTATCGTATACGGACGGGTTATTGACGAAAGCGATCGCTTCTTTTGTAAAAGGGGAGATTTCTTATCTGTATGATAGTCGTAGACGATTGACCAAGGTGACGGATCCGATGGGTTATACGCTTTCTTATGGATATGATAAACAAGATCAATTAACCTCGGTAACAGATCCGATGGGTAATATAACAGAGGTTGGTTATACCAATCAAGGAGCTGTTTATCGGGTGAAGACGGCGGTGAGTGATAAAGTCATTCGGTATGAGGTGGCTAATAAACGGACTGTAATTATTGATTATACGGAACCTGCTGCTCAATTCTCTTATTATATCTGGGATGAGCAAGGACGTGTGATCGAGAAGAGTGGTCTTTGCTGCGGTATCCAAGAAAAACTGGTATATGATACGGATGATAATGTAATCAAGCGTACGGACGCTAACGGGAATATCCGGACTTATACGTATGATTCTAATGGAAATATGCTGACAGCCACAGATCCGGAAGGTCATACGGAAACTTATACATATGAGTCGAAGTTTAATCAAGTCGCTTCTTATCGGGATAAGAACGGAAATGGTTATTCTTTTACATACGATAATGTAGGGAATTTGACTATTATTTCCGGCCCGGAGGGCTTTTCCAACCGATATACTTACAATGCGATGGGTGCTCCGTTGACTATTACGGACGCGAATGGGAATGTTACGCAAAATGAGTATGATAATCAAGGATTGCAAATATCTCAAACGGATGCGGCAGGGAATACTCGTCGGTTTACGTATGACGGATCGGGTAATATGGTATCTTCAACCGATGCCCGTCAGTTTGTAGTGCAGTATACTTATAATGCCCGAAATGAATTAATACGGCTGACGGATGCCTTGAAGGGTACGATTGAGTTTAGTTATGACCGGAATGGAAACGTGGTTCGTATAAAGGATGCGAAAGGTCGGATTACGGCGAATACGTATGATGCGTTGGGAAATCCGTTGAGCATGATCAACCCGGCAGGAAGATCGATCACTTATACGTATAACGGGAAGAGTAAACCTATCCAAATAAAAGATGAGGCCGGAAATGTAACTCAGTATGACTATGATGAGCATGATAGGGTCATCCGGATGGTGAACGCCGCAAACGAGGTGACTTCATTTGCTTATGATACGAAGGGTAATTTACTGTCCATGATTTTGCCGAATGGGAATAGTATAACCTATAGTTATACAGCCAATGATCTGATGAATGAAACAACAGATGCCTTAGGCGTGATAAGCACCCAAGCGTATGATGCCAATGGGAATGTATTGACGCAGACAGATGGAGAGGGACGAACGGTTACTTATCAATATGACGGATTAAACAGGAGGGTATCTTCAACGGATCCGAGTGGGAATATAGAGTATTATACATACGATCGCAATTCAAACCAGCTTTCTTTTACGAATCGGAACGGGGATAAAGAAGCGTATGGATACGATGCCTTGAATCGACTGATCGAGGTGACGGATGCTTTGTCTAATAAAACACGTTATCAATATGATGGAGAGGGTAATTTAATCGCCGCTACGGATGCGAAGGGAAATAAGACGACTTATACGTATGATGCCTTGGGGCAGAATACGCATATAACGTTTGCCAATGGTACGACTTTGGAATATGCGTATGACCAAATGGGTAATGTAATCCAACAAAAAAAGCGGGATGGGGCGAAAATCAAATTTGCGTATGACGCATTGGATCAGTTGGTCGAAAAGTTATATCCGGATGGCACAACTGATAAATATGGATATAATGAGATTGGCCAATTAATCTCTGCCGTGAACAAGAATGCGACCGTAACGCTTGCTTATGATAAAGCAGGTCGGCTAACCGCCGAGACTTTGAATAGCCAAGTAACAGCTTATTCGTATGATGTACCGAATCGTAAACGCATATTGACTTATCCGAGTGGCAAGAAAGTCATGCAAACGATGAATGTTCGTGATCAGATTGTGGAGATACAGGAAGATGGGACTGTTGTTGTGAACCAAACCTATAATAAAGCAGGGCAATTAGCAACACGTGCTTATAATAATGGCATTACGACAAAGTATGAGTATAACAAAAATGGGTGGCTCTCGAAAATAGCGGATGGCAAAATATTGGATTTCTTGATGACGTATGATAAGACCGGGAATATGTTAGCTCGTTTGGATCAATTACATCCGGATCGAAGTGAGATGTATGGATATGATAAGATCCAGCAATTGACATCTTTTCAACGAGGTGAAGTAAAGAATGGAATTATTACTACTCCTGCCCGTACCCAAACTTTTCGTTATGATGCTTTAGGAAATCGCTTATCAGTCCAAGAGGATGGAGTAACAACGACGTATACCGCTAATGCTCAGAATGAGTACACTTCCATTCAAGGAGATTTGAACTTCACTCCTCAATATGATCAGAATGGTAATATGCTGAATGACGATTCGCATACGTATCAATATGATTATAACAACAAATTAGTGCTAGTCGATGCAGAAACTGCCTCTTATGCCTATGATGCTTTAGGGCGTAGGATTCGTAAAACGACTGCGGATGGAACCGTGTTGTTCTATTATGCTGGAGATGACGTGATAGAGGAACAAGATCGGTCGAAGGCGTTGTTGGCGACCTATCTATTAGGAAATGGCATTGATGATATGATTAAAATGAATCGGAAGGGGAATGAGTATTTTTATCATACGAATCATTTAGGGTCTGTTATGGGTGTTACGGATCGTTCTAGTGAAGTTCAAGAAAGATATGAGTATGATCCATTTGGTAAGGTTTCTTTCTATAATGGAGAAAACGTGTTGTTGGCTAAATCGGGCATAGGAAATGAGGTGTTGTTTACGGGACGAAGTTATAATGCAGAAACTAAAAATTATGATTATCGGGCTAGAACAATGAATCTAAGTATTGGGCGGTTTATGCAACCTGATCCAATGTTATATGTAGATGGAATGAATTGTTTGAGCTATGTAGGGAATAACGTTGTTTCATTGGTTGATCCTATGGGGGAAGATTTTCAGGAAACGCTAAAAAATGCAAATAGAATATTAAATCAAGAGGCTGCAAGAAAAGCGTATTCGAAGACTAATGAATCTTCTTCTAAGAGACTATCAAAAGGTTCTTCTTCTTCAGTTTATTCCTTATTTAAAAAGCCGTTTGGACAAAATGTGAAATCAAATAATCCATTTAATCCGAATGCTATTTCTGAAATAGGACAAAATGTGAAACCAAACAGTTCAAATAATCCATTTAATCCGAATGCTATTTCTGAAATTGGAGAAAAAATTTCAAAGCAAGGGACAAAGCAGGTAGAGAAAAAAGTAACAAAGCAAGTTGCAAAACAAGTTGCAAAGAAAAATCCAGCAGCGGCATTAACAGAAGTTGTTCTTGTGTTAGGTATAGGAGGAATTAGTGCTGCTTTGATAGCAAATCAGTATGATGCAGATTTTAGTGATATTTATAAAGATATAGTTGAAGGATATGTGGATGATGAATATGGTTTTTTGAAAGACTTATTTCCTCAAAAAGATTGTGATAAATAATATTAATATGAAAAAAAGTCTATTATTGATAATCTTGTCTTTGGTATGTGTGTTAATCTTTGCTGATAATAGGATCAAATGCAACCAAGGCGACAAATCCGGCCCTCAAGGTTCCGGTGGTATCGAACAAACCGATCCTAATGATCGAACAAAAGGCGATGGATTAGATATCCCAGTCTATCAACCCAAAGACCCCAATGAAATCATCGGCCCCCAAGGCTACGACGATTCCTTGCATTGGGTAAGCACATCTGCGCCGTTAGGCTATACGATCTATTTCGAGAATGATCCGGAGTTCGCTACAGCGAATGCACAAAAGGTAGAGGTGCGGTATACTTTAGATGAGAATGCGGATATCTACTCCTTTGGTTTGGGAACTTTCGGTTTTGGTAGTTTTGTTTTCTCTGTGGAGGATGCTCCGGCGATTTATCAAAAACGCTTGGATGTACGGGATTCGTTGGGTATTTATGTAGATGTGGTGGCCGGTATCGATGTGACGAAGCGGGAAGTCTTCTGGCTATTCAGTAGTATTGATCCGGCAACAAATTTACCTCCGCTGGAAGTGGATAAAGGATTCTTACCGGTTAATGATAAAGAAAAGCATAATGGCGAGGGTTTCGTAAGCTTTGTAATGAAAGCGAAATCTAGCGTAACTTCTGGTGATTCTATCAAGGCGCAAGCTTCTATTGTGTTCGATACCAATGAAGCGATCCCGACGAATGTTTGGCAAAATCGATTGGATGCGGTCGCTCCTACCAGTACCTTCAAGGCGGAGACTCTGAAAGATCATTCCGGTACGTATCGATTCCAGTTTGAAGCCAAGGATGATGTGAAAGGTTCCGGTGTCCGGAATGTAATCGTATATCTTTCAAAGAACAAAGAAGCCTATACTGAATTTGCTATTTGTACTCCGGATAGCCTTTGGGATTTCGAGACAGAAAAGGGGGCTGAGTATGCGTTTTATACACAAGCGGAAGATTATACCGGTAATAGGGAGGCTTTAAAGGAAAAGGCGGAGTTTACGATTCAATCCAATCTGGCTCCTACCGGATTATTCCTGTCGGATACAACTTTTCAGGATGATATCGAAGCCGGAGGATTTATTGGAGAGCTGACCTCGAAAGATACGGAGGATAACCAATCTTTCACCTATACTTTGACGGAAGGAGATGGTGCTATTCATAATGATCTTTTTTTGGTAGAAGGATCTCATCTATTGGCCGGAGCTACTTTCCGATGCGCAAAAGACACCTTGTATCAGATCAGGATTCAGACAACGGATGTCGGTGGATTGTCTTACTCTAGGTCATTTACGTTGAAGATGACGAATGTACTGACACATCCGGAACCGGATACGTTGAATATTGATATTTGTGAGGGCGAGCGGTATGATTTCTTTGGTACACCTTATAACCAAACGGGTATCTATTATCATAGAAAGGAGAATACCTATATGTGCGATAGTGTATATGTATTGAACCTGCGAGTAAATCCTTATCCGGCAAAACCGATCGTGACGGTTGCCGGGGCTATACTCACTTCCTCTGCGTTGACTGGAAACCAATGGTTTAATGAAGATGGAGCGATTGATGGGGCGGTGGATCAAAGTTTTACTCCGACTGTCTCCGGTAATTATTATGTCGTGGTCTCCAATGGCGGATGCGAGTCTGAGCCTTCGGATACCTATTATGTAGATCTTTCCGGTGAACAAAGCATTTCTTGGAATCTTCGAGAGGGCTGGAACTGGATTTCCGTCAATTTAAAAGAAATGACTGATCCGAAAGCGTTCTTACGCCCGGTACAAGGTTCAACCGAACGCTTGCTGAGTCAGACACAAGAGTTGACACAAGATCCGACTTATGGTTTGGTCGGAGAATTGAAGGCACTTCTTCCGGAGTCTTCTTATAAATTGAAGATGTCCGGTAACGAATCTCTCCAATGGGGAGGAGAAGTGTTAGCTGCGGATGCGGTTGGGATTACCTTGAGACGAGGTTGGAACTGGCTGGGGTATGTGCCGATCGTAGAGTTAAGCCCGGATGTGGCGTTCATGGATGCTCAACCGATGAGAGGAGATGAGATCAAGAGCCAAGTAGGTTTTGCCAGCTATGATGGTTCCCGCTGGGTCGGTACGTTACAAATGCTCCAACCGGGTGAAGGATATATGTATTATTCCGTACAAGAGAAGACTTTCCATTATTCAACAGCAAAGGCTACTTCTTTACGAAACGCTAAGATGAGTGGAAATGTTGAAAGCAACCCATGGGGATATGATCCATATAAATATCCGGATAACATGAGTATGATCGCTAAGGTTTATGATGACCAAATGGAAGCTGAGCCGGGCGTATACGCTATTGGCGCTTTTGCGGGAAATGAATGCAGAGGAGTAGGGACTTATGTAGAAGGATATCTGTTTATCACGATACATGGAGGTTCGAAAGGCGAGACTATTACGTTTAAGGCTTTGGAGAATGTTACCGGAAAAGAACTATCTGTAAAAGAGACCGTTCGTTTTGGTGAAGCTACGCTGGGAAGCCTAACTCAGCCTTATACGTTACATGTGACGAGTTCTTCTACGGTAGGGATTGAGACCTTGGATGGCATGTCATTGACCGTTTATCCAAATCCGGTACGTTCTTTATTGAATATCGGGGGTGACTATCATTTGGTGAAAGAGGCGATCATCTTGGATTTGAATGGACGTCCATTGCTCCGGCGAATGATGGACGGGGCGAATACCTTGGATGTCTCTTCTTTGTCGGACGGTGTATATGTATTGGTTCTGGAAACGGAAAAAGGTATGGTTTATCACAAAATTATAAAATCAATTACTGCGAATCGATAAATAATCTAATAAATGTAAGCATATGAAATATTCTCATTTTATAATATGTTTGATAATTAGCCTACTCTTCCCATTTGCGGGAAGAGCGGCAAACAACCCGGATTGGAATTGTGATATCCATGCTTTTCAATATGATATGAGTGTTTATCTTGTTTTGCGACAGGAAAATAAACCTATGACGGGGAATCTTATGGTTGCCGCATTCGTCGGGGATGAGTGCAGGGGAATCGCGGAAGTTCAATCGGCAAAGGGGACTTCATATTATTATCTAAGGGTACGGAGTAATGAATTAAGTGGAGATTCTGTTTATTTCAAGGTCTATGATCAAATGGCTAATAAAGAATTGGTTACTTCCGGAAGTCTATCGTTTGAAAACTTACGGCAAGTGGGTTATCCCAGTCAACCGTGGGTGTTGATATTACCTATTGTAATTGATTCTAGCGATGATAGCGCATTAGAAGGGGTGGATGAGACAACTGAAAATTTGCAGTTGACTGGTATATGGACAGAAGATAAGATGGTTAGACTGGCGGAGAAGCTTCATCCGGTAGGGGGAAAAGATAATGAAAACTTGTCTTCGATTGATATGAGCGGAGTCGTCTTCGAAGAAAATGTTTCTTTGGAAAGTGTATTTGCGAATAATGTGGTACTGACCTCTGTGATATTGCCGGACTTATCAAAGGTAAATACTTTATCGGAGAATGCGTTTTGCGGGACGAATCCGAATTGTATTATTTTTGTAGGGGAAGGGACTGTTGTGCCGGAACAATGGAGCAAAGATGTGAATGTTGTAATCGGCAAAAAGGCGAGCCAGTTGGTCTTGAGGGAGCATAACCCATTCCATACTCCAGCTACCTTAACGGTGGAACGGGCCTCATATGAGCGGACTTTCCGTGAAAACCGAGCTTTAAGATCCGTTACCCTAGACAAATGGGAAACTATTTGTTTACCTTTTGACGTGGCATTTGTCAGAATGGGAGAAAAGGAGTTAAAGCCTGTTTCTCTATCTGGGGATACGAAGTCGGGAGATTTTTATGTGGCGACCTTAACAGATAGAGGTTTTGAATGTGTTATGAATAGAGGAGCGGAGGAACCTTATCTGAAAGCTAATACTCCTTATCTGATTAATATGGTTTCTGCCACCGGTAGTCGGATAGAAGGTACGGTAACTTTTATTGCAGGAATGGATATAACAGGTGAAAAGGTCTTAATCGCACCTACTGAGCCTTCCTATAGATTAGGGCAATCACAATATAATTTGATTGGTATTTTTGGAAAGGTCTCTAGATCAAACGGTGTATATGCGATCAATGAGGCTGGAAATGCTTTTGAGAATAATAGTCGGGATATATTGCCTTTTGAGGCTTATCTATATACAGCTACCGCATCTTCTCCTTCTATATCCATCACAATGTATACTGCCGTAACCGGTGTCCAGCTATCCTCTACAGCCCTTTCTGTCGAGGAGGGAAAGACTGTTACATTATCCGCTACCATATTACCTGCTGATGCGACAAATAAAAAAGTGCAATGGAGTAGTGTTGATGAAAGCGTGGCTACTGTATCCTCCTCAGGAATAATTACAGGCGTAAAAGAAGGAACTACGACTATCAAGGTGGAAACAGAGGATGGTGGCTTTACCGCAAATTGCTCAGTTACGGTTACGAAAGGCAATACCCCTCCTACACCTCCTGCGACGACGGTAAAAGTTACAGGTGTGACAGTAACCCCAGATCGCTATAATTTAAACGTTGGTGAGACTATCCAATTATCAGCCATGGTGAAGCCATCGGATGCGACAAATAAAAAAGTATCATGGAGCAGTAGTGATGTTTCTGTGGCTTCAGTGAATGAAGTAGGCTTGGTCTCTGGTTATAAAGTGGGTAATGCTGTCATTTCAGTAAAAACGGAAGAAGGGAATTTTAAAGCGGATAGTTATATCACGGTCAATTTAGTAACAAGCGTGGAAGAGATTGGTCCGGAATCTGTATATATTTATCCAACAGTCGTATCTTCTTCCTTTATTATTTCAGGCTTACGGGTAGATGGACAAGTTGAATTGATTTCTTCTTTAGGGCAAGTCGTTAAAATGATAAAAGGAATTCCATCTTCTGTAAATGTTTCGGATTTACGAGCCGGACATTACATCGTGAAAATAATTCAAGAAGATAAAATCTATATTTTTAAAATGATTAAAAGATAGAAATGGCATCTACATTTATTGGATAAATGCGAAAGGCTCCCTTTTCTCATCATAAGAATAGGGGGCCTTATCTTTTTGTTGTTAAAATAAAAAATGACAGATAAGCATGAAAAACGATAGGATAAACGTGAATATTGCAACTTATACGTAAAAAGCCCTATTTGTGGGTACTCTATGATTTTTTATCTTAACAATAAATATTTTACTTTGTTGGAAAATGGAAGCGTGTATGGAACCGGAAATAACAGTAATAATCATAGATGATGACCTTGGATCGATCCAGAAATTGCAAAACGATCTATTGGCCTTCTCGGAGGTAAGGATATTGGATACAGCGACAACGGCGGAATTGGGCAAGAGGCATATCCTTAAGTATCAACCGGATTTGGTGTTTTTGGATGTGGAACTTCCGGACATGTCTGGCTTTGATTTGCTGGATGATATACGAGATGATATTCTTCCGAACTTGAGAGTCGTTTTCTATACGGTATACGATAAATATATATTGGATGCCTTACGTGCCTCTGCGTTTGATTATTTGTTAAAACCTTATTTAATTGATGAGTTAGCGGCACTCATCGAACGTTTTCATACGACAGAACCTGCGGATGTTGCCTGCATGGAGAGATCTTTGCGGAAAATATTGAATCGGGATAGTCGATTTGCGATCCAAACCGTTTCGGGTCTTTTGCTAGTCCGTTGTGAGGAGATATTCCTGTTTCAGTTCTTGGGAGACCAGCGTTGTTGGCAGATTGTCTTGACTTCCCGTACAACTCATAAACTAAAAATGAGCACGACAGCGAAAGATTTGTTGTCTATCAATAATACGTTTGTTCAAATAAGCCAAGATTGCATTGTGAACTTGACTTATTTGATGTTCATCGAGAATAAGACCTTACGATGCGAGTTCTATCCCCCCTTCCAAGAGGAGGAGAGGATCGCCTCGCATCGCTATTTTAAACAACTGAGAGAACGGTTGGATATTATTTGATGATTACTTAACCTTATAAGAAAGTATGATATAATATCTTTTCTCGTTTGCGTCAAATGCTCCTATACTCAATTTACCTTCAGTCTTAGGAGTATAATTTATGCTCCGTAATTTACCTCTCGTTTCCCAATCGGTGATAGTCGCTGTCCCATGGAATAAAGCGATCTTTATATTGGGAGGGAGAGTGACCATGAACCGGTAGTTCTTTCCTTTTTGCAGATCACGATTAATGGGTACGTCAATTACTTTGAGTGGAAATTTATCATAAGAGAATGTTTGAGGCAGCGCCTCTATTTGGTTCGATTGGATAGCCTTGATTAATTCTCGTCCATCAAACCCAAGTAAAGGAATATTGGATGAATAGCCATCTATATCTTGTATAAGCGGACTATAGTAAGGATTTTTTTTGATCAGTTGTTCATACTCTTCTTTTGACGGTTCGGGTACCGAATATGAAAGTACGGTGGAATACGTTTTCCGGTTAGGTGGAGCGATACTGATCGATACTTCTCCGGGTAGGAATGGCGTAAATACGAGTTTCTGAGTTCCTTGGACTACTTTATTAAAGGGAAATTCGTTGTTTTGTGTCAACGCCAGTTTCGTAGGCTCGGGCAACTGTATCGTAAATTCATACGTTTCTCCTAATTTCAACGTACGTGTCATCGGTATTTGTACCACCCGGAAAGGAAGTTTTTGCCGGGGATATATTTTAGGGAGGGAAAGGATGGTACCGTTACGTAATCCTTCTAACAATTTTTCTCCATCAAAGCCCATATACTCCATGTCGGGTACGAGACCGGGAAGTTTTTGGAATTCTTCGAAAGATAGTGGTTTTTTTAGCATTTGATATTTTTCTTCATAGGGAAAATGTGAGAATGCCATCCATACGGGTGAGGTATGGAACCATGACATATCATCATCGCTACAGGCGAATGTTCCATTGTTGACAGTACCGGAACCCCATGTGGCATCCACAAAAAAGTAACGATTGGGTTTGTCTCCTTCAACTAGTACATAGGCATGGCGTTCAAAAGGCGTACCTGGTATATGATCATATGTTTTGGCGAATCCGGTTACCAAGATGCATTTGATATTTAGAGGCTCGCATAACTTGATAAATAGATCGGCGAACGCTTGGCATACCCCTTTTTTCTGTTTCCAACATTCATCAGCGTCACGGATTTTATAATCTGTGTCATAAGCTATATTTTGTATCAGATAACGATAGATAGCCCTCGCTTGATCATTTTTTTTAGAACATCCTTTTGTGATTTCTGCCGCGATACTTTTATAGTCTACTGTCGGAAGTTTCTCAGCTGATAGCAAAGTGAAATCGCAGAATAATAAAAAGATGATAAGTTTTATCGTATTTTTCATATGCATTTATGTTGGTTGATGTGTTAAAGTTATTGATAATCATTAATACTTTTCATTGTTCGTTTCTTTATATAAACATGATTTTTGGCCGCTTAAACGTGGAAACGCTATGAATATCCGTTTATAGGGGAACCCCATCTTTGATATCCGAAGATTTACTTCTAGTTTTGAATTTGTGAATATCTGTTTTAGAGGTTTTCTTATAATAAAAATATGATGCTGATGAAGAGAGGAAAGAGGAAATATGTTTCTCTCGGGATCATTCTGATATGTATGTTTACCTGTCTGCCAGATATATGGGGCGACAATGGAAAATGTGAGAATAGAAAGATCGAAGAGATAATAGAACTAATGGGAAAGAACCATTTAGATGTCGAGGCTGCGGGTGAATATTCGTTAGGCTCGGTATGTCCGGGAAAGAATTTGATTTTGGCCGCAGATGCTAAGGGTACTATAAATCATGTGGGAATTAAATTGTTCGATCGCCGGATCATCGCCGATTATCCTTCTCCTGTTTATTTGTTTGTGGAGAGATACTTGCTATGGGTCTTATTAATGAAAGATGAACCTGCGATCAAGGAACGTTTGAAAGAAGACCGAGTACTATTTCGATTTGGAATGAAACTGAATGATAAGATATATTTGAATTTAAAACAAAGCCTTCGGGAAATCAAACAAGATCAATCCTTTATTATAACGACGGATAATAGTAAATACGCTGTGACTTGGTTGGAAGATCAGCGGCCTATCTTATCGATAAGTTTTCCTATACAGTATGAACTGATTTGGGGTATGAATAAGAAGGAGGCGGAGGGCCAGTTTCAAGATGGCTTAAAGGCGTTTTTGTCAAAAGAAAGGAATTTGCCTGTAGAGGCACTTCCTACTGAAATGAGTTTGATTCGTGATAATTGTTATCGTTCAGAAGGTGATTTTTATGGTTTGGAAGATATTACGTCCTATCGATATTATACAAAAAGAGCGGATCATACCTATTCATTAATATATGATCGTGTTAATCCTGTAGAATCGGTGGCAAACTTATTTACGGCTTATCCCGACTCAATGATCAAAATTGAAATCACTCAACGAATGTATGGAGGTAAACGGGAGCTTTTCACGGTCCCTCTTACTGATTTCATATCTTTTTGTAGGGAAAATGGTTGTGAGATATTCGTTGGCATTGAGAGACAGGACGAAAATTCTATGGCAGGAACGGCCATAATGGTGAACCGGTCATTGGGGTATAATCATATTTTGTATTTCAATGTAGATATGCGTATTTGGGATAATCCGGGATCTTATCCTGTGACGGCTCAATTGTATGCCTTTGTTCCTATGCATAATGTGAGTAGTTTATATGGTGATTCTAAATAAGAAATAGGGTAAAATAACAAATAAAATGATAAGCGTATGAAAAAACTGAGTTACTTATTCATCTTACTCCTTTTCCCGATCGTCGCTTTCGCTCAGGAAGCAACGGAACAAGATAAGGAAAATAAGGAGAAAATCAAGGAGATCAAGCTGAGCGAGGATTATGTGTATGCGGATGCCGTGACGGAAGATAATCTATCGGAAGCGCAACAAAACTCAATGGATCTGCTTCGTGCGAACGTGAACGCTATTTTTGCTGAACGTTTCCACATGCCCAAGGAGGATGTGGAAGAGATTTGGGATGTTATCGAGGATAAATGCCAGAATGTGACTATCAAGAAAGGAGATCTGTTCCGGGTATTTACCTACATCATGAAGGATTATCTATTCCCCGGAAAGAAGAAAAAGAAGGTGAAAAACGAGGAGTTGGTAAAAGTGAAACCCTCAAAAGATGAGATCTTACCAGATGAGATAGAAGAGGTATCGGAGGCTTTGGTAAATGATTCATTGCCGACGGCCTCACAAAATGAGATATTGGCTTTCGTTCCGGATGCGAAGCCGGATGTTACTTCACAACCGGAGCCACAGCAAACACAAGAAGCTGGGGAATCTGAGGCTACATTACAAGATAAGGCTCAAGAGGTAGTTTCAGAAGTAACGGGTGATCCAACAGAGGTTGTTACAGAGGTTCCCGTTGCTGTTGCAACTTCAGTTGCGACAGAGGAACCGGTGACTACTACGGTGATTGCCACTCCTGTTACTCAAGTTGAAGAGCCGGTCGCTGCCGAGCCGGAAGATATTACGGTTTCTAGTCCATCGGCTCCGGCTTTAGACCCTATTGTCAAAGAATTATTAGAAATCCAAACCTATAAAGAACTGATCTCCTTATTAGACCAGAAAAAAGAGGAAGGCACCCTTATCTATGGACGTATCAAGACTATGCGCTCTCCGGATAGATGTTATCTGGCGATTTTTAAGAAAAGCGAGGTTATCACGATTCTAGGGAAAGGAGATAAGGAACGTTTGAACCTTAAAACAAATACGGAAGATTCTTTGAATAATTATAAGGGACATGGTGTGATCTGGTTCCAGATTTTTTAATGAACAATAAAGAACAATCTATATGAAAAAGTTAATAGCTAAAGCGATTCTATTTATCGTATGTTTTCAATTTGCGTGGGTAGCCCGTGCGCAGTACGCTACGGAATTTTATTTGACAGATCTGGATAATGCTCCGCTAAAAGAAAAAGTGCAGCAGTCTATCGGTAAGTTACTGACGGAGATAAATACGGCACAGGCGAATGATTCACAGCCTTATTTCTCGGGTTTAAACATATCCAAGGACGCTCAAAATACGATTATGATGTTGTGGGACAATACCCCGTTTCGATGTGGCGAGACGGAAGTCATAGAGCGTTGCCTAAAGAATGGCAAGGAATTTCAGGTTCGTAATATCCCGTTGTTCTTGACGATCAAGGATGACAACTCTACTCAAGATAAATATCAAGAGGCCGTAATCGGTTTTGACCGCAACGGTATGATTACTGATTTCCATTTAGCGTTAGCGACAAACTTGTACACGAAAATCTTGAAAAGTAATCAGGCGGTATCAGATTTCCGTTATCGTCAAATGATCTTGGATTATGTAGAACAATTCCGTACGGCTTATAATACGAAAGATATCAATTTCTTGAACCAGATTTTTAGTGATGACGCATTGATCATAACGGGAAAAGTGGTTAAGGCAGTTCCCACGGATATGAATAAATTTATGCCTGATCCTAAGGTTATTTATACGAAACAGACAAAGAAAGAATACTTGACTAACCTTACAAATATATTTAAGACAAACAAACGAATCAATGTCATCTTTGATGATATCAATGTGATCCGCCATCCGGCTAAACCCAACTTCTATGGAGTGACCTTGAAGCAAGGCTATACATCGGATCGCTACAGCGACGTGGGTTACTTATTCTTATTATGGGATTTCACGAACGAGGATGCCCCAAAGATTCATGTTCGTACTTGGCAGCCGGAGATGCTGGATCAGTATACGAAGTTGCCGGAGGAGGAGATATTCCAAGTGGAGGATTTTGATATTTAAAAGTGCGTTGATTAATTTAAGATGATTAGTTATGAGAAAGATAAATCAAATATTTTTTCTTTTTGTGTCATTGTCTTGTCTGTGTTTAGTTTCATGTAAAGATGAGGAAAGTCCGCAATGGACGTCAATAGAAGGGACTTTTAGTGATCCTATACCTTCTAGAAAAGGGGCTGTGGTAGAAGGTATGATTAATGGTAGTATTGGTGGTAATGTTAGTGTTTTTGGTTTTTTATGTTCACTTTCTAAAGAGTTAATTCCCGATGATCCTGCGACTATGCCTTTTCCTATAAAAGATGAAAGTTTTTCTGTGGGAAAATCTTTTAAAAAGACATTAACGGATTTAGAGCCGGGCAAACAATACTATTATTGCATGTATGTCAGTAATGGAACAAATATGATGAAAACCCAAACTTCTTCTTTCACCACATTGACCACATCTAAGCCATTATTGGGTGAGATGAAAATACTTTCGGTAGGAGAATATAGTTTATCGGCTTCTTGCGGTATATTGGATAATGGAGGGTCTAATATTACTCAGTGTGGTTTCTTTTATAAAAAGCAAGAGGATGAGAAGTTTGAACCTAAATTAGTCTCTGTTGAATCTTTTCAAGTTACAATCGATAAATTATCTCCAGGTACTATGTATTATATTTATCCATTTGCGACAAATAAAGATGGAACTATAAATGGAGATACTCTTGAGTTTACAACTGAAGGATTTGAGGCTCCGGTGGTGCTCACGAATAAAGTAGGGACTGAGGCTTTAGGTTCTGATTGGGCTATATTGAGTGGCTCGTTGGAGAATAGTGGTTCTTCTGAAATTAAAGAGATGGGATTCTGTTATACGACTGTGGATAAGGATCCTGTAAAAGATGTGGATAAATTTGTACCTGTAAAAGATAAAAAAGATTTTACGTATAAATTGACAGGCTTAGTTGATAAAACTAAATATTATGTACGAGCTTATGCGAAAAATGGTTCAAAAGCAGCTTATGGTGAGAGAATTGAGTTTGTGACTAAAGAGTATATTAAGCCAATATGTGAAACTGTAGAGATTAGTAATGTGACAGACATTTCAGCGGATGTTCAATCAAAGGTTAAACAAGGAAGTGACAATATATTGAGAAAAGGTTTTTGTTATAGTAACTCAGGAGCTCCGGAACTTAAAAACGCAACAATCTTAGAAGTTACGGATATAGAGGGAGACTATTTGAAAGCAACAATAACAGGTCTATCTCCAAATAAGAAATATTTTGTACGGGCTTTTGTTGAGACAGGAAAGGAGGTGTCTTATGGTCCAATAGAAACATTAGAGACAAGTGCGGATCCTACTCCTGTTATAGGTGCGATAACATTTACGAACGTAGAGAAAACAAGTTTTGCCGCTCATGTTACGATTTCTAGTAGTGGATCTATCAAGAAACGTATGTTCTTATATAGTTCGACAAACCAATCTCCGAAATTAGATGGAGAGAATGTTAGTGTGCTTGAATTTAGTTCTGAAAGTGCAACAATCTCAGGTTTGAAGCCAAATACACAATATTATGTTTGTGTTTATGTCCTCGGAGAAAAGGATAAAGAGGTGTATAGCGCCATAGCAACAGTAAAGACAGTAACGATGGGATTGCCAGTTGTATCAGATGTGAATATAACGAGAGAAGGAAATGTCGCTACGGTGAGGGCTACTGTAACAAGTGAATCAGAAATAACGGAATGTGGGGTTTGTTATAGTACGGTTAATACTATTCCTAGCGTTATTGATTCGAAAATAAATACGGGTTTATCTGGTAATAGGTTAAATGGGCAGATCACAAATTTGAAGCAATCTACGATTTATTATATACGTGTTTATGCGACAAGTGTAGCTGGTACGGTATATAGTGATGTTGTAAAAATGGATGTTGGTGATGGTTCTCCTAATATAAATGATAATGATAATCCTGATAAAAATTAAATTATATAAAGATGAAAGCAAATTATAAATGTAGTAATTGGCTGCTATTAAGTAGTTTGGTTCTAATGTTAATACAGTATTCTTGTCAACAAGAGGATCTATTGATATATGAGGCTAAAAAGTCGGATGTTGTAATGTCTTTAAAGGAAGGGGGTGCTAGTATTCAAAACGTAACATTGGAGAATGCTGGAACTTTATCGGAAAGAGTAACCGATGTCACCTCTATAAAGGAACTGACTATTGTTGGACCAATAAATGGAACAGATATAAATTGTATTCGATCGATGAACAATTTGAAAGTGCTAAATTTAGAAAATGCGGATATTGTTGCGGGAGGAGAAAAATATGGTATTTACTCTTGGTCTTCAAGTGATCCTCAAAGTACTGAGAATAATAAAATTACAAGAAATCTGTTTGAATCTTCCCCTTGTGAGAAAATAGTTATACCTAAGAGCGTAACATCAATTGATCAAGGAGGATTTATAGCTAGCAAGATTACTTCTATGGAAATACCAGAGAATGTCACGAGTATGGGAGGGCATGTATTTACATATTGTCCAAATCTGAGGTCTATAACTTTTTTAGCTGATCTTAAGTCCATTCCTTCTGATACATTTCAAGGATGTGAAAGCTTGATATCTGTGACGTTGCCTAAGTCTTTAGTTGAAATAGAGAGTAGCGCTTTCCGGGGATGTTCTAAATTAGAATCAATCTCACTACCCGAAGGTTTGGAAAGCATAGGCTCTGATGCTTTTTTTGCCTGTCCAATCTCATCAGTCATAATTCCAAGTACGGTTAAAAATATTGGTGGAGGTGCCTTCAATGATACAAAGCTAGAATATATCAAAGTTCCTGCTTCTGTAGTAAGCGTAGGTACATATGCCTTTGAATCGACTACTATGCGATATGTATTTTGGGATAGTTCAATGGATATTATATCAGATATGTTTGATGATAGAATGTCGCCAAATTGTATTGTTTATTTAAGTAAAGATGTTAAGGTGCCTGCTAAATGGAATAATATAGTTTACAATGGTGTTGCGGAAAAAATAGTTCTTACGGCAGATGAGGCTAAGCCATTTTATTGCCCTAAAAAGTTTAAAGCTAAAAAGATAATGTATACACATGAATTTAAACAAATAACAGGACAAGGAGAGTCAGCCGGTTGGGAAACTATAGTATTACCGTTTAATGTACAAAAAGTAATACATGAAGATGGTAGGATTTTAGCTCCATTCAATAGTGAAATAAAGAACGCCAAACCTTTTTGGTTACGTGCTTTGACTAAAAAAGGATTTGAAAATGTGACTTCTTTAAATGCGAATACTCCATATATTATTGCTATGCCAAATAATGGTGCCTATGAAGAGCAATATTGTGTAAATGGTAAGGTTGTTTTTGAAGCGGAAGATAATATTAATGGAGTTGATATTTTAGAGACTCCTAATGAAATAAAAAGTGAAGGACCTTCTTTTTTGCTAACAGGTACTTATAATGCTATTTTATCAAATAGTACGATTTATCTAATCAATAAAAATGATAACTCCAATGGATTTAAAGCAGGAAGTGTTTTTATTAGAGGGCTTCGAGATGTCGATCCTTTCGAGTGTTTTGTTAGTCCAAATGGACTATCTACAAAAAGTATTATATCAATAAATGAGGTTGTAAGAACTAAAACGTTTAATAGTTTGCTAAGAAATGGAAAAAAGCTTAAACCTTCTATTTTAGATCTATAAAAAAGCTGTTATATGAGAAGCATTGTAATATACATATTTTTTCTTGTAGGAATACACGTTAGCGTTTTAGCCCAAGAGATCCAAGTTAAATCTTTCCAGAAACTGGGGCGTGATTTAGAGGCACGTACGCAACCTCGTTTGGATTTGAACGATAATCCTTGTTCGATCATAAAGGTGGTCACTACTGGCGAGGATTTCCAGTTTGAGGGAAACACCATTGGAGATCCGGTTTATAGGAAAGGAGAAGTGGTTGTATATATGACCGAAAAAAGCCGTCGTCTTACCATCAAACATGAGAAATATGGGGTCATACGTTATGAGTTTCCACAATCAATCGGGAAGCAAGAAGTATATGAGCTTGTGGTGAAGCTTGTGGAAGATAAAAATAATAAACTGAGAACCTTGGTCATGCCAAATCTAAGTTATGGCTCTTCTCGTTTGTCTTACGGGATAATGATTGGTATTGTTAAAAAGACAGGAGGTTACATTAAGGTGAAATCGGATTTCGGTTCTATCTCGTCTGAAAAAGAGGTCGATAAAAATACTGTGGATACTTATTGGTATAATGGCAATAAACAATATAGTCGTTTGGCGATAACAGGAGGTCTGCTGCAGCGTGTATTGACCCCTCTTTATTTGTATGTAGGTGCGGGGTATGGGTATAAGAATGTGGCTTGGCAAACAGTCGAAGATATTTGGGTGAAGAACAAGAAAATCTCGTATTCCGGACTAGAGGCCGAGGTAGGAGGAATTTATCGGATTAATAACTTAGCTATATCTTTAGGTATGCAAACAAACAGTTTTAAGATGTTTGAAGGGTGCTTGGGTATCGGTATCATGTTTTGAGCTTTTTGTTTAACAATCTAATTATCTAATAACACTTATCATTGGAATGTTGTCATAAGTGTTGTCAATAAAAGGGGAGGATGTTTGTGATAGATATCCTCCCTAATTTTATCTGTTTTGCAGGGTGTAATAGGCTTCTGAAGTGAATAACTAACGGCTTGTCGAGTGAATAACTAGCGGCTATACCTAGCCGCTAGCTTACGGCTTGGGAAGTGAATAACTAACCACTTGAGAAGCCTTTTGCGAGCGATTAAGTATGTTGTCTAAATAATTCATTTTCAGTCATAAGGTAAGTTTACTTACTTTTTCTGTCCGATTTTTCACCGCATAAGGAATTTACATTTCAAGTCGTAAATTATTTACTTCAGTAACGGATAGTGCCTACTAAGATTTGCTTATTTTCTGACATTTACATACAAGAGAGTCAATATATTTTAGCCATCCAATCCGCAAAAAAGTAGTCATATACCCTATAAAAGCCATCTTCCTGTGTTATCAAATCATTTTTCAACAGAGGTTTGACCGCAGATTGTACAGAACTGGCTGAGGGTAGCTTGTATTTTTTGATAAATGCTGATGACGTGAGACCTTCTGCTCTGCCCTCTTTGGCGATAGCTTGTAAAACAAGTTTTTGTTTGGGAGCAAGATTGGCAAGTAGATCCTTGTAACTACTTTCTTGTGTTAGAATCACATTCTTGCGGGCTATTTCTATCTTATCCATACTACAACGCTCACCCTCTTCGGTCAATGCGAAAAGTTCGTTCATTATCATTTGCACAAACCAAGTATAGCCATCGAACATCCGATAAACTTCTTCTATTACGGATTTGTCAATAAGCTTTCCCCTTTGCTCAAAAAGCCGGTTGGCGAACTCCACATAGATATGAATGGGTATTGGCTCAAGTCCTATACTAATAGCGCTTTGATAAAAAGGCTTGGAAGAGGAATTAAACATATTACTCATCAAATGGCGTTTACTGCCGGAGAAGATAAACATAGTCTGCTTGCTTTGTTGAATCTTAGTTCGCAACAACGCTTCTACATTTTTCTCCTCATAGCCGCCAATTTGTTGGAACTCATCGATCGCCACGATACATGGTTTATCTGCGGTCTCTAGATAAGCGAAGATCTCATCAAGCGTTGTTTGTGGTGCTTGAATGTCTCCTAGCCCAATATCAAAACTAGGTTCTCCGGTTACCATATCCAGTTTAAAACCCGCACGCAATGAGGTTATGATTTGAAAGAACCGTTCCGTCCAAACCGTTTTCTTTGGCTTCAATTCGTCATAGATGGCTTTTCCTAATAGATATACGAACTCTGTTAATGAAGTAGTGGCATAAATATCCACAAAGAACGCATGATAATTTTTTTCTATCGATTCTTGATGAAAAAGATGCTGGATCAATCCGGTCTTACCCAAACGGCGTGGAGAAATCAACGCGACATTACGTCCGTTCTTAATTTGTTTACTCAAGAGCTTTGTCTCTTCTTTGCGGTCACAAAAATATTTGTCTGATACATATCTACCCACGACAAAAGGGTTCATCATTGCGATTGTCTCCATACTATAAATACATTTTATTGCAAATATAATAATTGTATCCATAATAAAGAAAGGAAGTCGTATGTTTCACTCGATTTAACCCTGTCTAAATGAGTTAACTTCATTGCTTTGGGTGTGGTTGCCTTTGTTATGAAGGTGGTTTCTTTGAATATTTGAATAAATAACTACTTTTGTGGTGAGCCTTATTTAATTAATTGTTAATATTGCCGTGCGCAAAGATTAATCTTAAGTACCGAAAAGAATGGAAAAACAGTTATTTATCTCTATTGTAGAACGTTATTATCCTTGGATCAGCTGTTTGGAGAAAGCTGCGTTCCAGATACACGATGACGTAAACCAGAAATACGACCACGTATTACCCTATGGTTTCCATTTGAAAATGGTGGCCTCGTTCGTATCACGGTATGGATATTTGGTCGCGGAAAGTGAGGCGGACATCTTGGTATTGTATGGGAGTGCCTATCTGCATGACACGATAGAAGACGCACGGATGACTTACAATGATATCGTGAAATTTATCGATGATTTTCGAGTAGGGAGTTTGGTACTGCCGGAAGAGATCAAACGGAAGCTGGAAGAGCAAGTTCCGGAAATCGTATATGCCTTGACTAATGAGAAAGGGCGCAACAGGAAAGAACGTGCCAATGAGACCTATTATAAGGGGATACGGGATACGAGATTTGCGTCGTTCATAAAGATGTGCGACCGGTTGGCGAATATACAATATACGATGATGTTCGTCTTCGCGAACCGTATGCTTGAGGTCTATCGCAGAGAGTATCCGGAATTTATACGGTCGATCAGCGAAGGTTCTGTCACGCCAATACCGGATGTCATGAAAAAAGAGGCAGAATGGTTATTGAATAGCGAGTCGTATGTAATATAGGGTGATGTCTTTTTTCCAGAAATCCATACGAAGTGATGAAGATCTGCTTTCCGCATTGAGAGAGGGAAGTGAGGATGCGTTCACGGTTATTTATGAGCGGTATCATAAATTACTGTACGTATTAGCGTATAAATACCTGAAAAATTCATTCGCCGCGGAAGATGCCGTGCAGCAAGTATTCTTGAGGCTGTGGGAGTCGCATTCCTTATTGATGATAAACGTAAACTTGCGGAACTATCTCTATACGATGCTGAAAAACCATGTGTTGAATGAGATCCGGAATAATAATAGCGCGTTAGAGAAAAACTATGAGATCGTGCAATCTTCGCCGGAATATGAGGATGAGTTGTTGGCCAAGATTGAAGAGAAGGATATGATGGAACATTTCTACCAAGCGATCGAACACTTACCCGAGCAAAAACGGCAAGTCTGCTTATATAAGTTGAAAGGAAATCTATCGAATCAGGAAATCGCCGATAAGATGAGTATCTCGGTGCCAACCGTTAAAACTCATTATGCCCAAGCGATAAAAATACTTCGGACACATTTTGAACGGTTATTTTTATTTCTTTTATATTTGTGGAACTCATCCTATTGATCGTTTGGCGTGTCAATTAAAAAAGGAAGATATATATGAGAATACCGGATCAGTCAATTATAGAAAAAACGCTGGATAATGAGGCGACTCCCGAGGAAGCCCGTGAGGTGGTTCGCTGGTTCAAGACACCAGAGGGGCAAGCTTGGCTTGCTAAGCGTATGGATATGGATGAGAAAGCCATTCACATGGGGCAGGAGGAGGAGTGGATCGACCATCCGGTGCCATCGGCCGTGATGTATCAGCGGATCGTGCGCCAGCTTCATCGCCAGCGTATACGCCGTCTTATTGCGTATGCGGCAGCCATTTTGATACCGGTGGCCTTGTTTATCGGTCTTTTCATGCGTATTAACTCACAAGTGGATTTATTGGCGGATGATGGATACGATGAGGTTTATGTCCCTAATGGTGAGCGCATGCAAGTGCTTTTTCAAGATGGGAGCAAGGTGCATCTAAATTCAGGGAGCCGGATACGGTATCCGAAAAAGTTTGGTCTTTACGAACGGAAGGTCTATCTGGAAGGGGAAGCTTGGTTTGAGGTCGCGAAAAATAAGAACAGGCCGTTTGTCGTAGATCTTTCCTATATGGATATTAAGGTTTTGGGTACCACTTTTGACGTAAAGGCCTATCCGGAGGAAGACGCTATATTTATTGCCTTAGAGACCGGATCGATCGAGCTAAAATCTAAATCATTCAAGTCGTATCAATTGCGTCCCGGTGAGAAAGCGGTTTACGATAAGCTATCGGACCGTTGCGAGGTTGTCCGTTCACATGATGTCAAGTTATATTCCGCATGGAGGCGGAATGTATTGGTATTTAAAAGTGCGCCTTTGCCTGAAGTGATGAAAACAATAGCTAGGACTTATGGTGTGTCTTTTGAGATAAAAGACTCCATAGCGTTGAAATATACATATACGATTACGACGGATAGTACGAATTTAACCACGGTACTAAAAGAGTTAGAGAAAATCACGCCTGTACTATTCGAGGAAAAAGGGGGCAAGATAGAAGTCCGGATGAAAAAATAAAAAAATTAGCTATAACGACTCATCCTTTTAGATTTGTCGTGTGTCTATTTGATAGGAGAGCAGGAAACAGAGTGTTAACCTTAAAATAGATATGCGTATGGATTCCTCATAAATAGATAACATAAGAACAGCCGAAAAGCTCCTACCCTTTTCGGCTGCCGGTCGTATTAAAAATAAATTTCTAATACCAACTATTAAAATCAATACAAATATATGAAAGAAAAGCAAGAAAGCCCTCGGCGTAGGTGCCTTTTAATATTAATTGAGAAAATACCGAATGCCATGAAGTTAACCTTTCTATTTTTAGTCATATCCTTGCTGAGTTTCACGGCTACCGCCTCGGCTCAGCGGGTTTCTATTGTGCTGGACAATGCGAAAGTGGAGAAAGTTTTAGCTACCATCACCCACCAAACCGGGTTGAGTGTTGCGTATAGCAAACAAATCGTAGATTTGAATCGGAGAGTGAGCGTTAATTTTACGAATGCAGAATTGACAAATGTATTGGATAAAATAACGGAGGGCACGTCATTAAGTTATGAAGTTAAAAATGGAAAGATCTACTTATTTGAAAAAACTATAGCGAATGCGGTCACCCAGCAAGCCAAAAAAATAACGGGTGTTGTTGTCGATTCAAAAGGGGAACCTATCATTGGAGCGAATGTTGTGGAGAAAGGTACTACAAATGGTACGATAACAGACTTTGATGGTAAATTTATTTTGGAGGTATCGGATAATGCGACACTTCAATTTTCTTATATCGGCTTTATGCCAACAACTGTCGCTATTGCGGGACAGACTTCATTGAATGTACGTTTAAGGGAGGATACACAGGCTTTGGAAGAGGTTGTGGTTGTTGGTTATGGAACCCAGAAGAAGGTGAATTTGACGGGTTCTGTTTCTTCAGTCAAATTTGATGAGGAATTGGCGAACCGTCCGATCACAGATGCTTCTCAAGCACTTTCCGGAAAGGTTTCCGGCGTGTGGATCAGCCAGAATTCGGGTAAGCCGGGAGATGATGGAGCGCAATTGAGAATTCGTGGCTGGGGTACATTGAATAATTCGGACCCGTTGGTGATTATTGACGGAGTAGAAGGGGTATTCAGCCAAGTAAACCCAAGTGATATCGAAAGTATCACAGTCTTGAAGGATGCGGCTAGTGCGGCTATTTACGGATCAAAGGCCGCTAACGGTGTCGTTTTGGTTACGACGAAGATGGGAAAGAATAATGAGAAAACCCAAGTAGAGTTGAACTCTTACGTCGGAATGCAGCAGATCGGACGTCATTTTGATTTAGTGACGAATAGCGCCGAGCATATGACTATGGCGAATCAAGCTTTGGTGAATGGGGGAGAGAACCCTCTTTTCTCGGAAACATTGATCTCTAATTTCGCAAACGGAACAGATCCTTATAAATATCCGAATACGGATTGGTATGATTCTCTTTATCGGAATGCTTTAATAACAGGGCATAATTTGTCGATTCGCGGTGGATCGGAGAAACTATCTTCCTTCTTGTCTTTGAACTATTTGAGTCAGGAAGGTATTTTGATGAACTCTAAGGCGGAGCGGTTCGGTATCCGGGCAAATGTGGAGTATAAAGTGAATTCATGGTTGAGAGTTGGCGCTCGTTTGAATTATACTCGTAGGAATTCCCAAGAGCCTTTTGATTTGTTCCGTGTATTCGAACAGCAACAAGGCGCGGCTCCTTTCATCGCTCCATATACCCGGGATGGCCGTTTCGGTTCGGTAGAGGCGATTAAGGATGATGGTACTTTATTGTATACGACTTATCAGCCGGTTATAGACGCTTCGAACGGGGCGACTAAAACATCCAAGGATTATATGGCTGTAAATGCTTTCGCTACCGTGGATTTTACGAAAGACTTGAACTTACAAGTAACATGGGCCTCTAATGGCAATTGGAAAATGGTTGATAAATATAATGAGACCCTTTATGGATATACGGATTCTGGCATAGAGACGATACCGAAAAATTACAATCGTGATGGTATTGTGTTGAGTAGAGAGCAAGTATCGACCATGCGTAATAATTTCCAAGCGACATTAAACTATAGCAAGCGATTTGCGGATAAGCATTATGTTGCCGCTATCCTTGGTACCCAATTGGAGAATTACAGTATAAAGAACGTATTTGCCCGAAGAACCAACCCTCCCAAAGAAGGATTAACCCAAGTGGATGCGGGAACGGAAGGTATCAAGGGAGAGGGAAATTTTGAAGGTCTACGCATGGCATCTTATTTTGGTCGATTGAATTATGCCTTTGCGGATAAATATTTATTTGAGATGAATCTCCGTGCCGATGCCTCCTCTCGTTTTAAACGGGGAAACCGCTGGGGTGTTTTTCCGGGCTTCTCTGCAGGATGGCGTTTGAGTGAAGAGGCGTTTATTAAGAACCTGAATCTGTTTTCTAATTTGAAACTACGTGCGTCGTGGGGACAATTAGGTAATCAAACCATTGAAGGATATTGGCCTTATTTAACAGTGATCTCCCAAAATTATGACTTGAGTTATAATTATGGAGGTTCGTTGGCACCGGGTGCTGCGGTAACCGCTTTGGTGGATGAGGATATTACTTGGGAAACTACCTCTTCCTTGGATATTGGCGTGGATTTGGGCTTCTTAGGTAATAAGTTGAATATTGAAGCTGATTACTTCAATAAAAAGACAACCGATATTATCGTTCAATTGCCAATACCAAACGTATTAGGGGATAAGACCGCACCGTTTGAGAATGTGGGCGAAATGAAAAATAATGGTTTTGAGTTAGTCGTGAATTATGATAATCTTGAGACGAGCAGAGATCGCCTTGGATTTAACGTAGGACTAAACTTTACGTATATCGATAATAAAGTAACGAAATTTCAAGGAGGAAACTCTCCGGACCAGCTTTATTTGATTCGTGAGGGATATCCGTATAAGGCTTTGTATGGCTATAAAGCGGTTGGCATCTATCAATCGGACGAAGAAGCCGCTCAACATATGCATAGCAATGGGCTTAAGCCGGAAATGGGAAATCTGAAATACGAGGATGTTAATAACGATGGAAAATTAGACTATCAAGATAAACAAGTACTTGGTAATACGATTCCTAAAATTACGTATGGACTTACTGCCGGCTTACGCTATAAAGGGTTTGACTTAAATATCTTATTCCAAGGTTTGGGACAGGCGAATGCGTTTACGAAGAGCGGCATGACCCGTATGCAATACGAATGGCTGACTATTTCTGATAAATGGCGGGATGCGTGGAGCCCAGAGAATCCGGACTCAAATATACCGATGCTTCGGTTTGACTCTTCATGGGACACGTATGACTCCTCATTTTGGGTGCATCGTATCGATTTCTTGAAATTGAAGAACTTACAATTAGGTTATGCGTTCCCTGAATGGATTACCTCAAAGCTAAAAATGCAACGGTTGTATGTATATGCGAATGCCCAGAACCTGTTTACGATTATGTGGAAAAAAGGGTATGAAGGATATGATCCGGAAAGAAATACGTTTGATTCGGGTACCAATTATTACCCGACTCCGAGAATATTTACATTTGGTATAAATCTTAATTTCTAAAAGTATGAAACAGTTATTAGCATATTGCTTATCAATTATACTATGTGTCTCTTTCACGGGATGTATGGAGAATTATTTGGATTTGTATCCTGAGGATAAGATTACTTCGGCGAGTTTCCCGGAAAATGAATCGGATATCAAACTCCTTTTAAATGGTGTCTATGCTCAATTGAGGGAAAAAGAGGTTTATAATCAAGGCTTGTTTGGCTTTGGCATAACGGATGGAGCTACCCCTAACGCATTTAACTGGGGAACGGATGAGGTTTTTAATAAGTTGGGTGCCGGGCGGTTGAGCTCTAGTGACGGAGGAGTCGTAACGTATCGTTGGAAAAGATGTTACGAGATAATCTCCCGGGCAAACTATTTGTTGGCCTGTATGGATTTAGTGGATTTATCGGAAGAAGCGAAAGCCAAATATTCAGGTGAGACTCATTTTCTACGGGGACTGGCTTATTCCGTGCTAGCGGAAACCTATGGTGGGGTACCTATTATATTGACGGACATTTCCACGGAAGAAGCTCGTAGCTTGAAGCGGGCGAGTTTGGAGGAGACTTGGCAACAGGCGTTGGATGATTATGAGGTTGCGATCACCAATTTGGGAGTGGATGCTCCCGAGCCGGGGCGTGCTACCAAGGGGGCGGCTTTAGGTATGAAAATGCGAGCCTACTTATACCAAGGTAAATACAAGGAGGTTCTGTCTTGTGTCGAGCAAATTGATGCGTTGAAGAAATATGGTCTATTCCATAGTTATGAGGGCTTGTTTGATCCGGCTAATGAGAACAATAAGGAAGTCTTGTTTGATATCCAATATATTGAAGGCGAGAATTCGCAAGGTTCCTATATTGACCAGTATTGCGGAACGGGTACCGGAAGTTGGACCCGTGGAAGCCGTTATGTCCCTACGGATGATTTGGTAGCGGCTTATGAGACGATCGACGGCTCTCCTGTAGATCCCGAGAATCCTTATGAGAACCGGGATCCTCGTTTAGGTTTCACGGCTGTACTTCCGGGTTCTTATTTCTTGGGCTATCGTTTCCCTAATTACCTGTATCCGGGAGGTGCGTTTAATCATGCAGGTAATCGGTTGAAACATTTAAGTACCCGTAAATATCGGATTCAGGATGAGTCAAAGCTTCCTCCTTCCGGGCAGTCTTATATCAATGATATCATACTGAGATATGCGGATGTCTTATTGTCAAAAGCGGAGGCGATTATAGAGACGAATGGAAGTGTAGCGGATGCGATCGCTATCCTCAACCGGATCCGTACGGAAAGGGATGACGTTAAGATCTCTTTGCTGCCGACATCTATGAGCCGTGAGGAGGCTCGTGAGAAAGTAAGGCATGAGAGACGGATTGAGTTGGCGTTGGAAGGTCGTTATTGGTCAGACGTGAAACGTTGGAAAATCGGGAAGACGCTTTATCCTATGATTATAAAAGATCATGAAGGAAGCGTGATCGAGACGAAGTTCCCGAATGGATATCTGGAATATTACGATTTACTGCCTATTCCTGATAGCGAGCGCTCTTTGAATCCGAATTTGGATCAGAACCCAGGTTGGTAATGTTCAACTAAAAGAAGGATGAAATGAAATTTATATCTAAATTGATACCGGTATTAGCCCTTTCCGGAGCGGCCGTGGCTACTCAAGCGGCGGAAAGGCCAAATGTGATCATCGTATTTATCGATGATTTCGGATATGGGGATTTAGGTTGTTACGGGAGTACGAAGCATCGTACTCCCCATATCGACCAGATGGCTAAAGAGGGAATACGACTGACCGATTTTTATGTGGGTTCGAGCGTGAGTACACCTTCCAGATCGGCTTTATTGACAGGGTGTTATCCAAGGCGAGTCTCCATGCATGTAAATGCGGACCCTACACCTTTGATGTCCAAAGGGAGGCAAGTGCTATTTCCAGCTTCGCATAAAGGCTTGAATCCCGGTGAGATAACGATCGCCGAGTTGATGAAGGAGCAGGGGTATGCGACGGCTTGTATCGGGAAATGGCATCTAGGGGATCAATTGCCATTTCTTCCTACCCGGCAGGGTTTCGACTACTATTATGGTATTCCTTATAGTAACGATATGGATCGTCCGTATTGTCCGTTACCCTTGATGGAACAGGAGGAGGTAATAGTGGCTCCTGTCGGTCATGATTCCTTGACGATTCGTTATACCAATAAGACTGTGGAGTTTATAAAGTCTCATAAGGAATCACCGTTCTTTATTTATTTGTGCCATAATATGACTCATAATCCGTTAGCGGCTTCTCCCGCTTTCAAGGGAAAGTCTCAGAACGGACTCTATGGAGATGCGACCGAGGAATTGGATTGGTCGATGGGAGTCTTGCTTGAGACTTTAAAGGAGGAAGGATTGGATCAAAATACCTTGATTATCTTTACTTCCGATAATGGTGCGGATGAACACTTCGGTGGTACGAACCGTCCGTTGAGAGGCCAAAAGGGTACGACGTATGAAGGTGGATTCAGGGTGCCTTGTATAATGAGATGGCCCGCTAAAATACCGGCGGGACAGGAGACTGATAATCTGGTGACTTCGATGGATTTCTTACCGACATTGGCGCATTATTGCGGTTATGCGGTTCCTTCCGACCGGGTGATAGATGGGCATAATGTGTCTGGAATCTTGGAGGGAGAATCGATGGCATCGCCCACGGAGACTTTCTATTATTACCAGAAACAACAATTACAGGCGGTACGTTGGGGAAACTGGAAGTATCATTTACCTTTGAAGGAACGTATCAAAGGCCCTCACTTCCCGGATACGGAAGTCGGTGAGGCTCGTTTATATAATTTGGCGAATGATTTGTCGGAAACAACCAATGTCATCGATAAACATCCCGAAGTAGTAACGAAGATGAATCAATGGATCAAACAGGTTCGTAGTGATATGGGAGATTGGGGATATGAAGGCCGGAACCAGCGTCCTGCCGGTATCATAGATGAACCTTTTCCCCGTTTACTTAAATAAAAAGATACGTATATGAAAACACTGAAATCATTGTCTGTTTTAACAGCGGCGGTATTATCGAACAGCTTGAGCTTGAACGCTGCCTCGGATGCGGCCAATAAGCCTAATTTTGTAATCATATTCTGTGACGATATGGGATATGGGGATTTGAGTTGCTATGGGAATCCCACGATCCGCACACCGAATATAGACCGTATGGCTTGTGAAGGAATGAAGCTGACCCAGTTTTATGTGGGGGCCGGAGTTTCTACGCCAAGTCGGGCTGCGTTAATGACCGGACGTTTGCCGGTTCGAAATGGATTATATGGAGATCGGGTAGCCGTACTTTTCCCTAACTCAAAGGCTGGGTTAGGACAAGATGAGGTCACGATCGCCAAGGTTTTACAACAAAGCGGGTATGCGACCGGCTGTGTAGGCAAATGGCATTTAGGAGCGTTCTCTCCCTATTTACCGACGGATCATGGCTTTGATACCTATTTCGGCATACCTTATTCCAATGATATGAGCCCTGTTCAGAATAAAGGCGCGCATGCCCGGAATTTTCCTCCGACTCCATTGATATTGGATGGTAAGCAAATCGAATCGGAACCGGATCAGGGAGAATTAACCCGTCGCTATACGGAGAAAGCGGTATCGTTCATCAAGGATCATTCAAAGGAGCCTTTCTTCCTTTATTTCGCTCATACCTTCCCGCATATCCCATTGTACACGAATGCCCGTTTCGAGGGAACGAGCAAACGAGGCCTGTACGGAGATGTGGTTGAGGAAATAGACTGGAGCGTTGGTGAAGTGTTGAAGGCTCTGCGTGAGAATGGCTTGGACGAGAATACGTTTGTTATTTTTACCAGCGATAACGGCCCTTGGCTGACGGAGCATGAGAATGGTGGTTCCGCAGGTCCGTTGAAGGATGGCAAGGGTACTTGGTGGGAAGGTGGCTTCCGGGTTCCGGCCATTTGTTGGATGCCGGGAAAAATCAATCCGGCGATCAACGATGAGATTATGACCTCGATGGATTTATATCCGACTTTCCTCTCGATGGCGGGTATCGAGCAACCGAAAGATCTTGTATTGGATGGCGTGAATCAAACCGGATTATTGTTTGAGGAAAAGCATTCCGCCCGTGATGAAGTTTATTATTGGTGGGGAAGCGAGTTGATGGCGATCCGTAAAGGGGAGTGGAAGTATTATTTTAAGACGATCAAGGACCAATATCTGCGTACCTGTAAGATCGAGACTCCGGCAGAACCCTTGTTGTATAACGTGGAGACAGATATCTCAGAGCGATTCAATCAGGCGGATAAGCATCCGGAGATCGTGAAATTACTGATCGAGGCCGGTGAGAAACATAAGAAAGGAATGAAGATCAAGCCTTCCGTATGTGATATGATGTAATGGGACATTTAAAAACACTAGATTAGATGAATAAATATATACTAACAGCGGCTTGCGGATTGGCTTTTTCCGCAGCTTCCGCACAAACAAAGGCTTTGCCGGATAGCCCGAATATCCTGCTGATTTTGGTGGATGATTTGGGATATGGCGATTTGTCCTGTCAAGGAGCCGCCAAGGACATTCAAACTCCACATATCGATAAATTATTAAATGAAGGAGTTCGTTTCACGAATTTCCATGCGAACTGTCCGGTCTCCTCTCCTAGTAGAGCCTCGTTATTAACCGGGCGTTATCCGGATATGGTAGGCGTGCCGGGAGTCATTCGTACGCATAAAGAGGATAGTTGGGGGTATCTGTCGGAGGATGCCGTATTATTACCCCAGATGTTGAAGAAAAGAGGCTATCATAATGCGATGGTTGGAAAATGGAATCTAGGATTGGAGTCTCCGAATACCCCTACGGAAAGGGGTTTCGATTTCTACCGGGGATTTTTAGGGGATATGATGGATGATTATTATACCCATCGTCGTTTCGGAAATAATTATATGCGTGAGAACTTGAAAGAGATCGATCCACAAGGACATGCTACAGAGATTTTCTCTGATTGGGCGATCCGTTACCTGTCGGATATGAAGCAAAAGCAAGAGCCTTTCTTCTTGTATCTAGCTTATAATGCCCCACATACCCCGATACAACCTCCTCAGGAATGGCTGGAAAAGGTGAAAAAGCGTGAACCGTCACTTCCTGAGAAGCGTGCTAAGATTGTCGCCTTGATTGAGCATTTGGATTATAACGTCGGACGTGTGTATGAGGCCTTGGAACAGAATGGTCAGTTGGAGAATACGATCATTATATTTACCTCTGATAATGGAGGGCAGGACGATGCGGGTGCGAATAACGGCCCGTTCAGAGGCGCGAAGCAGGATATGTATGAGGGAGGGATCCGGGTAGCCGGAGGTATTTATTGGAAGAACCAGATCCGTCCGGCGGTACGTGATAATTTCGTCATGCTTTCGGATATGTTCCCGACCTTATGCGATCTGACAGCCGTGCCTGTATCGCATGAGATCGACGGTATCAGTATCTTGCCTCTTTTACGGGGTGAGGAACAAGATACCGGAGATCGAATGGTGCATTGGGTACGAAGGGAAGGTAATTCCCGATATGGAGGTCAGGCATATTACGCATCTCAATACCGGGATTTCAAGATTTTACAAAATACTCCTTGGGAGCCTATCCAATTCTTTAATATAAAGGAAGATCCGAAGGAACAAAGTCCGATAGGGGAACGATCTTCGGATACGTATAAAAACTTGTTCAATGGCTTGATGGAGCATATCCGTCAGACGGGTATGGTACCGTGGCAAGGCAAACGGTATAGGTGATTTTCCCATGTGATTTTTTAGAAGCACGTACATCGTTATTCATGGTGGTGTACGTGCTTTTTTGTAATTTTTTATTGCTCTTAACTGAATTTGAACGTTTTTTTGTATGTTTGCGCCAAATCTGTGGGAGTTATTGTCTACATGATCTATATGGAAATATCCGATGAGAAGCTATGGGAATCGTGTCTGAAGGGAGATAAGGAAGCCTTCCGTGAGCTTTATTGCCGATTTTACGCATTGCTGCGCAATTATGGAATCAAGTTACTTCCCGACAAGAACTTGGTGGAAGATTGCGTACAGGATATTTTTATCAATTTGATTCAAAACCATATCTCCCTCTCTCCGACGGCGAATGTCAGAGGATATCTGCTTAAGGCTTTAAGACATAAGCTGTATGATACGATCGAGAAAAACAGGAAAATGGAGGATGTCTCCTTATATGAGGACGTGTTTCAAGTGGATGAGTTATTCTCCCGTATCGCATTGGATACGACAGATACGGACGACCGGGTTAAACTTTTGATGAAAGCCTTGACAAAACTTTCTCCCCATCAGCGAGAGATCATTTATCTTTATTATGTAAATGAATTGGGGCATAATGAGATAGCTGGTATTTTAGGCATAAATTACCAATCCAGTAAAAATTTATTGTCTAGAACACTCCGTAAGTTAAGGCGGTGGTTCTCGTTGGAGCTTTAATGTATTCTTGGACTCTCTTTATGTCGCAGTATATCAAAGATATATTGTGCCAAGAATTTTCACCTTGATGGCACAGTCGTGCCATCCAAGTGGCACAGCTGTGCCATCGGTGTGGCATAGTTTTGCCATCCCTAGGGCACAGCCGTGCCCTAGGGATGGCAAAAGAGGTTGTAAGAATGAAAAAAATGGCGGATTCGCTATTTTTCCCGGTAAAAAGTGAGTACCAAAACGAATTCCATCCGTAATAAGAGTAAACAGGTATCTCGTGAATAAGAAACAGGACATGGTTGAGAAGGATTCATTTCGGCAAGCCGGAGAAGATTTGTTGCGTAAAGTTCGTGAAGAGGAGCGAGTGGATTCGCGACTGGCACTTTCTTCTTGGCAGAAGCTGGAGGAACGTTTGAATGCTCCCCGTAAGACCTCTGTTTTACGTATACGCTATCTTGTTTCTTCCGTAGCGGCCGCCGTCATGTTGCTTCTTGCCGTGGGATGTTATTTTTGGATGATGGGACATGATAAATCTTCATTGCCTTTGGCCTTGTTGGAGGAAAAGAATGTTGGCGCCTTGCCGGGGGATGAGATTGTCTTGGTGAAGGATCAAGGTTGGGTTCAACTGAAAGATGAAGCTACGGTAATTTATGATACGGTAGGCAAATCAAATGTAGAGGAACACCAAATAGAAAAGAATGAGCAAGAAACTAAAATTGATGAGCCGGATCAAATAATAGTACCGAAAGGACGGCGTGCGAATATCGTATTTTCAGATGGAACTAAAATGTATATTAATGCAGAGACCCGGGTGATTTTTCCTACGGTTTTTGCTAAAGATAAGCGGGAGATATTAGTGGATGGAGAGGTCTATTTGGAAGTTGCTGCGGACCCTTCTCGCCCTTTTATTGTTAAAACGAGTACGATCGAGGTAAAAGTGCTTGGCACTCGATTCAATGTGTGTGCTTATCGGGATGAACCTGCGGCTTCCGTTGTATTAGTGGAAGGACAGGTCGAGGTGAAAAATGGCGATAATGGTAAGAATGTGCTGAGCCCTGATGATATGCTTGAGTTAAAGGGTAAAGAAATATCGATCAAAAAGGTAGATGTCTTTGAACATATTTGTTGGAAAGATAACTTGATGCTGTTAAATGATCGTAAGGTTGGAGAGGTCTTAAATCGGTTGTCTCGTTATTATGGCCGGACTATTTTATTTGGCAAAGAGATAGGTGAAATACCTATTTCAGGAAAATTGGACCTGAGAGAGAACTTGGAGGAAGTTGTTGAGATTATTTGTCAATCTCTTTTTCTACGCCAAGAGAGAGATGGGGAGAATAATATAATTTTATTAAAATAATTTGCCTATGGGAAAGGAATGATCTGTAAGCGTGTTTGCATTTACAAGAGAGCCAGAAGATACTGCCATATCTTCCGGCTCAAGAGCTTTGTTTAATCAATAATTACGTACTAAAGAAAAAACATTACAAAGGTATGAAGAAAAAAGAAGATTTCTGCCGAGAATCAAATCATTTTCTCAAAAGTCTTGGTTTAGCCTTATGTCTGGTAAGTTTTGGAGGATCTGCGATATATGCGTCTTCCCTATATGCGCAGCGGACTATGCTAAGCATTCAAATGAATGATCGTACGGTAGAAGATGTATTTGAATACATTGAGAAAAACAGTGAGTTTATTTTTGTGTATCATGGTTCTAACATTGATTTGCATAGGAAAGTTAATCTGGATGTTCGGGATCAGTCTGTAGAGATAATATTAGATAAATTATTCAGCGGAACGGATATTGAGTATATTATTAATAATCGTCAAATAATCGTACGCCGAGACACGAAAAAAAAGGATTTACCGATTGCTAGTCAACAGACGAAAAAGGTAAAAATAACAGGTGTCGTGAAAGATGCTCACGGGGATCCCGTGATTGGTGCGAATGTAGTAGAAAAAGGAACGACTAACGGCACTATTAGTGATCTGGACGGAAACTTTTCCTTGGATGTTTCCGCTGGGAATGTGCTAATGGTATCTTATGTCGGTTTTCAAGAAAAAGAGGTTCCTGTTGGGGATAAAAAAGTTCTCCAAATAGTGCTTGATGAAGATTCAAAAGCCTTGGAGGAAGTTGTCGTTACCGCTTTGGGTATTACTCGTTCAGAGAAAGCGTTAGGTTATGCTACACAAAAGTTCAAGGGGGATGAATTGGAGAAAGTTAAGGGCGTGAATATCGCGACGAGTTTAAGTGGTAGGATCTCGGGCATGCGAGTGTATAATTCTACGGAATTTGGGGTCGCTCCTAAGATAAAATTACGTGGAGAGGAGCCTTTGGTCGTCGTGGATGGCGTTCCTACAAATCAAGCGTTTAGTGATTTCAACCAGGATGTGATTGAGAATATTACTGTGTTGAAAGGGGCTACGGCCTCTGCGTTGTATGGTTCCCGAGGTGGTAATGGAGCGATCATGATTACCACCAAGAAAGGGGGTGATAAGGGCTTTTCTATAGAGGTAAATACCAGTAATATGTTTAATGCCGGACAGTTAAAAATACCGGAGGTGCAGACGGCTTATAGCGCCGGGTCTGGAGGTAAATTTGATAATATAGATTATGTCTGGGGCGATAAGTTGGATATTGGTCGTGTTTATACGCAATGGGATCCTATTAAGAAAGAGTATCGGGAAATGGAGTTGACTTCGAGGGGTAAGAATAATTTTAAGAATTTCTTGGAGTTTAGTATGATCAGTAATACTACGGTCAGTGTATCATCTTCTGGTAAGAATGGAAGCATCCGCACTTCTTTGTCTTATTTGTATGATAAGAATCAGTATCCGAATTCACGTAAGAATAAATTCTGGTATAATATTGGTGGAGAGCTGAAACTAGGCAATAAGGCGAGCGTGGAAGGTAGTATGAACTTTACGCAGGAATCTGCGCCGAATACGGCTGGGTATGGATATGGTACCGGATATATGTACAATATTTTATTATGGACTGGTCCGGAGTATGATCTGCGGGATTACAAGGATTATTGGCTTGTCCCAAATGAAAAGCAAAATTGGCATTATACGGATTGGTATGATAATCCTTATTTTGAGGCTTATGAGAAGATTAAGTCGATAAATAATTTTACGACGAATGGTTCATTGTCTTTTAAGTACGAGATACTCCCTTGGATGAAATTGCAATTGCGTGCGGGAGGAGTCGCTTATGCGAATAATAATGTGACTCGTTCTTCGGTGGGAACGATCTCTAAAGGCCGTGGTGGCTGGGAAGACGGAGCGCTGGGTTATTATAAAGAGGGCAAGAAGACTGGTTTTACCATGAATTATGATTTCTTCTTGCTGTTTAATAAGAAGCTGAGTGATTTTAGTGTTGACGGTTTATTGGGAGGTTCTCTTTATTATACGAAAACAAAGAATCTGGAAGCTTCCACGAAGAATGGCTTGTCTGTTCCCGGTTTTTATTCGATAAAAGCTTCCGTAGAAAGTCCGATCGTGGATGCGGAGACTAAGACGAAAAAAGTGAATAGTCTGTTCGGCACGTTGACATTGGGGTATAAGGATACTTATTATCTGGAGGCTACTGGGCGTAATGACTGGTCTTCTACTTTGCCTTCAAATGATAAATCATATTTTTATCCTTCCGTGGGAGTGAGTATTATTCCTTCTAATATAATAAGCTTGCCGGATTGGATACCCTTCTGGAAATTGAGAGGATCGTGGACTGTCTCTAAAACCGATTTAGCTATTTATGATTTAGATCGGGCCTATACGATTAAACAGAATGTTTGGGATGGCTTGAATACGGCTAGTTATCCGGATTATTTGCGTGGCGACGTGAAGCCTATCACGAATCGTACATGGGAAATAGGTACGGGTATTCACTTCTTGCAAGGACATCGCTTGAAATTAGATGTGAGTTATTTCAATAAGTTGACTTATAATAATACGATCAGCCAAAGGATATCTTCCGCTACGGGATATAAATCGAGATTGATGAATATTGACGAAGAATATGTTCGTCGTGGAGTGGAGATTTCTATTGACGCTACTCCGGTGCAAGTCCGTGATTTCTCATGGGATGTGTCGTTGAATCTTTCGACGAGCAAGAGGTATTATGCTAAATTGGATGAGAGCTTCAGCCCGGATAACTTGTGGACATACGTGGGCGCTCGTACGGATTCTTATTCATATAAAGGCTATGACAAAGATCCGGATGGTAATTATATTATTAATACGAATGGCTTGATGTCTAGGAGCCAATATAGCTCTTTGATTGGTTATACGGATCCGGATTTAGAGTATGGTCTAGCGAATGTATTCAAGTATAAGAACTTTACGCTGACACTCAATTTTGATGGCCGTATTGGTGGAAAATCATGGTCGAATACGGAATTCCACATGTTGGAAACCGGCGCTCATCCGGATACGGACAATCAATGGAGATATGATGAGGTGGTGAATGGCAAGAAAAACTATGTGGGTGAAGGTGTCAAGATTGTATCAGGCGAGGTCAAATATGATCAATATGGCAGGATTACATCAGATACGCGGGTATTCGCTCCGAATGATATCGAGACTTCTTATGAGGATTTTGTAAGAAGCAGCCATAATAATCCAGATAAATTAGTTCAGAAAAAGACGTTCTTGAAATTGAGGGAAATGTCAATCGGATATAATTTGCCGAAGAAGTTTATTAGTAAGTTAAGTATGAATAGCTGTTATGTAGGCTTTATCGGACAGAACTTATTTGTGTTGACCAAAGATTTTAGATTCTCGGATCCGGATGGCTTTGAGGATATTGAGGGCGAGGATATATCTTCTCCATCTATAAGGTATGTAGGTGTAAACTTGAAAGTTGAATTTTAAAAGCTAAACGTATGAAAATTAAAAATATATTGATATGCGGACTGGTTTTGTTGGGTATGATTGGATGTGATGATTTCGAAAGCGTAAATACAAATCCCGACTCAACTAACAAAGTAACATCTGCGATGTTGGCAACAGAACTGTTACGTGATATTACCACTTATAAAAATGGGAATGGAAAGGATTTTATCCGGGATGAATTGTTAGCTAAGTATTTGTCGTGGACAGAGGCTAATGATATAGATCTGGCATTCAATTTGTTGGGTGGAGCGAATTATGATGCTTTGAGAGATTTGCGGAATGCCTCGAAGATGATTGATTTTGCGACGAATGATGAGTTGAAAAACTCCTATACGGCATTGTCTCATTTCGTACGGGTTTTCTTTTTCTTCAATTTGACAATGCAAGTGGGGGACATACCTTATTCTGAAGCTTTAAGAGCTGAGGATGAAGAGGTGTATTTCCCGAAATATGACTCTCAAAAAGATGTTTTTCTCGGGTTATTGAATGAATTGGATGAGGCGGACCGTCTCTTTAGTGCTGGCACTAATTTTGAGGGTGATTATATTTATGGAGGGGATGTGACGAAATGGCGTAAGGCTGTGAATGTTATGCAATTGAAGTTGCTTCTTAATTTGTATAAAAAGGTCGATGATCCGGATTTAAAGGTTCGGGAAAGAATCAATGAGATTATCAATAACAGACCTGTTTTTGAGTCGAGTGCGGATAATTTCCAAGTTGTGTACTCTAATAAGGCTGGACAGAAATATCCTTATTTTAAGGAAATTAATAGTTTTGTGAATAATGACAGGATGACTAATCTTTTTGTTGATAAATTGAAAGCCTTGAAAGATTATCGTTTATTTTATTATGCGAAACCGACACCGAGCTCAGAAGAGGCCAAGTTGGATCCCTCGGAATGGGATGCTTATGGTGGAGTTGACCCGACCTTACCGGAGTCTGAGATCTTGACTTTTGTGAGTGGGGGAACTGTTTCTCAAATAAATGATCGCTACGAGGAACTGCCGGAGGGCGAGCCTGTATTTTTCTTGAGTTATCAAGAACAAAATTTTATACTGGCTGAGATGGCTCTGAGAGGTTTTATCTCAAAAAGTCCCAAAGAGTATTATGAGGAAGGCGTTCGTTCTTCAATGCGGTTTGTGGCGGATAATACACCCGATGATGTTATGTTCCATCATAATCGAAAAATAACAGATGCCTATATTCAAGAATATCTCGGAAACCAAGGCGTTAAATTCGCTAGTGATTTTCAAGAACAGTTGAGTCAGATTATTTGGCAAAAGTACATATTGACGTTTCTTCAAACACCTTACAATGCTTTCTTTGAATATCGTAGGACAGGTGTACCGAATATTCCGATAAATCCGAAATCGAATAGGAATATACCTTCTGATAAAATGCCGTTAAGATGGATGTATCCATCGGAAGAGTTGGATTACAATATGGATAATGTCTCAAAATCAATTAGCGACCAGTATGGAGGGTCGGATGACTATATGGGTGTCATGTGGATTTTGAAATGAGAATGTCATGCATATAATTTTCCGGGTCATTTCAAAGGAAAAAAGTGCTCTTTTTTTGTTATTTCTATAAAGATATTTACCTTTGTCTCTATGTTAAGGATAATAACACATATTGAACGCTTGTTGCTGACGCACGATTGTGTGATCTTGCCGAAGTTTGGTGGTTTCGTGCTGCAAACTTTGCCGGCGACGTATCAGGAAGAGGAACATTTGTTCCGGCCGATGCGTAAAGAGGTTATGTTTAATGTCACGCTACAGCATACAGACGGCTTGCTCTCCGAGTCATATATGCAGACGTATGGCGTTGATTACCGGAAAGCTCAGTTGATGCTGGAAGAGGATATCGAGGCTTTGAATGTTTCTTTGGAACAAGACAAGCGGATAACATTGGGGCGAATCGGGACTTTCTCTATAGGAGAGGAAGGGCAGACCATTTTTACGCCGGGCGATTCTGGGGTATTCAATGCGGATTCGTATGGTTTACCATCGTTTCATTTTCCGGTTTTGCGATCATTGGAGGAGGAGCGGGAAGAGGTTGCTTTACTTGCGGGTAAGAAAAAGAAAGATGTGTTCTATATCCCGGTTAGTCGTAAGTTGATCCGGGTTGTCGCGGCATCAGCTGCTGCTGTCGCATTATTCTTTGTGGTTTCAACTCCGGTGAAAGAAGTAAACCTGTCCGCTTATACAGCTAGTTTTGTTCCTACGGAGATGATAAATTATAGGTTCGAGGAACCTATTTCTCAGCCGGAGGAAATTCAAATATCTCAAGTGGACGAGATGGTAGCGGAGGTAACTCCCAAAATAGAAGCGACTAAGGAGACTGAGATTGCCAAAGCGCCTTCTGCCCCTGAGGTAAGGAAAGAAGTCGCTGTCCCCGCTCCGAAAGCGGAACTCGTGGCGACGAAAAAGATGTATCATATCGTAATAGCGAGTTTCCCGACAGAGGAGCAGGCGAATGAGTATATATCCGGTGTAGACCGCACGCAATGTAAGAATGTAAGCAAGGTGGTTCGTGATGGTAAATATCGTATTTATGCGGATAAGTTTAATAACCGGGCGGATGCCGAGAGCTACATGGCGACACTTCGAAAAATAGAAAAGTATAAAGATGCTTGGCTGTTCATTAGCCGTTAATAAAAAAGCCTGATCGAAAGATCAGGCTTTTTTTTATGACTTGTCGTCGTTTTGTGGCCGGGGCAGTCTTTTCTTCTTCAACCGTCCTGCCTTTCGTAAGGCTTGGTCCAGAATGTACTGGATTTGGCCATTGGTGCTGCGAAATTCGTCCGCAGCCCAAGCTTCGATAGCTTCCATCATATCAGCGTCCACCCGAAGGATGAAGCTTTTGACAGTATTATCTTTTTTGGCCATATACTAGTATTAATATTAAATTCTTACATTAATGATGTAGGGTCCCGGTATTTACGACAGGTTGCGCTGCCTCGTCAGCGCAAAGGACCACCAACAGGTTGCTAACCATCGCAGCCTTCCGTTCCTCATCCAATTCCACAACATTGTCTTGATCCAGTTTGTTCAAGGCGAGTCGAACCATGCTGACCGCTCCCTCCACGATCCGTTCTCTTGCGGCGATAATGGCTTCCGCTTGCTGGCGGCGTAACATGACTCCGGCGATCTCGGAAGCATACGCTAAGTAATTGATACGAGCTTCCAATACCTCAATGCCTGCTATCGCCAAACGACTGTTTAATTCCTCTTCCAGTTTTTGAGCGACCTCCCCGTCATCGGATCGTAAGGTGACGGGATCTTTGCTCTCGTTATAATCATAGGCATACATGCCAGCTATCTTACGGATGGCGGCGTCACTTTGTATCTGCACGAAATTCTCATAATTCTGCATTCGTTGGGATAATTCAGAGGATTCTCCCAGTGATATGAATGATTTATTCGAGGAGATACTAATGGACGAAGAATCGATGTCGAACATCGCTTTATAAGTATCCTTGACTTTCCATACCATCACGGCCCCGATCATAACCGGATTACCGACCTTATCGTTAACCTTGATAGGAGGGACATCTAAGTTACGGGCACGTAACGTGATTTTCTTTTTGCTGTAAAGTGGATTGACCCAGAAAAATCCGTTATCAGTAATTGTCCCTTTATATTTTCCGAAAAAGAGCATTACTCGGGCATTGTTGGGCTCGATTTCCATGAATCCCAATAAACAAACCACTAACAGGCAGAGTCCGACGATGCCGGTGATTACGCTCCAAGTCTCGTTGGTGCCTGCGATTAAATAGCAGCAGAGACCCGATAGAGCTAATAGGAGAAAAAGGGCAATAAACCCCGAGATTCTCAGTCCGTTGAATGTCTTTTCGGTTGCTTTCATGATGATTTGTTTTTGATATTAATTTGATATCACAAAATAAGTGATTTTTATGGAGACTGCCAAATATTTTGAGGGATATTATTAGAGTGATCTGTAAATATTTTCATAGCTTTGTCTCATCTAAAAATTATATACTTGGACTTTCAGTTAGACACGAACAATAAGGAGTTTCAGGATGCCTTGCAACTGATCACCCACACTCGCCAGTCTGTTTTCCTGACAGGGAAAGCAGGGACCGGCAAGTCTACTTTTTTGAAGTATATTTGCAATCATACGAAGAAAAAGTATGTGGTGCTGGCTCCTACCGGAATAGCGGCCATAAATGCGGGCGGCGTTACCTTGCATTCCTTTTTCAAGCTCCCTTTTCGGCCGATGTTGCCGGATGATCCGGATTTAAGTTTGTCTCATGGTCGTATCTTTGAGTTTTTTAAGTATCCGAAGGAGAAACGGAAAATTATCGCGGAGGTCGATTTGATCATCATTGACGAGATATCGATGGTGAGGGCGGATATTATTGATTGTGTAGATCGTATCTTGAGGGTCTATTCCGGTAATATGCGATTGCCTTTTGGCGGAAAGCAGCTATTGTTCGTGGGAGATGTCTTCCAGTTGGAACCGGTTGTTCCGTCGGATCAAAAAGAGATATTGAGTTTGTTCTATGCGAGCCCTTTCTTTTTCTCGGCTCGTGTGTTCAAGGACATTAATTTAGTGCCGATCGAGTTGCAAAAAGTGTATCGCCAGACCGATTCTGTTTTTATCAATATATTGGATCGGATTCGTAATAATGCCGCTAGAAAACAGGAGTTGGATACGTTGAACGGTCGTTATTTTCCGTCTTTCGAGCCTCAGAATGAGGATATGTATATCACGTTGGCCACTCGCCGGGATCAGGTTGATTTTATCAATGAGAAGAAGTTGGCCGAGCTTCCCGGAGAAGAGTACGTCTCCGTGGGAAAGATCGAGGGGGATTTTCCGGAATCCTCACTACCTACCCAGCTGAATTTATCCATCAAGGAACAGGCGCAGGTTATTTTTATCGATAATGATTATGAGCGTCGTTGGGTGAACGGGACGATCGGTATGGTATCGGGTATCGATGAGAATGGAAATGTTTATGTCTTGCTGGAGAGCGGTGTAGAACATTTGGTCGAACCTACCTCATGGCGAAATTATAAATACAAATATAACGAGAAAGAGAAACGGATCGAGGAAGAGATTGTCGGTACGTTCGAACAATTGCCGATTCGTTTGGCTTGGGCGATCACGGTGCATAAGAGTCAAGGCTTGACTTTTAGCCGGGTGGTAGTTGATTTGACCGGAGGGGTATTTGCCGGGGGACAAACCTATGTGGCGTTGAGTCGTTGTACTTCATTGGAAGGATTGGTGCTAAAAAGCAAGATCTCTTCCCGGGATATCTTTATCCGGAAAGAGATCGTAGAATTCAGCCAAATATTCAATAACCAAGCATTAATAGAGAAAAGTATCAAAGAGAGCGAGGCGGAATTGCAATATGGTCGGGCGGCTCAGGGTTTTCGGCAGGGTAATATGAAAGAGGCGGTCGAGGCTTTTGCCGCCGCCGTATCTAAACGGAATGAATTGGATAATCCGATGGTACAACGGCTGCTTCGTTTGAAATTGCAAGCCTTGAATAGTCAAAAGGCACAGATTAAGGCTCTGAGGGAAGAATTGCATTCGCTTCGTGAGACCCAGAAAGAGTATGCACATGAATATTACTTGATGGGTAACGAGTGCATAACGAAGGCCCATGACGCGAATGCCGCTATTCGTTGTTTTGATAAAGCCTTGAATTTGAATCCGAATTATGTGGAAGCTTGGGTACGCAAAGGGGTTACTTTATTGGATATAGGTGAGGACTACGACGCTCAGGTTTGTTTAAACAAAGCGGTAAAATTAAGTCCGAAATCTTTTAAGGCCCGCTATAACCGTGGAAAATGCCTATTGAAGCTCAAATATTACGATGAAGCTATTCTGGATTTCCAGCAGGCGGTAAGTATCAAACCTAAACATGCGGCTTCCCACGAATATCTGGCGGAGGGTTTCCGGGCGATCGGAGAGGACGAATTAGCCCAGCGGCATCAAGATATAGCGGATGCCTTGCGAGGAGGAGAGGATATATGATGAAATAGAAAAGGCGGGAAAATTTGTTCCCCGCCTTTTTTATGGAGTTATATCTCTTGATTAATTAAAGATGTAACGGATACCAACCTGCATTTTCCAGCATTCAGTATAGATACGGTTATAAGAATAAGTCTCGGTCGGATATTCACCATTGATCTTATACATGGAGAAAATTGGAGTCTTATTATCATCCATACCTTCATATTTCAAGATACGGCAACCGTTGGAAGAAGATGCGTTCTTCATTACACCCCATTTCGAGTTGATCATATTACCGATATTCATGAAATCAAGGCTCAATTGGAAATGATGTTCGGTTTTACCTGCCTTGAATGAGAAATCTTCCGTTATACGAAGGTCGAAACGATGTACCCAAGGTGCACGTGCGGCATAAGCCTCAGCGTATTCTCCCTTGTGATTCTTTAAATAAGAATCTTGGTCTACGAAGTTCCAGAAAGCGGTTCTATCTGCTTCATTCTTGAATTTGATTTCACTATCATCTTTCGGGATATACATCATATCATTATTGATACCGTCACCATTCATATCATTTGTATAAGCGAAGCTATATCCGGAAGCGGAATAACCGGAATAGAACAGATTTAAGCTTGTTTTTCTGAGCAGACCTTTATGGCGGAAGGGCAGATTATAATTGACCGCTGCGATTACCTTGTCGGGCACTACATACCGTGAACGTTGTACGGTCGCGAAATTCGGTCCGTCTATCGTTAACATTCCCTGCCATGTAGATACAGGGTCGCTACCCGGAAGACCGGAAATTTCTTTGGATTCCGTGTGCGTATAAGCCAACATCATGTTCAAATCCTCTACGGGTTGAGCGTTAATCGTAACATTGGCGGTATAACCATGTCCTTTGGATGTGTTAGTTAATACAACCGCATTCTTACCGGATACATACGTATAATCAGATGGATAAATCAAACGGTTATCCGCTCCGTTAAAATGTTCCCAATTAGACGGGTCCTTGATGTTGATATTCTCAAGGGTTACGGCATTGATGTTCTTGTTATAGATGAACTCGCCGGTTACGGATAATGGGAAGGAAGTTGGGAGCTGATAATCTACAGCCAAGGAGGTTTTCCATATTTGTGGCATCTTGAAGTTGTCCTTTACGCCAGATATCTTAGAACCGGCAACCGGATTCTCTATCGTGGTAGGAAGGCCGAATTTCTTGATCGCATCGTCTACATTCGTAATCATGCCGCCAGCCAGTTGATCCAGACGGGAATCATGACTTACCGCAATTCCATTCTCATATTTTGTGCCGAATACTACGGCATTTTGTACCATATTCGAGTTTGTCGGCATATTCGTAAAGAATACCAAGGGTAAACGTCCGGTAAATATACCTGTACCACCACGTACTTTTAAGGAATTATCCTTGAACACATCCCAAACGAAACCTACACGAGGGGATATTTGCATTCTAGACTTAGGCCATTTGCCGGTGTCGATATGTTTGCCTCCGAAATCAAGATCGTAGATTGCGTCGTTTCTTTGAAGATCGCTATTGTCGAAAATTAAATCATCGAAACGTATACCATAAGTTAACTTCACGTTCGGGCGAATGTTCCACTCATCCTGTGCGTAGAATCCGATCTGGTTAAAAGTAACCTGAGCTTTCGGGTCGGAAACACCGTTGTAACCGTATGTCCATGCGAACGTTTCAGGAGCGGCACCGTTCAAGAAATCATCTAAGCTGCTGTAACGATAATATCCCGTGCCGTTGCGCATATAAGCATTGCTAGCAAGTTGGTGCTCGAAACTGATACCAGCTGTGATCTTATGGTCGCCGGCAAAGTAAGTGAAGTTATCGATAACACTTGTGATCTTGTTCTTCACGCCGTTGTTGTAAGTAAATAATTCATATCCGGCACTCATATAAGGCTCCATGATTTGGTTACCTTCCGCATCTTTACCTGCCAAGATATCAATGAAGGGGAAAGGGGAAGAGTTGGTTCCGCGCATATCCTCGATATCCGTATAAGTGAAAAGTAACTGATTGGAAATCTTATCAGAGAAGCGACTGTTCAAATCAGCGGATACGGAAGACACTTTATTGTCTTGGGAATACATGCTGTTGGCAAAAGACATGGATTGGTAACCTACACGGCTTGTATTATACAGACGAGAGCCGGAACCACCATCCATAGAGTTAGCGTTGGGAGCGTTCCATGCGGTATTCTTTGTATAGTTGTACCGTACGCTCAATTTATGGCCATTCGTGATATTCCAGTCGATACGACCTAGCAATTTCAAATTCTTTTCGTCTGCGGGGAAGTTCGTGGCTGATCCTGTATCATAACCATATTTATCTCTTAAGAAATCGGATACCTTTTGCATGTCGGAGAGTGTAGTGCGAGATATGTAGTTATTCTCGTCCGGTTGCTCTCCTTCAGTACGAGCTCTCCATTTGATCACTTGTTGCGGTTGTTTTTCCACTTCTACATTGGCGAAGAAGAATAATTTATTCTTGATGATTGGACCGCCGAACGTAGCTCCGTAAATCGTTTTGGATTCCTTAGCACGTGCGCCCAAGTCTTCTCCATCGATTGAGTTTCCTCGCATATTCTGGTTCTGGAAGTAAGTGTAAGCGGAACCTTTGAATGTGTTTGTTCCGGATTTGGTGATAGCGTTGATACCGCCACCAATGAAGTTTGTCTGGCGGACATCGAACGGGGCGATTACCACTTGTACTTCCTCGATAGCGTCCATAGAGATCGGGTTACCGCCTCCGGGAAGATTATCCGAAAGGCCGAAGTTGTTATTAAAGTTCGCTCCATCTACCGTAAAGTTCGTGGAACGGCCATCGCCACCGGCAAAACTCATGTCGGAGGCATAAGGAGAAAGGCGTGCGATATCGGAGATACTACGGTTAATGGTGGGTAAAGAGGTGATCTGTGACGAGGAGATATTGGTTGTCGCACCCGTCTTTTCCGTATTGAACTTCGTTTTCGCCGCTGTGATTACGATCTCGTCCAAGGTCTCGGAAGATTCTTTCAACTTAACATTCAAGTTGTAGTTCTCTCCCAATTGCAGGGTAATGCCGGAATAAACGGCAGATTGATAACCAACGTAAGAGATCGTAACTTTGTATGGACCTCCTGTACGCATACCTTGTAAGGAAAAGCGTCCGTCAACGTTCGTGATCGTACCATAATTTGTCCCAGAAGGTTCGTGAACCGCCAAAACGGTCGCACCAATAACGGGTTCATCTTGAAACATAACTGTTCCACTCATACTGGCTGTTGTTACCTGCGCTTGTGTCGGGATGACAAACAAGAAACTCAGTACAGCTAAAAGGAATAGCGTCTGTAAATGTCTGCTCATAATTTAAAATAGTTAATGTAATAAAAACTTTCGCAAAGTTATGGGTTATTTTTTAATATCATTGTATGTTTCTTATTTAATACTTGTTTCATATTCATGAAGTTGCTGTGACGGGGCGGAATTGAGTAATGTCCTTATTCGGAGATGGATGGCTTGTATTGGCAAAACAAGAAGGTTCTTTATGAAATTTTTAATTTGATGATTCTTAACTAACATTCCCTGTTGGGCGGTGATTTAAAAGAATTATAGACGCTTTTCCTGCATATTGTTGGATTATGGATGTGATTGGTTGAAAATAATAATCTGGAGATCTGTGTGAGGAATGTTAATGCTATGAATATTATATATAGTTTGTGACAAAAAGAGATATCTAATCCCTATCTTTGCGGCGATATACAAAAATGTTATAATTATTTTAAATATAAATACTTCTTGTATGAGGAAAACTTATCTACTTTTAACGTTACTTTTGTTGTGCGTGGGAATATCCATACATGCTCAGGTGACGACGGCGAGTATGAGTGGTAAAGTCACGGATACATCATCGGAAGCGATGATCGGAGTGAATATCAAGGCTACGCATACGCCAACGGGTACCGAATACTACACGATTACCCAGCCGAATGGTTCTTATTCTTTTAACAACCTTCGTATCGGAGGCCCTTATGTGGTAGAGTTCTCTTATATTGGATACAATACGGAGAGCCGGACAGGAATAAACTTGGTTTTGGGTGAGGATCTGAAACTGAATGTAGTAATGCGGGAAGATACCCAAGCTCTCGACGAGGTAGTCGTGGTTGCGGATAAGAACCCCATTATTTCAGGAAGCCGTACAGGTGCGCAGGAAATCATCACTCGTGAGAAGATGGATAAGCTGCCTACGATTAACCGTTCTTTGGACGATTTCGTGAAATTAACTCCGATGAGTAGCGGTAAGAATTTTGGCGGTGTCTCTTACCGTTTTAATAATGTAACGGTGGACGGTGCCTCCTTTAATAACTCGTTTGGTCTGGCTTCTGCTCTTGGAGCTTCCGGTACGGAACCGATTTCTTTGGAGGCGCTCGAGCAGGTACAGGTGATGATCGCTCCTTTTGATGTTCGAAATGGAGGATTCACGGGTGCGGGTATTAACTCCGTAACGAAATCCGGTTCGAATGAGTTTCATGCTTCTGTATATATGTACACGAAGAGTCCGTCTATGATGGGATATCGTGTGAAGGATGAGACGATTGGTGTTTCAGAGTTCTCTAATCACCAATACGGTATCAGTTTATCCGGTCCGATCATTAAGAATAAGTTATTCTTCTTCATCAATGGTGAGATGGATCGCCAGGAGGAACCGATTTCTTATACGACCGCTAATTCTGCGGCGGATGCGACAGTCTTGCAGGGTTTATCTGATTTCTTAGGTGATGAGCTTGGGTATAATCCGGGTAAATTCGACGTGAATAAGACAAATACTCAAGCGGATCGAATCACGGCTCGTTTAGACTGGAATATCAACTCAAATAATGTGTTGAGCTTAAAATATTATTATTTGAAATCGTTTAATACGAATAACCCTTCTACTTCCGGTGCGCCGAATAACGGACGTGGACCGAATGCGTTCGCTATTCCGTTCTCTTCTTCTTTCTACCGGACGAATAATAACTTCAATATTTGGATGGCCGACTTGAATACGACCATTAATGACCGTATGTCTAACTATTTGAAGATCGGTTATTCCCGTTTGCGTGATTATCGCGATATGGATGGCGGTTACTTCCCGCAAGTGGATATCTTGGATGGTGGTAACAATGCTTATACAACTTTCGGAACCGAGGCAAACTCCTATAATAACCAGTTGAACACTGATATCTGGCAGATACAGGATAACTTCTTGATGAATTTTGGCAAACATCAGATTACGGTTGGAACGCAAAGTGACTATCGTGCCTTTAAGAATGGTTTCGCTCAAAACTATCCGGGTTCTTGGGTGTTTAATTCTGTCGATGATTTCAAGTTCAACGTATTGGCTACAAAACAATACATGGCCGCTCATAACGGAAGTGTACAAGGATTTGATATCCGTGAGTTTAATCCGAAAGATTTTGGATTTGGTTCCAATGTGACGGGTATAACGAACTCTTCTTCTACGGGGTATCAATACTATGCGCAAAGATATTCGATGACGGATGATTTTCCATTCGCTGAGATAAATGTATTCCAGTTAGGTTTGTATGCCCAAGATAAGTGGACGGTAAGTGATAAATTGAACTTGACGTTAGGTTTACGTATCGATGTTCCGTTCTTTATGACTGATTTGCAGTCGAATGATAAAGTCGCCGCCGAGACCTATCGGGATGGCATCAAGATCGATGTTTCTAAATATCCGAACGCCAAACCTCAGTTTTCTCCTCGATTCGGTTTTAACTACAAACCGTTTGACGATGAGAATGGAAGCTTACAGATACGTGGTGGTACGGGACTCTTCACGGGTACTCCTCCTTATGTATGGATCAGTAATCAAGCCGGCAATAATGGTGTTCTGTTTGGTGACCTAAATGTTCGGGCGGTAAAGGATAAAAATGACAATATCATTAGCGACGGCAGACCTTCACTAGGTTTCACCGGAAATATGGATACTTATAAACCGGCTGAAGGTAGCGCTACACGTTCGGATATAGCGATTACGGATCCGGACTTTAAATATCCGAGCTTATGGAAAAGTAATATCGCTGCTGATTATAAGTTTGGTGATGGTTGGGTCGCTACCGTAGAGTTGCTGTATTCAAAAGACATTAACGCTATTTATCATGACAATATCGGATTGTATCGGACCGAGCAATTTGTAAATGACGGTGGAGCGGGTAATGCACGTCCATATTATAATGGCTATTATAGCGATAGAGAAGGAAATCAAAAGGCTGCGAATCATGTCGTGATGCTGCGTAATACCAGCAAAGGACATTCGCTTTATACGACCTTCCAGTTGCAGAAAAACTTTGTTGATGGAATCCTGAAGGGATTGTATTTGAATGGATCTTACTCTTTCGGGCAGTCTAGAGGTGTAACAGACGGAACATCGTCTGTGGCGACTTCCGCTTGGAAGTACCGTGCGGCCTTGGACGGAAATGCGGAAGAAGTAGGTTATACGGCAGGTTCTTTTGATGGTCGTTTGTTATTGTCCGCTTCTTATACGGCTAACTGGAGTAAATATGCGGCAACAAGTTTTGGTTTGATTTATCAGCGTTATCGTCCGTTCCGTTATTCTTATTGTTATAATGGTGATGCGAATGGCGATTCTCAGTTCTCCAATGACTTGATGTATATCCCTGCGAATTTTGACGAGGTAAAAGATCATTTGTTACCGGGCGATTTCGATAGCCAAGAAGATGCATGGAAAGCGATGAATGCCTTTATCGAGCAAGATCCTTATTTGAGCAAACATAGAGGTGAGTATGCCGAACGTAACGGTGCTGTCGCTCCATTTGCGAATCAATTGGATTTGAGCGTTTCTCATGATATAAAGATTTACCAGAAGAATGGTCGCTCACATACTTTGCGCTTTAGTTTCAATATCGCTAACTTCTTGAATTTGTTGAATCGTAATTGGGGTGTGGTACAAACAACCGTTTTGGGTAATCAGCAATATCAGTTCTTGACGATCCCGAAAGGACAAGGCCCGAGTGCGGCGAACAACTATACGTTGAAGTATACGATGGCGAAAGATTTGGACGAAACCTTCAAGGATAATTTGAACGATGTGTCTCGTTGGCAGATGCAATTCGGTATCAAGTATATCTTCTAAAAGAAAAATCTTTCATTAGATAAAATTTAATAATTAGAAGAGGTTCACTATCTTTGTGGACCTCTTTTTTAATTTAATGATATGTGGAATAATCGTATTGAGTTCTTACTCGTTAGTTTCTTTTGTATTTGTTCATTGGCTTTTACCGGTTGCCAAACGAAAAAACAATCGGATCGTTATGTCGTAGTTTTATCAATGGACGGTTTCCGCTCTGATTATCCGTCACGTGCTCATACTCCGACGTTGGATTCTTTGGCGAATGTGGGGGTTCGCTCCACGTTTCGCCCGTGTTATCCCAGCGTGACTTTCCCGAATCATTATAGCATGGCTACCGGATTGCATCCGGATCACCATGGTTTGGTAAATAATTTCTTTTATGACGCGGAGCTTGATAGCTCATACCGGATGGGAAATCTTGATCCGCAATTTTATGGTGGAGAACCTATTTGGAATACGGCGGAACGCCAAGGGGTTCGTACCGCCTCGTTCTATTGGGTAGGTAGTGAGGTGCCTTTAGAGAGTGGTCAGCCTTCAATATGGAAGCCGTTTGATAAATCGGTTCCTTTTTCAGATCGTGCTGATTCCGTGATATCTTGGCTGAAGTTGCCGGAAGATGTGCGTCCTCATTTGATTATGTGGTATATGGAAGAACCGGATGCGATAGGTCATTCCGCTACCCCGGATTCGTCGGCGACCTTGGATGTGGTGGAGAACTTGGATAAAGTCTTGAATCATTTCTTCACGGAAGCCCGTCAGTTGGATATTTTCGATAAGATCGATTTTATCGTTCTTTCGGATCATGGAATGGCCACCTATTATCCCGAGAAATATGTGAACTTGAATGATTATCTACCCCGGGATAGTTTCGATTGTGTTTTTGATGGCGTTCCTACATTATTGTATCCCAAGAAAACCTATGTGGATACTGCCTATGCGATTTTACAGAAAGTGCCGAATATAACCGTATGGAAGAAAAACGAGATTCCTGAGAAATTTGTTTACGGAAAGAATCCTCGAGTTAGTGACTTAGTTGTTTCTCCACATATTGGAACGTATGTAGAATTCCGAGAGAAATCATCTCCCCGTTATGCGGCGACACATGGTTACGATAATTTTACGCCGGAGATGGAGGCCATATTCTATGCGGCAGGTCCCTCGTTCAAGAGACATGCGGAGGTCCCGCAAATGGCGAACGTGAACCTTTACTTGATGATTGCCCGTTTATTGAATATACAACCTGCTCCGAATGACGGGGATAGCGCTGTCGTTCAGCAGCTATTTAAATGATAAGATTAATGCTACCATCTCATTTGACATGACATTACTGCAACCGCCGTGCGGTAATACTGCGGCGGTCTTGCGGTAATTGATGCTTTATTGATATTCGCGTGCCATCTTACGCATGAAGGCGAGACTGCCTTTGGCTAAGGCATCGGCATTGTATTTAGACGGACGCCACAAAGATACGGCTTCCGCCATACCGGGAACAGAATTGGAGAAATTCTCCAAAACTAAATTACCATTGAAATCGATTTCCTGTAGTCCCCGGAACAAATCATCCCAGCGTACGTTTCCCTCACCCAGCATTCCCCGGTCACTTTCGGTCATGTGAATATGGCGAAGCCGGTTGCCAGCCGCAATAACCGGTTCATAAAAACTCGTCTCTTCTATATTCATATGGAAAGTATCCAGATGCAAAGACAAATTCGGTGCGTTTACGCGTTTGATAAAGCGCAGGACTTCCTCCGCAGAGGTACACATATAACTTTCATAGCGATTGATCGGCTCGATACCGATCGTGATTCCAGATCGGGCGGCGTATTCGGCAACCTCTGCCCATACCTCACAAAGTGTATTTTCTTCTTCTTGTGTTCGCTGTTTGCCGGAAAAGACCCCGATGCCGGAATGTAAGACACCTCCCAAGTAATCAACCTCCAGTTCGCTCGCTTTATCCAGTGCCTCCTTGATCAGACAAGTCGCTTTCTTGGGATAAAAAGGAATATGCGCTTCTTTGGGAAGATTGAGAGAACAAGTCGCCTTCAATCCGTGTTGTTTCAATTGTCGCTTTACGGTTGGAGCATCGAACTCCATGGAAGGAGGCAATAAAATTTCCAGTAAATCAAAACCGGCGGCAGATGCTTGCTGGATAGCGAAAAGACCGGCTTCTGGTGTCCACATAGGTGGTATCCAAGAAAGAATGGAAGCTCCGAAAGTAGGATTCATAATCGTATTGTTTTTATTTCGTTAGGGTTACAAAGTAAGTGTTTTTTTGAAGATTTCATTGCGAAGAAAGTGAAATCCTTCGCAATGAAATATCATAAATGTCATTTAAAAATAAAAGTTGGTACCCGGACAGAAGATAGGGTGGCTGCTGGTATTATCAATTTCAATCTTATTTTCTCTAGCGAGCCAACCGATAGCGGACCATAGATCCGCATCTGTTAGAGCGGATTTTGCTCTCAACGCCTCAAAACTCCAATGTTGGCCATCTGAAAGCAAATTCCAGATAGCTCCTGCATTTAATCCGATCGATCCTTTTGTCATGATAAAATCTGTTTTTATGTTTATGGTATATAGTGCTTATATTGTTATAACAGATAATATCCGGTAAAAGTATGTTGCGTTGAGATAAATAATCTAAAAAACAAAAATCTCTTGATGCGTTGAATTTTATTCCTTGAAGTCAGTGAATATGGATTCATCATATACATTGTGTTCCTTTTTATCGTGGAATGGATACCATACTTGGGCAAAGAATGGATTTCCTTTAGCGATCTCGTCGTAATTCCAAGGGAGAGGTAAACATTCCGGGCACCAATGGCCTCCTAATAATACTAATGTGGGAGAGGCCTTAAAACGGTGACCGAATTGGCATTCCCAATCGAGTGGAGTCGATAAATCTCCTTTTGTCATGGCCGGTGACAAGCATTTTCCTCCCCTGAATTCCGCGGCTTTACGCATATCCTCGATATCCCATTCCGATTTAGGCTTACTTTCATCATAACCATGATCCAGAAAGACGGGTGTTTCGGAGGGGCGTTCTGTCCGGATCTTATCCCAACCCGGGATTGCTAGCCAATCCTCATACGAGCCAAAATATGCGGATATACGATCTTGGTGTCTGTTCTTGATCCAGTTACGAGTTCCCAGTCCCGGCTTTTTAGCGATGGCTCCCATACCCAGTTTTATGAAGATAGGAGGGACGATCTTTGCTAGGTGGAAATACCAAGGGACTTGGCTGGCCATCCATTTAAAATAATCGTCGCAAGTTTGGTTACTGCGGAAATGCAGATATCCTTCCAATAGATCTGAATCGGTATACCATTGTCCGTGGAAATTACGGATAGCGAACCAGTTCGGTTCGAATATTTTCTCTGGGGCGGGACAGCCAATCGCTTTTAACAATTTACTCTCAAACTCATAATTCGTCAGGCGGAAAGACGGGCCGCTACTAATATTATAGAAACGGTTCCAAAACTCATCCGGCACCTCCTCCTCGCATACATTCGCTAGTAAGCGACCGGAATCCTCGGCGGTAGCCCATTCCAGCACGCCGTCTAGCGGTACGTGGAATGTGATTGGGTCCGAACCTTTGAATAATAATTCGGGGCATAAGATACCGGTTTGGCGAAGGCACGCCCAATGTTTAATACCCGACTCCACGAAAATACGTTCGGCTATTGTCTTTGAGATGGCATAATGATCATAGACACTTATATTGATCGGATCTCCCGTACGTCCCCAATGAACAGGTGCGTTACGGTGGCCGGTTTGCGCCACGGAGCCGATATAGACTACCTTGATCCGGTCAGAGTTCGGTTGTGCTTTTACGGCATCCACGATATATTGGGCGGCGGTCGTGTTTACTTTCAAGGTTTTTTTAGGGAAATAATCCGCTGCCGGGGAAACCATTCCACCTACATGCAATACGTAGTCCGCCCCCATTACTCCATTTAAGACATCTTGATAATTTGTCAAGTCTCCCCAAACGATACGGATCCCTGCCATGGCCTCATATGCGGCTAATTTCTCTTTATTGATTTTGCTTGGACGAGCCAAAAGTGTTATATTAAAACGATCTAGCCGCTTGGACAACTCGACCAATCCGGCATGTCCCATCGTCCCGGTGGCTCCGGTCAGAAAGACGGTCTTTTTACTTTTCATGATATAATTTAGTGTATAATAAAAGACTTAGGATACTATCGGGTAGCGAAGGTATATAAAAAAAAACTCCCAACCAATAGATTGAGAGCTTTTGTAGTGGATACGAGAATCGAACTCGTATTACATGCGTGAGAGGCATGTGTCCTAACCGTTAGACGAATCCACCATTTAGGTGTCATTGTTTTTGTTTGACGATGCAAAGGTAGATATATTTTTTAATTCTGCAATAGTTGAACCGAGTTTTTTTGAAGAAAAAGTGTGTTTTTTATCAAAATGCCAAGAAAACGGGGAGAATACCACTAAAAGGCGTTAAAAGTAGTTGCGATTTCATTGTTTTTTCATTGTCGGTACTGTTTATTTATTCTACCTTTGCCATCTGTAATTGAACAAAATAGTATTGAACATTACTAATACCAGTTTAATAAACAACTAATATTATGGCAGAACTTAAAGAAAAACTTTTCTCAGAATTCGCTCCTGTGTCTACTGAAGAGTGGATGGCGAAGATAACGGCTGACCTGAAAGGGGTACCGTTTGAGAAAAAGCTTGTTTGGAAGACAGGCGAAGGATTTAATGTAAATCCTTTCTATCGTGCAGAAGACATCGAGGGTTTAAAGACTACAGAGTCTCTTCCCGGTGAATTCCCTTATGTTCGTGGAACGAAGAAAGACAACGATTGGAAGGTACGCCAGAACATTGAAGTTTGCTGCTTCAAGGGTGCTAACGAGAAAGCACTTGACCTTTTGACGAAAGGTGTTACTTCTCTTGGGTTCATCATCAAAGGTGATGAGGTGAACGAGGAGAATATAGCTACTTTATTAGAAGGTATTTGTCCGGCTTCCGTAGAATTGAACTTCAACACTTGCAACTGCAAAGCGGAGAAGTTGATCGGTATCTTGGCTGACTACTTCAAAGGCAAGGGTGTCGACGCAGAGAAGTGCTACGGTTCTGTAAACTATGACGCTTTCAAGAAACCTTTAGTAAAAGGTAAAGAAAACAGTGAGTGGGTAGAAGGTGCCGCAGCTGTGCTCAAAGCTGGACAGGCTTTGCCTAACTACCGTGTATTGGCTGTAAATGCGTTCCTTTTCAACAATGCTGGCGCTTACATTTCTCAGGAATTAGGTTACGCCTTGGCTTGGGGTAACGAATTGATGGCAAAACTTACCGAGGCTGGTTTCACCGCTGACGAGGTTGCCAAGAAAATCAAATTCAATTTAGGTATCAGCTCTAACTACTTCATGGAAATCGCTAAGTTCCGTGCGGCTCGTTGGTTGTGGGCCGAGATCGTAGCCGCTTATAAGCCGGCCTGCGAATGCGCTTGCAAGATGGTTGCTCACGCACAGACTTCAGAGTGGAACATGACGGTTTACGATGCTCACGTAAACTTGCTTCGTTCTCAAACTGAGGCTATGTCTGCCGCTCTTGCCGGCGTAGACTCTATCACGGTTCGCCCGTTTGATAAGATTTACCAGACTCCAGACGATTTCTCCGAGCGTATCGCACGTAACCAACAATTATTATTGAAGGAAGAGTGCCACTTGGATAAGGTCGTTGACCCGTCTGCCGGTTCTTATTATGTAGAGGTATTGACGAATTCCTTGGCTGATGTCGCTTGGAAGTTGTTCTTGGAGGTTGAGGAAAAAGGAGGATTCTCCGTTGCCGTGAACGCAGGTGAGATCCAGAATGCCGTTAACGCTTCGAATGTAGCTCGTAAGAAAGCGGTTGCTACCCGTCGTGAGATATTGTTGGGTTCTAACCAGTATCCTAACTTCACGGAAGTAGCTGCCGATAAGATTCAAGAAAAAGGTTCTTGCTGTTGTGGCGGTGGTCATTGCGGTGAGGCAACGATCCCGGCTCTTGATTTCTCTCGCGGCGCTTCTGAATTCGAGGCTTTGCGTATGACGACAGAGAAGAGTGGCAAGACTCCGAAGGTATTTATGTTGACGATAGGTAACTTGGCGATGCGTTTGGCTCGTTCACAGTTCTCCGCTAACTTCTTCGGTTGTGCCGGATATAAGATAATTGATAACTTAGGCTTCGATACGGTTGAGGCTGGTGTTGAGGCTGCTGTCAAGGCTGGTGCCGAGATCGTGGTTCTTTGCTCTAGTGATGACGAGTATGCTGAATTCGCTCCTGCCGCTTACAAGGCTTTGGCCGGACGTGCCGAATTCGTTGTAGCCGGAGCTCCTGCTTGCGCGGACGACTTGAAGGCTCAAGGTATCGACCAGTTCGTAAATGTAAAGAGCAATGTGCTTGAGACATTGAAAGCATTCAACGCTAAATTAGGAATCGCTTAAGTATAAACAATTATGAGACCAAATTTTAAAAACATAGATATAAAGAATGCCGGATTCGCAGCTACAAACGCTGCCGAATGGGCAAAAGCCAATGGTATCGAGCCCAATTGGAAAACACCCGAGCATATCGAGGTGAAACCTGTATATACAAAAGAAGACTTGGAGGGTATGGAGCACTTGAACTATGCTTCTGGTTTGCCTCCTTATCTACGTGGCCCGTACAGCGGTATGTACGCTATGCGTCCTTGGACAATCCGTCAGTACGCAGGTTTCTCTACCGCTGAGGAGTCTAACGCTTTCTATCGCCGTAACTTGGCTTCCGGTCAGAAAGGTTTGTCCGTTGCGTTCGACCTTCCGACTCACCGTGGTTACGATGCCGACAACGAACGTGTGGTTGGTGATGTAGGTAAAGCGGGTGTATCTATCTGTTCCTTGGAGAACATGAAAGTGTTGTTCGATGGTATTCCTTTGAACAAGATGTCTGTTTCCATGACCATGAATGGTGGTGTGCTTCCGGTATTGGCATTCTATATCAACGCAGGTTTGGAGCAAGGTGCTAAGTTGGAGGAAATGGCCGGTACGATCCAGAACGATATATTGAAAGAGTTCATGGTACGTAATACCTATATCTATCCGCCTGAGTTCTCCATGAAGATTATCGCTGATATCTTCGAGTACACCTCTCAGAAGATGCCGAAGTTCAACTCTATCTCTATCTCCGGTTATCATATGCAGGAGGCTGGTGCTACGGCTGATATCGAGATGGCTTATACGTTGTGCGACGGTATGGAATATCTTCGTGCCGGTATCAACGCCGGTATCGATGTGGATGCGTTCGCTCCCCGTTTGTCATTCTTCTGGGCTATCGGTGTAAATCACTTCATGGAGATCGCCAAGATGCGTGCGGCTCGTATGTTGTGGGCGAAGATCGTGAAGAGCTTCGGCGCTAAGAACCCGAAATCATTGGCATTGCGTACACATAGCCAGACTTCCGGTTGGTCATTGACCGAGCAAGATCCGTTCAATAACGTAGGACGTACTTGTATCGAGGCTATGGCCGCTACATTAGGACATACACAATCTTTGCATACGAACGCATTGGATGAGGCGATCGCTTTGCCGACCGACTTCTCTGCTCGTATCGCTCGTAATACACAGATTTACATTCAGGAAGAGACTAAGATCTGTAAGGAGATCGACCCGTGGGCTGGTTCTTACTATGTAGAGTCTTTGACGAATGAGTTGGTACATAAAGGTTGGGCATTGATCCAAGAGATCGAGAGCATGGGTGGTATGGCGAAAGCCATCGAGACAGGTCTTCCTAAGATGCGTATCGAGGAAGCTGCCGCTCGTACACAGGCTCGTATCGACTCTGGTGTTCAGACCATCGTTGGTGTTAACAAATATCGTTTGCCGAAGGAAGATCCGATCGATATCCTTGAGATCGATAATACTGCCGTACGTAACGAGCAGATCGCCGCTTTGAAGGAGTTGCGTGCTAACCGTGACGAAGCAGCTGTTCAAAAAGCTTTGGCTGATATCACGGAGTGCGTGAAGACGAAGAAGGGCAACTTATTAGAGTTGGCTGTTAAGGCTGCCGGCTTGCGTGCGTCATTGGGAGAGATCTCCGATGCTTGCGAGGTGGTTGTAGGTCGTTATAAAGCAATCATTAGAACTATTTCAGGCGTGTATTCATCAGAAACTAAGAAAGACGCAGACTTCCAGAAAGCTTGCGAGCTTTGCGAGCAATTCGCTAAGAAAGAAGGCCGTCAGCCTCGTATCATGATCGCTAAGATGGGTCAGGACGGACACGACCGTGGCGCTAAAGTGGTCGCTACCGGTTACGCGGACTGTGGTTTCGACGTAGATATGGGACCGTTGTTCCAGACTCCGGCCGAGGCTGCCCGTCAAGCTGTGGAGAACGACGTTCACGTAATGGGCGTTTCTTCTTTGGCCGCTGGTCATAAGACGTTGGTTCCGCAGGTTATCGAGGAGTTGAAGAAACTAGGTCGTGAGGACATCATCGTTATTGCTGGAGGTGTAATCCCGGCTCAAGACTATGATTTCTTGTATAAGGCTGGCGTTGCCGCTATCTTTGGCCCGGGTACTTCCGTATCGAAGGCAGCTTGCCAGATCCTTGAGATCTTGTTAGGCGAATAAATGGAGTTTAGACCTTACGGTTTTTAAATAAAGAGAGGCTGGACAATTGATTTTGTCCGGCCTTTTTTAGTATTGTATGCGGGTTTATGTACTTTTGTAGCGATTATTCAATTAAAAAGGGAAAGAATCATGGGAATCGTTATAGGTATAGATGTGGGAGGTAGCACGACCAAGATCGTCGGCGTGGAGGATAAGAAGATCAAGAACCCGATGTTCGTGAAAGCTACCGATCCGGTAACCTCTTTATTCGGGGCCTTCGGTAAATATATTTATGATAATAACATCTCGCTCTCGAATATAGAGAAAGTGATCTTGACAGGTGTAGGTAGTGCTTATATCGATCAACCTTTATATGGCTTACCAACTGCGAAGACGGATGAGTTCCTTGCGAATGGGCTAGGGGCGCAATATAATACGGGACTGGACAGTCTATTGGTGGTCAGCATGGGAACGGGTACCTCCTTTGTCAAGGTACAAGGCTCCACGATCGAGCATATCGGGGGATTGGGTATCGGTGGCGGAACAATCCTCGGCTTGTCTAAGCTATTATTGAAAACGCATGACTTTCACCAAATAGCGTCTTTGGCCGAGCACGGTTCCTTGAATGATATCGACTTGCATATCCGGGATATTACGCCGCATCCGCTACCCGGCCTGCCGCTGGACGTGACAGCCTCTATTTTCGGAAAAGCGGACGCGAACGCTAAGGTTGAGGATATCGCTCTCGGTATCGTTCATATGGTCTTGCAGACCATCGGACAAGGAGCTGTTTTCGCCTCGTTAAATGGCGATATCAAGAATATCGTATTGATCGGTAACCTGACTCGCTTGCCACAATGCCCGGATATTTTCCCCCGTCTGGAGGAGATGTGCGATGTCCATTTCAAGATACCGGAGTATGCCGAGTATCGCACGGCTATCGGGGCGGCTTTATGCTATATCAGGAACCGGGAATATAAGGATATTTTTTGTGGAAAGTGTTAGGCTACATCAAAACTTTATGTATCTTTGCTACATGCTTTGTTCCCTTTCGGCAATCGCCGGATAGGGATTAAAAGGGAATCGGGTGAGAATCCCGGACAGTCCCGCTGCTGTAAGCTTCATAAACGGGTTGAGCAATACTGTTGCCACTGTTCATTCAAGTGAATGGGAAGGCGCTTAAGACCGGAAGTAAGTCAGAAGACCTGCAAGGCGTGTATATTTTCGACGGCTTCGAGGAAAGGCCGGAAGAGAACGCAAGAACCGTATCCGGTTTTTACTATTCTTTATCCAAGGTTTTCTTATCAAGTCGTCTCATGGTTTCGGATAATTATTTTGCCATAATAATTAGGGAAAGAAGCATGAATCTGACCGACGGGATGAGCTCCGTGTGTAAGATGCATGCTTTCTTTGCGTTTAAAGGACTGGGGTATTCCGTGAACACTCTATAGAGAATATTTGTTTATTATTAGAAAAGTGCGTTTATTTGCAACGAGTAATTAACAAAAGAAGTATGAATATGAAGAAAATTGTGGGACTTGTTATGGTTGCCTTGCTAGCGTTGATGGCGCTTCCGGCGAACGCTCAGCTTAAATTCGGTATCAAGGGAGGTGTGAATATATCGTCTGTTCATTTCAACTCGGACGTGTTGAAAGCGGATAATGTAACCGGCTTTCAAGTGGGTCCGATGATCGAGACGACCTTACCGTTGGTCGGTGTCGGGATCGATGCGGCGGTGTTGTATTCGCAAAAAGGTTTGGAGACGACCTCGGCTGGCGGGGTTAAGACTTCGATGAAGACGGATTATATCGATGTTCCGGTCAACTTGAAATGGAAATTCGGTTTACCGATCGTCAAGGCGTATTTGGCAGCCGGTCCGTATATCGGTTTCCGTGTAGGCGGTGATAAATTTTGGGATATCCCGGGTTCCGTAGCGGATCAGGTGAAGGCGAAGAATTTCAGCGCAGGTTTTAACTTCGGTGCCGGCGTGGAACTGATCAGTCACTTGCAGGTGGGTTTCAATTATGGTCTGGGACTGACTGATAACTATAGCATTGAGAAGGTGAACCTCTCCGACGGTGCCGGAAAGAACCGTGGATGGTCTATCACGGCAGCGATCTTGTTCTAAATAGGTGAAAATAAAATGAGAGAGGCTGGGCTTTAGAAGTCCGGCCTTTTTTGTTATTTTTGGGCTCGTAATGAAACACCTGTTTGAATGAAATACGCGGACGTCATACTTCCCCTTCCTTTGGAGAATAGCTATACCTATCGGATACCCGAAGATCTGGAGAGAGCCGTGATTCCCGGTTGCCGGGTGATCGTGCATTTCGGGAAGAAACGATATTATACGGCTATCGTCATGGAGGTACACGACCGGGAACCGGTATCCGATTTTGAGACGAAGGAGATCTACGCTTTGCTGGATGCCACGCCGGTGCTCCGCCGTCCGCAACTCCGTTTCTGGAAATGGATATCTTCTTATTATATATGTAAGCTGGGCGACGTGTATAAGGCGGCCTTGCCTTCCGGCTTAAAGTTGGAAAGCGAGACGGCGGTTACTTATAATGAGGATTTCGAGGCCACCGCCCCCTTGCGCCCGAACGAGCAAGCGGTACTGGATGCCTTTAGCGGGGTTTTGAAATTGACGATCTCGGAGTTGGAGAAGAAGACCGGTCTCCGAAATGTTGTCCCGATCGTCTCTTCCTTGATGGTGAAAGGGGCGGTCGAGGTGAGCGAGGAGCTAAAGCGAGGATTCGTTCCAAAGACACAGGCGTTTATCCGTTTGGCCGAGGCTTACCGGGATGAGACGAAATTACAGGCGGTGTTCGAGGATTTGAAACGAGCGAAGAAGCAAGAGCTTCTGTTGGTCAGCTTCTTGGATTTAAGCCATACGTTAAATCCTGCTTTATCGAAGGAGCTTTCCAAGAAAGAGCTATTGGAACGCAGTGGTTATACCTCTGCGGTATTGGAGGGTCTGCTGAAACGGGGTATCTTGGAGAGTTACGAGAAAGAGGTGGGGCGTTTGCAAGTATCCGTCTGCCGCTTGCAAGAGCCGAATCCGCTCAGTCCGGCGCAAGAGAAAGCCTATGGAGAGATCCATGAGGCTTTCAAGACGAAGGAGGTCTGCTTGCTTCATGGCGTGACTTCCAGTGGTAAGACCGAGATATACGTCCGTTTGATCCATGAGGTCTTGCGGCTGGGGCGGCAGGTTTTATATATGTTGCCGGAGATCGCTATCACGACCCAGATCACGGAACGGCTGGCGAAATTATTCGGGGATAAGCTATTGGTCTACCACTCTAAGTTCTCGGATAACGAGCGGGTGGAAGTTTGGAATAAGCTATTGCATAACGACGAGCCTATGCTGGTATTGGGGGTCCGTTCTTCCCTCTTCCTTCCATTTAAGGACTTGGGCTTGATTATCGTGGACGAGGAGCATGAGAATACGTATAAACAGCAAGACCCGGCACCCCGTTACCATGCCCGTAACGCTGCCATCGTCTTGGCGGGTATGCACGGCGGTAAGACCTTATTGGGTTCCGCCACCCCCTCCATCGATTCTTATTTCAACGCTACGGCGGGGAAATACGGTCTGGTCGAGCTATCCACCCGCTACGGTGATTGCTTGATGCCGGAGATTATTACGGTGGACGTGAAGGAGCTAAAGCGCAAGAAGATCATGAAAGATACCCTTTTCTCCCCTCAGTTGGTGGAGAAGGTGCGGGAGGCCCTATCTCGGGGCGAGCAGGCGATCCTATTCCAAAACCGCCGGGGATTCGCCCCAATGATTGAGTGCCGGGGGTGCGGATGGGTGCCTCGTTGCGTGAATTGCGACGTGAGCCTTACCTATCACAAGGCGCATAATCAGCTGGTTTGCCATTATTGCGGTTATACCTACCGCTTGCCGCAGGTATGTCCTGAGTGTAAGGGGACGGAGTTCAAGATGCAAGGCTTCGGTACGGAAAAGGTGGAGGAGGAGATCGCCGGGTTATTCCCAGCGGCGAAGGTGGAGCGGCTGGATTTCGATACGGCCCGTACCCGCACGGCTTACGAGCGGATCATCTCGGATTTCGAGAAGGGGAAGACACAAATCTTGATTGGTACCCAGATGTTGTCGAAGGGATTGGATTTCGGGAATGTCAGCGTGGTTGGAATCCTAAGCGCCGATAGCCTGATGAACTTCCCGGACTTCCGGGCGCACGAGCGGGCTTATCAATTGATGGTACAGGTTAGCGGACGTGCCGGACGACGGGATAAGCGGGGTACGGTGATCTTGCAGACTACCCAGCCGGAGCATCCTTTGATCCGTATGGTGCAGCATTTTGCTTATAAGGAAATGGTGAGCTTGCAATTGAGCGAGCGTAGTATGTTCCGTTACCCGCCTTACTACCGTTTGATCGTCTTGATCCTTCGGAGTCGGAATGAGGAGGCTTTGCAGGAAATGTCTGCTTTATACGCCGAGAAACTTCGTGCTCGTTTGGGTGAGCGGGTGTTGGGGCCGGTTACGCCGCCTATCACCCGGGTACAGACGCTTCATATCAAGAAGATCGTCTTGAAGATCGAGATATCCGCCGGGATCGCTCCGCTTCGTGAGATATTGGAGGGTATTCATACTGAGATGCAAGGATATGTACCGTTTAAGCAGTTGCTGGTTCATTATGATGTGGACCCGGCTTGAGAATTGAAAATGGAGAATTGAAAATTGAAAATTAAAAATTAATGGAAAGGAGCTTAGTGATGAAGGAGGAGAAGGTACGATTGTTGTTTGTGTGCTTGGGGAATATATGTCGCTCTCCGTCGGCGGAGGCAGTAATGAAGAGGTTGGTGAAGGATGCGGGATTGGGAGATCGGATTGAGATCGATTCCGCCGGGATCACCGGGTATCATGAAGGAGACCGGGCGGATTCACGGATGCGGGCGCATGCGGCCCGTAGGGGATATGTGTTGGATTCGATCTCCCGTCCGGTACGTCAGTGGGACTTCCATGACTTCGATTTGATTATCGGCATGGACGACCAAAATATAACGGACTTGAAACGGATGGCTCCCGATCTGGAATCCGTCGCTAAGATACATCGGATGACTGAGTTCTCCCGGAATAAGTTGTACGATCACGTCCCGGATCCTTATTATAGCGGTGCCGAAGGTTTCGAGTTGGTCTTGGATCTATTGGAAGACGCTTGCGCCGGGTTGTTGGAATACTTGGGGGAAGAAATGGAAATACGAAAATAAAAAAGGTTGTACGCTTATATCGTAATTCGTTTAATGTTTGTATATTGCGATGTTAATAACGAGGATGGTTAACTTTAAATTAATAGGACGATGAAGAATGAATTTCAAACATGGACAATTGCGGTTGCGCTTGCGGCTCTGACAGCTTGCGGTGATAGGACTGAGCAGGTAAACTACTTGAAGGATGCTCCGGTAGTAGCGACACGTGTGATGATCGATGGAGAAGAAATGATAGAGTTAGATCCGTCCCTGTTGAAAGATACGGTGATTTTCCCTCTTAGCTATTTTACCGAGGAACTTGAGATCATTAAATTGGATGACCGGGATGAGGCGTTGACCGGAGCACCTTATGCCTATGTCTCGGATCATCATATCATGACGGGGATGGTGAATAATATACCTTTTAAGTTATTCGACCGGAAAGGTAAGTATATTGCGGATGTGGGAAATATCGGGCAAGGTCCCGGAGAATATAGATTTATATATGCCGCTAAAATAGATGAATCTACCCAACGGATTTATATGTTGCCTTTCTTCGGAAAGGAGTTGCTGGTGTATGACTTTAGGGGGAATATCTGTCCACCCGTACCTCTGGTGCATGAGGGGATTGTCGCTCAATTCGCTTTGCGGGGGGATACGGTGGTTATATTGGGTTCCCCTCAACCTAATAAGTTTGCTTCCTGTGTATGGATGCAGGATTTGAAAGGAAACTTGATCCATGAGTTTCCGACCGATCGGCTGGACTTTGATTTCCGTGGGGTGACGGTCAACTCCCAGCAGAACACGGAACGTATCGATTTTAGCTTCTGGATTCCGAAGGCTCAATTGGATTCCCTTTATGAAGTGAACTTGGAGAAGGGAGAGTTGATCCCTCGCTTTACCGCCCATTTCAAGGGAGAGGCTTTGAAGCCACATATGTATGGTGAGTTTCCGGATCATTATGTGGGTGAGGCTACCGGACAATGGATTCAGTCCAAGACTGATGATGACGGGAATATCCAGCGGCGTATAGCCGGCGATTTACCGACCTATTATATCGTAGATAAACAGACCCTGCGTGGTGCTTACTTCGGTATAGAGAATGATTTTCTGGATGGAGAGCGATTAGAGATGCCGTTGGGACTGAACTATGGTTATTATATGACTTGTCTGGAGCCAAGTGTCTTGTCGGAGAGGATAGAGAAAGCACTCCATTCTAACCATCTCACGGAACAAATGCGTAAACGTCTTACTGAGGTACAGGCCGGTCTCACAGAGAATGATAATAATTATCTCCTTTATGCGAAGCTGAAAAGGCGCTAAAAACGACCTCTTTTATCCTATCTGATTACGATGCCCATCGTAAGGTTGCTAGAATGCCCATCGTAAGATGCTTATAACTGCGATTATAAGAACCTTACAATAGGCATTATGGTTCTGTGCCGATGGCTGTATGCCTATCTGCTTGATAATTATTGTTTTTTCAAGTCCGGATAGCTGATTCGGGTATGGAACATCGTTTTCAGCTTGTCTACGAATACGCTCTTCACGGTCTCCACGTCCTTGAAGGTTAACGGAGCGCTCTTTAGCAAGCCGTCGGCGATCTGCCCGTCGATGATCTTGTTCACCAAGGCGCTGATACTTTCCTCGGTATGTTCCTTCAGGCTGCGGGAGGCAGCTTCCACGGAATCGGCCATCATTAGTACGGCGGTCTCCTTCGAGAAAGGGTCCGGACCGGGGTAGGTGAATAGCTCGTCGTTAATCGGCTTGTCCGGGTATTGATTCTTGAAAGAGTTGTAGAAATACTTCGCTTTGCCACGTCCGTGGTGGGTACGGATGAAACTGATAACCGCCTTGGGTAGCATGGCCTTCTCGGCAATCTTCACGCCCTCGGTGACGTGGCTGATGATGATCTGCGCGCTCTGGTCGAATGCCAGCTGGTTATGCGGGTTCACGCTTGTCTGGTTCTCGGTGAAGAAGACTGGGTTGCTCATCTTTCCGATGTCATGGTAAAGGGCGCCGGTACGTACCAGTTGGGCGTTGGCGCCGATCTTGGCGGCCGCCTCGGAAGCGAGGATGGATACCTGCAAGGAGTGCTGGAACGTGCCCGGGCAAGTCTCGCTAAGCTTTTTCAAGATCGGGTTGTTGATGTTGGACAGTTCCACCAAGGTGATGTCCGATACGTAGCCGAACGTCTTCTCCAGCATATATACCAATACGTAGGTGAACATGACGAGGATGAAGTTGATGCCGAAATAGAGCATCATCATCCAGTTGATCTTATTCAGGTTCGCCTCTTGGAACAACGTGAGGCTCATGTAGCAGATGGCGTACGAGAGGAAGATGAAGAATGCGCACCGGATCAGTTGCGAACGTTCGCTCAGGTTTCTCAGGCTGAACGTCACGACCATGCCCGCTATGGTTTGTAGCAACAGGAACTCATGCGGGAAAGGTACCATCAACGAGCAGATCAGCACGATGATAAGGTGCGTGAAAAGCGCCGTCCGGGAATCGAAGAAGGTACGTACTACGATCGGTACGATGGCGAACGGCAATATATATACGTTGAATAATGCGTAGGTAACACATAGTTCCGTAAGGATGCAACTCACGAATATGCAGAGGATCAAGAATAGTACGTTCTTCCGGTTGTGGAATATCTTCAAGCGGAAAGACCATAGGTAGAGCCAGAAACAGAACATTAGCCCGAAGACGAGCACGAATTGTCCGGCCAATATGATGCCTTGCGTCTGCGTGCCCCCGGTCTTGGCCTCGTGTATGGCCTTTAGGGAACGGAGCACATTGTAGGTATGGTTGTCGATGATCTCGCCCCGGTCTACGATACGTTCTCCGGCTTGTACCATGCCGTTGGCGATCGATACGCCCTGTAGCATATCCTCCTTGATCTTGTCGGACATGTCAGCGGCATAGGATATGTTCTCGGTGAGGTAGTTATTGATGTCACACGATTGCAGGATGGATTTGTCCAGCCGTGACGGGCAGTTGTTGATAATGAACTCGTAGGCGGTGCGCACGGTGAAGAAGTCGCTCACGTAGCGGGGCTGTGCGACGGCGTTCTCCAAGAGGTTGACACGGGAATATTCCTCTTTCCGTAGCTCGTCCAGATCCTGCGACGAGATGATACCGTTCTTGTATAAGTTAATTAGACTGCTCTCGATGTACTGCATGTAAGCGGGGGATACTTTGCTTCGCAGGCTATTGTCGTTATTGTAGTTGGTGCGCAGTTTCTCGACTTCTTCCTTCTGGATGCCGGGGTTCATGCGGTAATAAGGCTCGAACTTACGGAGTACGCTGTCTTTCTCCGCTTTTACCTCGTCGTCGGTCTTGTAGATCGGGAAATCGCTCGGGGCGGTGAGCAATCCGTACCTCCAAGGCTTGCCTTCATAGAACTGATAACGGAATTTACCCTCCCGGGGGAAGAAGTAGGCGATAAGTAATGCGGTCACCACGAAGTAGACCACGGTCGGTATATTGTAATTCTTTTGTTTCATATAGATTCCTTTTAGCGTCCGAAATATACGTAAAAAACTTCACTAAGCGGAAAAAAAGGCGTACTTTTGCCGCATTATTATAGAATGTAAGTATTATGACTCAAAGAAAAGTAAGAGTACGCTTTGCGCCTAGTCCTACGGGGGCGCTGCATATCGGAGGTGTCCGCACGGCTTTATACAACTATTTATTCGCTAAACAGAATGGCGGTGATATGATTCTCCGTATCGAGGATACGGATTCCCAACGCTTCGTTCCCGGGGCGGAAGACTATATCATCGAGGCCTTGACTTGGCTAGGTATCAAGTTCGACGAGGGCGTGAGCTTCGGCGGCAACTACGGCCCGTATCGCCAGAGCGAGCGTCGTGAGATCTACAAGAAGTATGTCGATCAATTGCTGAACGATGGCCATGCTTATATAGCGTTCGATACGCCTGCCGAGTTGGAGGAGAAACGGAAGGAGATCGCCAATTTCCAATACGATGCCTCTACCCGTTCGCTAATGCGCAACTCGTTGACACTTTCCCCTGAAGAGGTTCAGAACCTAATCGAGTCCGGTCATCAGTATGTGGTTCGTGCTAAGATCGAGCCGAATGAGGATATCCATGTGAATGACTTGATCCGTGGCGAGGTCGTTATCAACTCCTCTATCTTGGATGATAAAGTATTATATAAATCGGCTGACCAATTGCCTACTTACCACTTGGCGAATATCGTTGACGACCATTTAATGGAGGTTACCCATGTGATCCGTGGTGAGGAGTGGTTGCCGAGCGCGCCGCTTCACGTATTATTATATCGTTTCTTCGGTTGGGAAGATACGATGCCTAGTTTCGCCCACCTGTCATTGCTGTTGAAACCGGAAGGTAATGGTAAGTTGAGCAAGCGTGACGGCGATCGTCTGGGCTTCCCTGTATTCCCCTTGGAATGGCACGATCCGAAGACGGGTGATGTCTCATCGGGCTATCGTGAGAGTGGCTACTTCCCCGAGGCTGTCGTAAACTTCCTCGCTTTGCTGGGCTGGAATCCGGGTAATGATCAAGAGGTGATGAGCATGGATGATTTGATCCGTTTGTTCGACCTGTCTCGTTGCAGCAAGAGCGGTGCTAAGTTCGATTATGAGAAAGGCAGATGGTTTAACCACCACTATTTGCTGGAGAAGAGTAATACGGAGATCGCTGACCTATTCTTGCCGATCGTGGAAAGCCACGGTATCCAGACTACCCATGCTTATGTAGAGAAAGTAGTCGGCATGATGAAAGGCCGTGTCAATTTCGTGAGTGAGTTATGGGATCTTTGCTCTTTCTTCTTTATCGCCCCGACGGAGTACGATGAGAAGACTCGCAAGAAACGCTGGAAGGAAGATTCGGCTGTTCAATTGGGTGAGTTTATCGAGCAATTGCGTGCCCGTGAGCCGTTCGACGTAGAAGGTACCGAGAACGAGTGCAAGGCTTGGATCGAGAGCAAGGGATATCATTTGGGGAATATCATGAACGCCGCCCGTCTGGCCTTGGTTGGCGAGGGCAAGGGCCCCGGCATCTTTGATATCACCGAGGCTTTAGGTAAAGAGGAGTCTATCCGCCGTATCCAACGGGCTATCGAGATATTAAAATAATCATGTACAGTTTAGCAATACATCTCTACGCTTTTGTAGTCGCTTTGATCTCGCCTTTCCATAAAAAGGCGAGACTGATGCGATTCGGGCAATGGAAAACAAATTCCATACTTCGTGAGAAGATCGACCGGAACGCTAAATACATCTGGTTCCATGCCTCCTCGCTGGGCGAGTTCGAGCAAGGGCGTCCTATGATCGAGAAGATCAAGGCGGAACATCCGGAGTATAAGGTGTTGCTGACTTTCTTTTCTCCCTCTGGCTATGAGGTACGGAAGAATTACAAGGGAGCGGACGTGATCTGCTACCTTCCTTTCGATACGCCTTTCCGGGTGAAGAAGTTCCTGAATTTGGCGAACCCGGCGATCGCCATATTTATCAAGTACGAGTTTTGGGGGAACTATTTGCGTGAGTTGCGGAAGCGGGGAATACCGGTTTATATCATTTCCGCTATATTCCGCCCCGACCAGCTATTTTTCCAATGGTTCGGAAAGCCGTACCGGAAGATGCTATCTTATTTTAATCATCTTTTTGTTCAGGACGAGCGTTCGATGAAACTCTTGAACGAGTTCGGTATCACGAATGTGACGGTGACCGGCGATACCCGTTTTGATCGGGTGTTGGATGTCCGTAAGCAAGCTCGTGAGCTTCCGTTTATCGAACGTTTCTTGGAAAGCAAGGAAGGTAAGAGGCCGATCGTGATGGTGGCCGGCAGTTCATGGCCGCAAGACGAGGCGATCTTTATCCCTTATTTCCATGAGCATCCGGAGATGAAGTTGATTATCGCCCCGCATGAGATTCACCGGGAACATCTCCTTTCTATCGAGGCGATGCTAAAACGTCCGTCCGTCCGTCTATCGGAGGCGCATGAGGATGATCTGGCCGATAAGGATTGCTTGATCATCGACAGTTTCGGACTCTTATCTTCCATTTATCGCTATGGACAGATCGCTTATATCGGTGGTGGTTTCGGAGCGGGTATCCACAACACGTTGGAAGCCGCCGTTTATGGGATGCCGGTCTTATTCGGCCCGAGATACCATAAGTTTAAGGAGGCGAAGGATCTGATCGCCGTAGGTGGTGGTTTCTCCATCACAGACGATTCCTCTTTCCGAACGAAGATGGACGAGTTATTGACCGACCCGACAGCCTTGGAAACCTCCGGGCAAGCTGCCGGTGATTTTGTGAAAAACAGTGTAGGAGCGACGGATCAGATCTTGCGGCAAATCCATATCCGTTAATAGATAAAGCCGGGTTTGCTATTCGAGTGATTGTATGCCCAGACTCTTTTGATATAGCAATGGAATACGGATGAGATAGATGTACGGATTGGTAATTGAACGATTCGCGTTGTCTATCTCATCCGTGTTTTATTTTAATCCTCTTCAGCGAACATCGGGTCCCAAGCGGGAAGGCGAGTCGGTGTTTGTTTCAAGATCTCTTTTACTTGATCCGTGATGTACTTCTTGTTGACTACCAGACGGAACATATACTCATTAAACCATTGGTCTGTCATGATGAGGTGGCCGGCGTTCGCTCCGGGGCCCCAACTATTCTCAACCATCCATTTCTTCGGCTTTCCATTCGCGTCGAGGTCAACTGCCATCAAGGTCATGGCGTGTGAGGAACCGCTGGCGAATGTTTGGATACGTTGTTTCTTATCCATGCCGAAAGTCGTACCCATCAGTGAACCGTAATCGTAGAAGTTTACATCCAGAATACCTCTGTCACGATCGAAGAACTTGCCTACGTCGCAAGAGAAATACATCATGGTGCTGTCCTTGATGGAAGCGATAGCCATTTGTTTGATATCCTCGATCGGCAGGTTTACGTAAGTCCAGTTCTTGCCATCGTAAGCGTGGCGGTCGTAATCGATCTCATACAGCTTATAATAATCGCGGCTCGGATCGTTCATCAACATGACATAGTTGTTTTTCAAATCGTCCCCGATATATTCTTGGAAGAAGGACTGAGGCGTATATTCCTTCGTCTCTACCGGATTCCCTTTAGCGTCTTTGCGAGTCCACGTGAATTTCGTAGGCGGCTCTCCCAAGTTCAATACGAGCATACGGTAAATCGTACCTAGCATCTCTGTTTTCTTTTTCTCCAGATCCGCTACGGTCGTGCCTTTGGTCGTAGACAGGTCGCGAAGTTGCAAGCCGTATTCTTTCAGCTTTAATCCGATCAGGTTGCTCATGCGTCCGGTACTGTTGCTACTGTTGGTCTCTACCATGACCTCGGCGGGAACCACGCCATACTTGGTCAAGATATCGGAGACACCCGTGAACTGCCCTCCGTCTCCGATCGGGTTCTTGAACAGCCATTCCACCATCTTGTCGTCCATCGGTTTCAGACGAGTATCGATGATGCCCTGTAAGAAAAGGTTCGCTTTCTCCAATTGATCCCAGAAGAAAGAATAATTCTGGGAGAATTGGAATTCACCCATGTCGTATTTATGGATCGCCTGCGCACGGAATACGTTCAATCCCGTGAAAAGCCAGCAACGGCCCGAGGAACGTTGGTTGGAGATCCCTTTGCTCTCTACCTTATTGGAGAAGTAAGTATCCAAATTGTTCTTGCTCTCCCCATTAACGGCAAGCTTGTTGATGTCGTTATTGGTGATCGCGTTACGGATCGCCTTATCGGCCGGCGTTCCTTGATAAGACTGTTTGATTTGCTGCAACATCGTGGGTGAGATGCCTCCACCGCTTTGTTGTCCGTGAGCCGATAGCGTGATGCCTAAAGCCAAGGCCGCTATCCATAAATTGTTTTGTTTCATGATATGTAAGTTGATTAATAAATTATGTTATTTCTTTTTAGGCCATACCAGACCGTCTTGCCGGATATTCCATACCGTACCGTCCGATGTGGGTAGCGATATCTCGTACATAGAAGGTGTCGTATGTATTTCCAGTTGATTGGCGATCTCTTGCGGGCATAGCTCGTTTGCCTTCAAGTCGTTGATGTTATCGGCATAATGCCCGAAGGTCGCGGCGAACTCATTCTGACGGTAATATAAATTACGCAAGATCCATTTCGTCTCCTCCGAAGGATGTTTTACGAAAGGAGTCTCACCTTCTCCCGCAATCTTATCCGATATTTGAACATAACCCCAGTATTCGGGCATATGGATATTGATTACCCCGGTAGGAGCCCATACCCAGTTGTACTCGCGAATCTTATCCTCTCCTTGGATAGGGACTTTCACGTATTTACCGTCTTTCACGTCCGTTGTCCATTCCACACGGGAGAAGTTCACACGGATCTGCTCGCCGATTTCCGGCTTTTCTTTTCCTCTGTCCATTTGGAATACGGAAGTCCAAGGAATGAACACCTCTACGCTCCATGATTTATCCGTGTCTTTCGGGTTATTCAGCGTACCGTCCACATAAACAGCGGATTTCATTCCGGCGAACTCCCAGTTATTCAATACTTGCGGATTATCCCGGTAGGGGCGGGTTAAGAACAAGTCCCATTCCGTACCCAAGGCGTTCACCTCGTACTCTAGATAATTATGGGTGTCGTTCGTAGGATTCAGGAAGATCTCGAAGTCGTTGTCATGGAAGATCACGGCGTCGTGTTCCGTGATGGTCGCCCATACGTGCGGCTCCTCCATAAGGACGGCGAAGTACATTCCGTTATCATCGTAAGTCATCTTGGCCCGGGTCTGGAAGTGAGGGGCCGGGCGTTTGTCGCCTTCGATATCCACGAAGTCGCTGGTCCAAGGTATTGCGTCCCATTCCCCGGGAGAAAGCTTTCCGTCGATCTTGATAGGAGCGGGGGCCTTGTAGCAAACATACGTCGGCGGATTGAACGGTGGTTGCGGCATATACGTGATGTCCGGTTTTTGCGTACTGGGTTTCTGTGCGCAAGAAAGCAATAAGAGTGCCGCCAATGGCGCTGTCGTTAAAATCGTTTTTCTCATGTGCGTTTATTTTTAGATCGTTTGATAAATAGATTCTTATTGAAGTAAGTCCATCGCCGCGTCCAACCATGTATTTATATCGTCCGGATAATGTTGGTCGGCGGTATAAGTATCGCTGCGTTTGTGCCCGAGTCTTACGATCACGGCGTTCTTTTCCGGGAGCGTGAAGACGTATTGCCCCAAGATTCCTCTCATATAAGGGATCTTCATCCCTTTGTAATCGAGAATCCAGTATTGGAATCCGTAACAATGGTTGGGTTTGCCGAGATCCTTATAGACAAGACGGGTATCGGGGCTTGTCGCTTCCGCCAGATAAGCGGGAGAGATCAATTGCTGGCCATCCCATTGACCGTTGTTGAGTAATAATTGTCCGAAGCGGGCGAAATCACGGGCGTTACTGTTGAAACAGCAATAGGCTTTTTCCATGCCGTCCTTCCGGTCGAGGCTCCAAAGGGCGCTTTCCTCGGCGTGCATCGGAGTCCATAGTTTGCGGGATACATAATCGCTGAGTTTCTCCCCGGTAGCCTTCTCCACGATAAAGCCCAGCAGTTGTGTCACGCCGCTTTGGTAGATAAAGTTTACGCCGGGCTCGTCGATCTCTTTCATCCCGAAGGCGATTTCCTGTAGGTCATCGCCATAATACAACTGGGTGGTAGGAGAGAAAGGAGAGCTGTAAGCCTCGTCGAAATCCACGCCGGCGCTCATGGTCAGCAAATGGCGAAGCGTTAGGGCTTTTCCGTCGTATCCCTTGAATTCCGGGAAAAAGTCGCTTACCGGTTGATCGACATTGCGGATAAATCCATCGTCGATAGCACAGCCGATCGCTAACGAGACGATGCTTTTCGCCATCGAGAAGGAATTGCTATGCGATTCCGGGGAATAATCTTCCCAATATTGCTCGAATAGCAGTCGATTGTCTTGGATGATTACATAGGCAACCGTACCCAGTTCCTCAAACCGGGGAAGATAACGCTCTGGAATACTTTTCGTATTGTAAGCTTCCGATAGTTCCCAAGGGCGGGGCGAACCTGCCTGTACGACCCGGTTCTCGAAAATCGGATATTGATCGATCTTGGGTAATAAATGAGTAAGCGCTCTGCGCAAATAATAATTGGAGGGTAACGCTAGATACCCTCCGATTCCTACTATAAAAATAAACACTATCCATCTCACGCTTCGAGACAAATAGTGTTTATTGTTTTGAATTCCTTTATTTGAATTATTTTTCATGTAACCACTTTTTGCCTGAAGGGGTATACGTGTAAATTAAGCCTATTAGGCAAATAATCCCGACAACTCCAAGAAAGATTACTAACTCCATATTATTGTCCCTTTTTTCATAGATACAAATATATGGTTTATAATTCAAATAATCAAATACATGCTATTATTCTTTATACCAAGAAGAATACATATGATAGTTCTTGGCTATCTTTTGGTTGATCTCCTTCGCTTGCTCGGGATCAACCTTCTTGACGAACTTAGCGGGAACTCCGGCGTAGATACTGCCCGGCTCGACGATCGTCTTGCTTAATACTACGGAACCTGCGGCGATGATCGCTCCCTCGCCTACTACGGCGTGATCCAATACCACGGAGCCCATTCCGATCAAGGCGCCATTGCAAATCTTCGCCCCGTGGATCGTTACGTTATGGCCGATGGATACATCATCGCCGATCTCGATCGTCGATTTCTCATATAAGGTGTGAAGGACGGAACCATCCTGTACGTTTACGCCGTTGCCGATGCGAATCGAGTTCACGTCGCCGCGAAGCACGGTGCCAAACCAGATACTGCAACCTTCACCGATCTCTACGTCACCTATAATCGTGGCGTTGTCTGCTAAAAAAGTGTCTTTACCGATCTTCGGGGTAAAGCCACGAACGGATTTAATTAATGCCATTTTTAGTTGTTTAAATTTCTGTTGTTTTCTCTTTCAGCCAAGCTTTCTCCTCCTCGTTCAAGAACGGGCTGATCTTGTCGTAGACCATTTGGTGGTACTTGTTCAGCCAAGCGTGCTCGCGGACAGAGAGCATGGGGATGATAATCAAGCTCGTGTCGATGAAACAAAGCGTCAGCGTATCGAATCCTAGGAATTTCCCGAATTCCGTCTCGCTGTCCTCACGTACCAAGATCATGTTCTCCGTACGGATACCGTATTCGCCGGTACGATACATGGCCGGCTCGTCGCTGATCACCATTCCGGGCTTCAAGGTCACCGGGTTCTCCTCCATGCGGATGCTTTGGGGGCCTTCGTGTACGTTTAGGCAATGGCCGATACCGTGACCGGTTCCGTGCAAGTAATTGATTCCGGAATCCCATAGCGCTTTACGGGCAAGGATATCGATCTGGGAACCTCGTGTTCCGGCGGGAAACTTGCTTTTCGCCAAGCTGATCGTACCTTTCAACACACGGGTGAAATCCTTTTTCATCTGCTCCGTCGGCTCTCCAAGGGCGATCGTGCGGGTGATATCCGTCGTACCGTCCAGATATTGTGCGCCGGAATCGATCAAAAGCAATCCTTCCGGTTTCAAGGTCGCGTCCGTCTCCGGCGTAGCGGAGTAATGAACGATCGCTCCATGCTCGGCGTAGCCGCAGATCGTGCCGAAGCTATCCATGATGTATTGCGGTTGTTCCGCACGTAAGGCGGTCAGCTTCTCGGCGGCGCTGATCTCTGTAACTTGGGCTCCTTCCGCCATTTGTTTCTCCAGCCAGATATAGAATTTTGTCAAGGCGACACCATCTTTTACCACGGCGTTTTGGAAGCCCTTGATCTCGGTCTCGTTCTTGATGCTCTTCAAGTGGTTGGCGGGGGAGATCCCTTCCACGATCGTACAGCTTCCCGGGATCGCGTCGTATAAGGAGACGTTCGTCTTGTTCATATCCACGAATACCCGGCTGTTTTCCGGTAGGCGGGATAGATACCTCTGGATCATGGAGTATTCGGCCAGCGTAACCCCTTCTTTCTTCAAATGCTCGGTGATCTCGGCGGTCAGCTTCTCCGGCTTGATGAATAGCACGCTCTCATCCTCCGATACGAAGGCGTAGCTGACTACGACCGGGTTATAGGTCACGTCCGTACCCCGGATATTGAATGTCCATGCGATCTCGTCCAAGGCGGCGAGGATCAAGCAGTCGGCGCCCTCGCTCCGCAACTGGTTATTGATTAGGTCTAGTTTCTCGTGCACGGAGGCTCCGCTTAATGCTTCCGGCATCTCGAATATCGGGTTTCCGGGAACGGCGGGACGGTCCTTCCAGATACCCTCGATCAGGTCGGCCGAGGTATCCAGCTTGATTTCTTTACGGTTTAGTTTATTTGCCAAGGCACTCGCTTCGGCGGCGCTATAGGTTTGCCCGTCCAGCCCTACGGCCTGTCCGGCGTGTAACTCATGCAAGAGGAATTCCGTGATAGACGGTGTCTCCGGAAGCGCCAACTTATAGAGTTCGATACCAGAACCTTCCAGTTGGCTGGCCGCTTGCAGGAAATACCGGGAATCGGTCCATAAGCCCGCCTTGTCCGCGGTGACCACGATCGTTCCCGCCGAGCCGGTGAAGCCGGATATCCATTCTCTCGATTTCCAGCGATCGGCCGGATACTCGCTTAGGTGCGGGTCGGAACTGGGTATGATATAAGCGTCAACCTTCTGTTGTCTCATAGCCTCCCGTAGGGCGGCGATACGTTCAGGAATGTTTGTTTTCATCGCATTTTATTTTAGTCAACATTAATACTCGCAAAGTTAATGAATTATTTTGGATTTGTCTCGCCGGAAACCGGCTCTTCTACCTTATAATATAGATGGGAAGTGCCTAGCTTTTCCCACCGCAGTTTCCCTTCCTCTACCAGCCGCCGCAAGTCGAGGGAAGCCTTACTTCTGGAGCATCCGCAGAGCGACATATACTTCTTCTGGTGGATAAAAGGGTTCGTCTCCAGATAACGGAATACCTCTTGCTCGCATTCCTTGGCGGAGGGATACGCGGGATCGCTAACCGTGTACTCGTCACGAAACACCGGCATGGTCTTCAGTCGGTCTCTTAGTTCCTTGGACGATCTGAACTTCACGTCCTTGAAATGGATGGATTCCGCCCGGATCTCATTCTTTTCCATGACGGGCCGGCTTTTCAGTGAGACGCTGAAAGTACCGATCCCCTCTAGCTCCACGTTATAACCGTACATGAGGAAGTCCACCATCATGTCTTGGAAAAGCTGCAAGATCCCTTTCATATCCGCGGGAGAGAAAGAAGACCGGGACTTCGCTCTATTGATGAACTCACCCGTATGTATCGTCCCGCAAGAGACCAAACGAGGATGTAGGGGTAATGACTTCCCGGATTCCTCTGGATTCGGGTTGGGATTTCTGACTAACTTGTAATTTGCTGACATCTGTGCTGTGTTTAAATGGTTATAGATCTTTTGTCCGATTCTTCTAGATCGCTTACTCGTTTCTATAGGCGAGCTTAGCGGTTTCTTCAAGAAGAATTCATCTTTCAACAGCTGTTGCATGATCATGCACCAACTGTTGGACGATCATCTACCATCTGTTGGATGATTGTCCAACGGATGGTAGATGATGAATACTTCAGCTTCAAAGGTACAATATATAAAAGAGAAAAGGGTAAGGATTCCGGATAAAAGAGCTAAAGGTTATGATAAACGTGTATGGGCTCACAGCCTTGTGGTCCACAACCTTGTGAACCGATCCCTTTAAATCAAGTTAAAGATAAGGCACCCAATAGATATCAAGGAATAATTTGCTAACTTTGTAGAAACAAATAAGAAGTGCCATGAGGAATCTGCTTTATCTTTTTGTCTTTGCGGCTCTGCTTCTCGGTTTGAGCGCATGTTCTTCTTATTATTATTCGATGTTGAACTCGAATGACCCCGTCGGGGAGAAGAATGAGAGAGGTGATTTTGTGCAGGAAAACGATACGGTACGTATCTCTTATCGTTTCTGGGGAGAGAACGCCCCGGTTACTATTACCATTTATAATAAATTGGATGAACCCTTGTATGTGGATTGGGGGCGGTCGGCGCTGATTATCGATGACGTGGCTACCACCTACGATCCGAAAGTGGCCTCGGTGAGAGGCGAGAGCTCTAGCGTGGCATCCGGTAGCTCCTTTCATTGGAGCGATAGGAGCAGCAGCGGGTGGAGCTACTCGGAAGGTTCCTTCTCCGGTGATGTGAGTTTGCCGAAGGGCGTTGAGTTTATCCCGCCGCATTCCAAATTAGTCAATACGCCTTTGCAATTAGCCAACTTCCCGTTTAACGAGATCCCGAAGGAAGAGTATGTAAAGGAGCAAATGACAACGAAAGCAAACACCACCGTAAATATCCGAGTGAAGGATTTTACGGAGGAAGATTCTCCGCTGAGATTCCGTAGCTACCTGACGTTGTTCGCCGGAGGGACCAATGGGAAGCCCTTGAAGCATTCCTCTTTTGAGCGGAACTTCTATCTGGCGAAATTGATCAAGGTCGGCGACGTGGCTCCCCAGTATTTCGATGAGGGACAGCAGCAATCCGGCGATTTCTTTTACGTGAAAGAGACTCATGGAGCTACGGCAGGCCTTGTCGTAGGAGCGATAGCGGTTACCGCCGCAGGGGTGGCGATAGAAGCTACGCTGGGTCCCGTGAACTATTAATATATTCATATCGAATGATACAAACTCTATCTGATTTAAAGACCGTGCGTTTCAACGAGCAAGCGGACGGTGTGATCATTTTGGACCAAACTCTGCTGCCGGGTAAGGAAGCGTATCTGACCCTTACCACTGCCGAGGAGATATGGGACGCTATCTATAAATTAAAGGTACGTGGAGCACCTGCTATCGGGGTAGCGGCCGCTTATGGTATCTATGTCTGCGCCCGTCGGATCGATACGGCGGAGAAATCCGTTTTCGTGAATGAGTTTCGGAAGATCAAGGAGTATCTGGCCGGTTCCCGTCCGACAGCGGTGAATCTGGTGGCGGCGCTGAACCGGATGGAGCGGGTATTGGTCGCTCATCCAACCTTGTCTGTCCCGGAATGGAAAGAGCTATTATATAAGGAAGCGATCGCGATCCGGGAGGAAGACGCCGCCGCTTGCCGGCAGATCGGCGAGAACTGTCTGGAGCTACTCCGTCCCGGGATGGGAATCCTTACGCATTGCAACGCCGGACATCTGGCGGTCTCGGAGTATGGCACCGCCTTGGCGCCGATTTATCTGGGGCAGGAGAGAGGCTATGGTTTCAAGGTCTTCGCTGACGAGACCCGTCCTTTGTTGCAAGGCGCCCGGCTCACGGCCTATGAGCTAAGCAGGGCCGGCGTGGACGTGACGCTGATTTGCGATAATATGGCCTCTATCGTCATGCGGAAAGGCTGGGTGCAAGCCGTGATCGTAGGTTGCGACCGTGTAGCCGCCAATGGCGACGTGGCGAATAAGATCGGCACGTCCGGAGTGGCTATCTTGGCCCGGCATTACAAGATCCCCTTCTATGTATTAGGCCCGACATCCACCATCGATAGCTCGTGCCCGGACGGCGATTCCATTGTAATAGAGGAACGTAACCCCGATGAGGTCACCGAGATGTGGTATTCAAGGCGTATGGCCCCGAAAGACGTAAAAGTCTACAACCCCGCCTTCGACATTACTCCCCACGAGCTAATCACGGCTATAATTACGGAGAAAGGCATCTTTTATAAAAATAATCGCTGAAAGTTTTGCTAATCCCGAAACAATCAGTAATTTTGCCGCTCAATTTGAGGATATAAATAATTAAACAATATAACAATTTAAATTATGATCGTAGTTCCATTAAAAGAAGGCGAAAACATCGAGAAGGCGCTTAAGAAATTCAAGAGAAAGTTCGAGAAAACAGGTGTAGTCAAGGAATTGAGAGGCCGTCAGGCTTTCGAGAAACCGTCTGTTACGAAGAGAAAGCAGACTATGCGTGCTATCTACGTACAGCATTTGCAACAAGTAGAAGAATAATTATAGCTTCCGGGCTTGTTTTATTGAATTCTTATTCCTATTTTCGTTGCATGAATGTTGATGCAACGAGAATATGCTGATCGATGACTTTCTAAACTATCTCCGGTATGAGCGGAACTATTCCAATTATACGATTGGTGCCTATTCGAAAGATTTGGACCAATTCCAGAGGTATGTAAGAGAGCATCGAGAAGGTGTATTCGACCCCGGGGAAATCGACTCGGATTTCGTGAGAAGCTGGATCGTCAGTTTGATGGACGAGAAGCTTTCTCCCGTATCGGTAAACCGGAAATTAAGTTCTTTGAAATCTTTTTTTAAGTTTCTCATGAAACGGGGCATTGTCTCCGCGAATCCGTTGAGATTGGTGAACGGTCCGAAAACGAAGAAACCCTTACCTTATTTTATTAAGGATAGCGAGTTGGAGGCGTTGTTGGACGGGGACGGATTTGATGAGGATTTTGAAGGTGTGAGGAATCGGTTGGTCATTGAGATGCTATACGATACCGGGATGCGCCGCTCAGAGTTAATCGGCATACGAAACGTGGATGTGGATTATGAGGCGATGCAGGTCAAGGTAACCGGAAAGCGGAACAAGCAGCGGTTGATTCCTTTTGCGGAGGGTTTAAAAAACTTAATGCTTGCATACACGGAAGTTCGTGATCGTGAGGTTGAGGCAGCCGGTGAATGGTTTTTCGTTCGAAAGAACGGGAACCAGTTGTCGACGGGGATTGTTTATAATATAGTAAAAAAGCAATTGTCGGAGATACCCATGCTGGCGAAACGAAGTCCACACGTGTTACGACATTCATTTGCAACGAGTATGTTAAACAACGGAGCCGAGCTGAACGCTGTGAAAGATTTATTAGGTCATAGCAGTTTAGCGTCTACCAGTGTTTACACGCATACAACCTTTGAGGAATTAAAAAAAGTGTATCATGCTCATCCAAGAGCAAAAAAAGAAGGAGGTTATTATGGACGTTAGAATTCAAGCAATTCATTTCGACGCAACTGCACAGTTGGAGGCGTTTATTCAGAAGAAAGTTTCTAAATTGGAGCAATACTTCGATGGTATTATATTGGCAGAGGTTACATTGAAGGTGGTTAAGCCTGAGACGGTGAAGAACAAGCAGGCCAGTATAATGTTGTCCGTGAAGAACGGGGAATGTTTCGCTGATAAAATAAACGATACTTTCGAAGGGGCGATAGACGATTGTGTTGAGGCTTTGGAGAAGCAACTGGTTAAATTCAAAGAAAAAATCAGAGCCAAATAAAAAAAACGGTAGATAAATTTGGTATGTAAGAAATAATATCTAAATTTGCAGCCGTTTCGCCGTGGTGACGAAACGGCTGCTTTTAGAAGTATCGCCTCTTTAGCTCAGTTGGCCAGAGCACGTGATTTGTAATCTCGGGGTCGTTGGTTCGAATCCGACAAGAGGCTCAAAAGAATGTATTGGAATGGGCAGTTACCAGAGTGGCCAAATGGGGCTGACTGTAACTCAGCTGGCTTTCGCCTTCGGTGGTTCGAATCCATCACTGCCCACACGAATGAAACAAAGGAGAGAATTGGTTGGTTCATTCGGTCTTGCGGAAGTAGCTCAGTTGATAGAGCATTAGCCTTCCAAGCTGAGGGTCGCGGGTTTGAGCCCCGTCTTCCGCTCTTATAAGTTGCCTGTGTAGCTCAGCGGTAGAGCACTTCCTTGGTAAGGAAGAGGTCCCGAGTTCAAGTCTCGGCACCGGCTCAATTGAAAATTGAACATGATCATTAATCAAATAAAGAACAATTAAGTTATGGCAAAAGAGAAATTTGACAGATCGAAACCACATGTGAACATTGGTACGATTGGTCACGTTGACCACGGTAAAACAACTTTGACAGCTGCTATCACAACAGTATTGGCAAAGAAAGGTCTTTCAGAGTTGCGTTCATTCGATTCTATCGACAACGCTCCTGAAGAAAAAGAGAGAGGTATCACAATCAACACTTCTCACGTAGAGTATCAGACTGCAAACCGTCACTATGCTCACGTAGACTGTCCGGGTCACGCCGACTACGTAAAGAACATGGTAACTGGTGCTGCTCAGATGGACGGTGCTATCATCGTAGTTGCTGCTACTGATGGTCCTATGCCTCAAACTCGCGAGCACATCCTTTTGGCTCGTCAGGTAAACGTTCCGAGATTGGTTGTATTCATGAACAAGTGTGACATGGTTGACGACGAGGAAATGTTGGAATTGGTTGAGATGGAGATGAGAGAGTTGCTTTCATTCTATCAATTCGACGGTGACAACACTCCGATCATCCGTGGTTCTGCTCTTGGTGCATTGAACGGTGATCCTCAATGGGAAGATAAAGTAATGGAGTTGATGGAAGCTTGTGATACTTGGATTCCTCTGCCTCCGCGTGAAATCGACAAGCCGTTCTTGATGCCGGTTGAGGACGTATTCTCAATCACGGGTCGTGGTACTGTTGCTACAGGTCGTATCGAGACAGGTATTGTTAAGGTTGGTGAGGAAGTTCAGATCATCGGTCTTGGCGCTGCTGGTAAGAAATCTGTTGTTACAGGTGTTGAGATGTTCCGTAAGTTATTGGATCAAGGTGAGGCTGGTGACAACGTTGGTTTGTTGCTTCGCGGTATCGATAAGAATGAGATCAAGCGTGGTATGGTAATCTGCCACCCGGGTCAGGTTAAAGAGCATTCTAAGTTCAAGGCTGAGGTTTATATCTTGAAGAAAGAGGAAGGTGGTCGTCACACTCCGTTCCACAACAAATATCGTCCTCAGTTCTACATCCGTACATTGGATGTAACTGGTGAGATCACTTTGCCGGAAGGAACAGAAATGGTAATGCCGGGTGATAACGTAACGATCGAGGTTGAGTTGATCTATCCGGTAGCATGTAGCGTAGGTCTTCGTTTCGCTATCCGCGAGGGTGGACGTACAGTAGGTGCAGGCCAGATCACAGAATTAGAGAACTAATTCAAGCATTAGATAATGTTATAGCCAGTCTTTTTAAGGGCTGGCTATTTCTACGGAAGTAGCTCAGTTGGTAGAGCACTGGTCTCCAAAACCAGGTGTCGGGAGTTCGAGCCTCTCCTTCCGTGCTAAAATCTATAGATTCGATGAAAAAGATAATTACTTATATTAAGGAATCTTATAACGAACTTGTTTATAAAGTTTCTTGGCCTACGAGAGCAGAGCTTTCCAATAGTGCGGTTGTTGTTATGTTTGCTTCCCTTATCATCGCCGCATTGATCTTTGTTGTTGACGGGGCCTTCGAGGCTGTTATGCGTTTCTTCTACAACCAAATTTTCTAATCAGTTAAGGTATGTCTGATATCCAAAAGAAATTTTATGTTCTGCGTGCCATCAGTGGCAAGGAGAACAAGGTACGGGAATATCTAGAGGCTGAGCTGAAGAATACGGATCTGGGAGAATATGTATCTCAAGTCTTGATTCCGACTGAGAAAACCTTTACGGTACGAAACGGTAAGAAGGTCATGAAAGAAAGGGCTTACTTGCCGGGTTATGTGCTGGTCGAGGCTGCTTTGGTCGGTGAGGTTGCTCATCGATTGCGGAACATTCCGAATGTGATTGGTTTCTTGGGTGGTTCTGATACCCCCGTGCCATTACGTCCTGCGGAAGTGAATCGTATCTTAGGTACGGTTGACGAGTTGCAGGAACAACAAGAGGATCTGGATATCCAGTTCTATGTTGGCGAGAGTGTGAAGATTACTTTTGGACCGTTCAGCGGTTTCACGGGTATAATCGAAGAGGTCAACGCCGAGAAAAAGAAACTAAAGGTGATGGTTAAGGTCTTCGGACGCAAGACTCCCCTTGAGTTGGGTTATATGCAAGTTGAGAAAGAATAGTACTCTGGTTACGAAAAGTGCTACCTTTCTGTTATTGATGTTATATATCTAAAAAATTTTAGAAACAATGGCTAAAGAAGTTGCTGGACAAATCAAATTGCAGATTAAAGGAGGAGCAGCAAACCCTTCTCCCCCAGTAGGACCTGCTTTGGGTTCTAAGGGTATTAACATTATGGAGTTTTGCAAGCAATTTAATGCCAAGACCCAAGACAAGGCTGGTAAGATATTACCTGTTGTAATTACTTACTATGCCGATAAGTCTTTCGACTTTGTCGTTAAAACTCCTCCTGTGGCAATCCAGTTGTTGGAAGCTACTAAGAAGAAGAGCGGTTCCGCTCAACCTAACCGTGCTAAGATCGCTGAGATCACATGGGAGCAGGTGAAAGCTATCGCTGAAGACAAATTAGTCGATCTAAACTGCTTTACTGTCGAGTCAGCCATGAGAATGGTTGCGGGAACAGCCAGAAGTATGGGTATCACTGTTAAAGGGACATTCCCGGGTAATAATTAATAAACTTCAATTGAGATGAGTAAACTTACAAAGAATCAAAAGTTGGCTTTGGGCAAGATTGAAGCTGGGAAAGCATATACATTGAAAGAAGCTTCAGCTTTAGTGAAGGAAATTACTACAACTAAGTTTGACGCATCCGTAGATGTTGATGTCCGTTTAGGTGTTGACCCCCGTAAGGCCAATCAAATGGTGAGAGGCGTGGTTTCATTGCCTCACGGAACTGGTAAGCAGGTTAGGGTTCTCGCATTATGTACTCCGGACAAGGAAGCTGAAGCTACTGCCGCTGGAGCTGACTATGTTGGATTGGATGAGTATATTAATAAGATTAAAGGCGGTTGGACTGACATTGATGTTATCATCACTATGCCTTCTATCATGGGTAAGATCGGAGCTCTTGGTCGCGTATTAGGCCCTCGTGGTTTGATGCCTAACCCAAAGAGTGGTACGGTTACCAATGAGATCGGAAATGCGGTGAAGGAGGTTAAGCAAGGTAAGATCGACTTTAAGGTAGATAAGAGCGGTATCGTTCACACATCTGTTGGTAAGGTGTCTTTCACTCCGGAACAGATTCGTGACAATGCTAAGGAGTTTATTTCAACTTTGATCAAGTTGAAACCTACTGCGGCTAAAGGTGCGTATATAAAGAGTATTTATCTTTCTAGTACTATGAGTGCGGGTATTAAAATTGACCCCAAATCAGTTGAAGAAAACTAAAAAACAATTGAACAATGAGAAAGGAAGATAAAGGAACTGTTATAGGTCAATTAACTGAAACATTAAAGGAATATCCTAATTTCTATTTGACGGATATCGAGGCGTTGGACGCTGAGAAAACCAGCAAATTGAGAAGAGAGTGTTTCAAGCGTGAGGTTAAGTTAGTCGTTGTAAAGAATAACTTGCTTAAGAAAGCGTTGGAGAACATTGAGGGTGACTTCTCTGATCTTAACGTAGCTTTGAAAGGCAATACGGCTGTGATGTTCTCACAAGTCGCTAATGCTCCCGCTCGCCTGATTAAGGATTTTACTAAGGACGCTAAAAAAGGTGCAGTCGTTAAACCGGCTTTGAAGGCTGCTTACGTACAAGAAAGCTTCTATGTAGGTGCTGAGAATCTTGAGGCATTAGTAAATATCAAGAGCAAAAACGAACTTATTGCCGATGTTATCGCATTGTTGGAATCTCCGGCGAAGAACGTTATCTCTGCTCTTCAGTCATCAGGACAAACTATCCATGGTCTGTTGAAGACTTTGGAAGAAAGATAATTTTTCATTAAAACATTACACAGATAAATAATCATTTAAATCATACAAAAATGGCAGATTTGAAAGCTTTTGCAGAACAATTAGTAAACTTGACCGTTAAAGAAGTTAGCGAATTAGCTACTATCCTTAAAGAAGAGTACGGTATCGAACCTGCTGCTGCAGCTGTTGCTGTTGCTGGTCCTGCTGCTGGTGGTGCTGCTGCCGCTGCAGAAGAGAAGACTTCTTTCGATGTTGTATTGAAAGCAGCAGGTGCTAATAAATTAGCTATCGTTAAGTTAGTTAAAGAATTAACAGGTCTTGGCTTGAAAGAGGCTAAGGATATGGTAGATAGCGCTCCTAGTGCAATCAAGGAAGGTATCGCTAAAGCTGATGCTGAGGCATTGAAGAAACAGTTGGAAGAGGCTGGAGCTGAAGTTGAGCTTAAATAGTATTTATAACCTGGTTTCCAGGTGATTTGGTTAAGAGTCTCCGACTACGAAGACTCTTAACCTTTTTGTGTCTATAATTTCAATAAGTTCAATAAATTCCTTACTAGATGTCTTCAACAGCTGAAAACCAAAGAGTTAATTTTGCTTCGATAAAGAATCAGTTCCCGTATCCGGACTTTCTCGAAGTTCAATTGAAGTCGTTCCAAGACTTTCTTCAACTTGACACTCCTCCTGAAAAGAGAAAGAAGGAGGGATTGTATAAGGTATTTGCCGAGAATTTCCCGATTGCGGATACCCGTAACAATTTTGTGTTGGAGTTCTTAGATTACTATATAGATCCGCCTCGTTACTGTATCGATGAGTGTATCGCTCGCGGGTTAACCTATAGCGTGCCTTTAAAAGCGAAGTTAAAACTGTACTGTACGGACCCGGATCATGAGGACTTCGATACGGTGATCCAAGATGTATACTTGGGTCCGATCCCGTATATGACGGACAGAGGTACTTTCGTGATCAACGGCGCCGAGCGTGTTGTCGTGTCTCAGCTGCACCGTTCTCCGGGCGTATTCTTCGGACAAAGCACGCACGCAAACGGAACGAAGTTGTACTCCGCACGTATTATCCCGTTCAAGGGGTCATGGATCGAGTTCGCTACGGACATCAACAATGTGATGTACGCTTACATCGACCGTAAAAAGAAATTGCCTGTAACTACTCTTTTGAGAGCTATTGGTTTTGAAAGCGATAGAGATATTCTTGAAATCTTCAACCTTGCGGAAGAGGTGAAGGTAACGAAAGCAAACCTGAAGAAGTTTATCGGACGTAAGCTGGCCGCTCGTGTTTTGAAGACTTGGGTGGAGGATTTCGTAGATGAGGATACCGGTGAGGTGGTTTCTATTGAACGTAACGATGTTATCATCGACCGTGAGTCTGTACTGGATAGCGACAATATCGAGGCTATCTTGGATTCAGGCACGCAAAATATCTTGTTGCATCGTGAGGACCAGAATCTGTCTGACTATGCTATCATATATAATACGCTCCAGAAAGACCCGAGTAACTCCGAGAAGGAAGCTGTGTTGTATATCTACAGACAGTTGAGAAATGCGGAACCGGCTGATGAGGCTAGCGCACGCGAGGTTATCACGAACCTGTTCTTCTCAGAGAAACGTTATGATCTGGGTGAGGTGGGACGTTACAGGATCAACAAGAAGTTAGGCCTTACTACAAGCGCTGATGTTAAGGTTTTGACTAAAGAAGATATTATCGAGATCATCAAGTACCTGATCGAGTTGATCAACTCGAAGGCTATCGTGGATGATATCGACCACTTAAGCAACCGTCGTGTACGTACGGTTGGCGAGCAATTGTATAACCAGTTCGGTATTGGTTTGGCTCGTATGTCACGTACAGTTCGTGAACGTATGAACGTTCGCGATAATGAGGTGTTTACTCCGATTGATTTGATCAACGCGAAGACGATTTCTTCCGTGGTTAACTCTTTCTTCGGAACGAATGCCTTGTCTCAGTTCATGGACCAGACGAACCCGTTGGCGGAGATCACGCACAAGCGTCGTTTATCAGCCCTAGGTCCGGGAGGTTTGTCTAGAGAGCGTGCCGGATTCGAGGTTCGTGACGTTCACTATACGCACTATGGTCGTCTTTGTCCGATTGAGACCCCGGAAGGTCCGAACATTGGTTTGATCTCTTCTTTATGTGTATACGCTAAGATCAACGATCTAGGTTTCATCTCGACTCCGTACCGTAAGGTGGCAGATGGAAAGGTCGACTTCTCTGAGGAAGGCTTGCAATACTACACGGCGGAGGAAGAGGAAGAGTTGACAATCGCTCAAGGTAACGCTCCATTGGATGATAACGGTAAGTTTATCCGCGATAAGGTGAAGGCTCGTTTCGAGGCTGACTTCCCTGTTGTCCCTCCTTCTGAGATTGACTTGATGGACGTGGCTCCGCAGCAGATCGCTTCTATCGCAGCTTCATTGATCCCGTTCTTGGAACATGATGACGCTAACCGTGCGTTGATGGGATCTAACATGATGCGTCAGGCGGTTCCTTTGTTGCGTACGGACGCTCCGATCGTTGGTACCGGTATCGAGGCGCAGGTTGCTCGTGACTCTCGTACTCAGATTATGGCTGAGCGTGAGGGCGAGGTTGTGTTCGTTGATGCTACTTGTATCAAGATTAAATATGACCGCACGGAGGACGAGGAATTCGTTAGCTTCGAGGATGCGGTTAAGACATATAATATCCCGAAATGGCGTAAGACCAACCAAAGTACGACAGTCGATTTGAAACCGACCTGTCATCGCGGACAACGTGTGAAAGCCGGCGATATCCTTACCGAGGGTTACTCAACCCAGAAAGGCGAGCTTGCTTTGGGACGTAACGTGAAGGTGGCTTACATGCCTTGGAAGGGTTATAACTATGAGGATGCTATCGTGTTGAACGAGCGTATGGTTCGCGAGGACTTCTTTACGTCTGTTCACGTTGACGAGTATATCCTTGAGGTACGTGAGACAAAGCGTGGTATGGAGGAATTGACTTCCGATATCCCTAACGTCAGCGAAGAGGCTACCAAGGATTTGGATGAGAGAGGTATTGTTCGTGTTGGTGCTCGTATCGAGCCGGGTGATATCTTGATCGGTAAGATCACTCCGAAAGGTGAGTCTGATCCATCTCCGGAGGAAAAATTGCTGCGTGCTATCTTTGGTGATAAGGCGGGTGATGTGAAGGATGCTTCCTTGAAGGCTACTCCGTCTTTGCGCGGTGTGGTTATCGAGACCGCTTTGTTCTCGAAGGCTGTCAAGAAACGTAAATCCAGATTGACTGATAAGGCGATCTTGCCGAAGTTGGACGAGGAATACGAAGAAAAGATGGCTAGCTTGAAGACTTTGTTAGTTGATAAGTTGTTAGTGCTTACAAACGGCAAGGTTTCTCAAGGTGTTAAAGACTATATGAATACGGAGATTATCGCTAAGGGTGCTAAGTTTACCCGCAAATCTCTGGAAGAATTGGATTATAACTCCATCCAAGTAAGCAAGTGGACGGCAGACGCTCAGAAAAATGAGTTGATCAAGCAGGTTATCTTGAATTATTTGAAGAAGTACAAGGAGCTTGACGCTGAGTTGAGACGTAAGAAGTTCGACTTGACGATCGGTGATGAGCTGCCGACAGGTATCGTACAGATGGCTAAGGTTTATATCGCCAAGAAACGTAAGATTCAGGTAGGTGATAAGATGGCCGGTCGCCACGGTAACAAGGGTATCGTATCAAAGATCGTTCGTCAGGAGGATATGCCGTTCTTGGAAGACGGTACTCCGGTGGATATCTGCTTGAACCCGCTGGGTGTGCCTTCTCGTATGAACTTGGGACAGATTTTTGAGGCCGTGTTGGGTTGGGCCGGACGTGAGCTGGACGTTAAGTTCGCTACTCCGATCTTCGATGGCGCGACTTTGGATGATTTGAACGAATGGACAGACAAAGCTGGTATTCCTCGCTACGGTAAGTCTTACTTGTATGATGGTGGTACTGGTGAGCGTTTCGACCAACCTGCTACGGTGGGTGTGACTTACTTCTTGAAGTTGGGCCACATGGTTGACGATAAGATGCATGCCCGTTCAATCGGTCCGTACTCTTTGATTACGCAACAGCCGTTAGGTGGTAAGGCACAGTTCGGTGGTCAGCGTTTCGGAGAGATGGAGGTTTGGGCACTGGAAGCCTTCGGTGCCGCTCATGTTCTTCAGGAAATTCTTACGATTAAGTCTGATGACGTTGTAGGACGTTCGAAGGCTTATGAGGCGATCGTGAAGGGTGATCCGATGCCACAGCCGGGTATTCCTGAATCTCTGAATGTATTATTGCACGAGTTGAGAGGACTTGGTTTGAGTTTCACTCTGGATTAATTCAATAACAATAAAGAAGTAGGTGGGCTACGGCCCGTCTACTTTATCTATTGATAACTCTTTATAAATAAATAATATGGCCTTTAGAAAAGAAAACAAGATAAAGAGTAACTTTTCAAAAATAACCATCGGTCTGGCATCCCCTGAGGAGATCCTAGAGAACTCCAGCGGTGAGGTTTTGAAACCGGAAACAATTAACTATCGTACGTATAAGCCTGAGCGTGACGGTTTGTTCTGTGAGCGTATCTTTGGTCCGATCAAGGACTATGAGTGCCATTGCGGTAAGTACAAGCGTATCCGTTACAAAGGTATTGTCTGCGATCGTTGTGGAGTGGAAGTTACGGAAAAGAAAGTTCGTCGTGAACGTATGGGACACATCCATTTGGTGGTTCCTGTTGCCCATATTTGGTATTTCCGTTCTTTGCCTAATAAAATCGGTTACTTGCTAGGTCTTCCTACCAAGAAACTGGATTCCATCATCTATTACGAACGCTACGTCGTGATCCAGCCGGGTTGCGTAGACACGGTCGGTGAGTTAGACCTATTATCTGAGGAGGAATATCTGGATATTTTGGATAGCCTTCCAAGAGAAAATCAATTGCTAGAGGATACGGATCCGAATAAGTTCATCGCTAAGATCGGCGCTGAGGCTGTTTATGAGCTGTTGGCTCGCTTGGACTTGGATTCTCTTTCTTATGAGTTGCGTCACCGTGCGAACACGGACACATCTCAACAGAGAAAGAACGAGGCCTTGAAACGCCTTCAGGTGGTTGAGTCTTTTCGTGCGTCCAGAGGTCGTAACAAACCGGAATGGATGATCATGAAGGTGATCCCGGTGATCCCTCCCGAACTGCGTCCGTTGGTTCCGTTGGACGGTGGCCGTTTCGCTACTTCTGACTTGAATGATTTATATCGTCGTGTTATTATCCGTAATAACCGTTTGAAACGATTGATCGATATTAAGGCTCCGGAAGTGATCTTACGTAATGAGAAACGTATGCTTCAGGAGGCCGTGGACTCTTTGTTTGACAACTCTCGTAAATCGAGCGCTGTTAAGACAGACGCCAATCGTCCGTTGAAGTCCTTGTCCGACAGTTTGAAAGGTAAACAAGGTCGTTTCCGTCAGAACTTGTTGGGTAAGCGTGTTGACTACTCCGCTCGTTCGGTTATTGTCGTAGGTCCGGAATTAAAGATGCACGAGTGCGGTTTGCCGAAGAATATGGCTGCCGAGCTTTATAAGCCTTTCGTTATCCGTAAATTGATCGAACGCGGTATCGTGAAGACGGTGAAATCCGCCAAGAAGATCGTTGACCGTAAGGAACCGGTTGTTTGGGATATTTTGGAGTACGTAATGAAGGGCCACCCGGTATTGTTGAACCGTGCCCCGACATTGCACCGTTTGGGTATCCAAGCGTTCCAGCCGAAATTGATCGAGGGTAAGGCTATCCAGTTGCACCCGTTGGCATGTACAGCATTCAACGCCGACTTCGACGGTGACCAGATGGCTGTTCACTTGCCGTTAGGTAATGAGGCTGTTTTGGAAGCTCAAATGTTGATGTTGGCTTCACACAATATCTTGAACCCTGCGAATGGTGCTCCTATTACCGTACCTTCTCAGGATATGGTGCTTGGTTTGTATTATATTACCAAGTTGCGCAAGGGTACACAAGGCGAAGGTTTGACTTTCTATGGTCCGGAAGAGGCTACGATCGCTTACAATGAGAAGAAGTTGGATATCCATGCTCCGATCCATGTTTACGTGGAGGATTTGGATGCGAACGGTAACTTGGTGAAGACGATGGTTGAGACTTCTGTTGGACGTTTGATGGTCAACGAGTTCGTGCCGAAAGAGATTGGTTATGTAAACGAGGTGTTGGGTAAGAAGTCTCTTCGCGACATCATCGGTCGGGTAATCAAGGCTTGTGGCGTAGCTCGTACCGCTCAGTTCTTGGATGATATCAAGAACTTGGGTTACTATATGGCATTTAAGGGTGGTCTGTCTTTCAACTTGGCCGATGTGCTTATTCCTGCTGAAAAAGACGCGTTGGTTCAGAAGGGATATGAGGAGGTTGAGCAGATCATGGCTAACTATAATATGGGTTTCATTACCAACAACGAGCGTTATAACCAGATTATCGATACTTGGACACACGTTAATAGTAACTTGTCTAATATCTTGATTAAGCAATTGACGGCGGATAACGATGGATTCAACTCAATCTACATGATGATGGATTCCGGTGCCCGTGGTTCTAAGGAGCAGATTCGTCAGTTGTCCGGTATGCGTGGTTTGATGGCGAAACCGCAGAAGAGTGGTGCAGAAGGTGGTCAGATTATCGAGAACCCGATCCTTTCTAACTTTAAGGAAGGTTTGTCCGTGTTGGAGTACTTTATCTCTACTCACGGTGCTCGTAAAGGTTTGGCTGATACCGCTTTGAAGACTGCCGACGCCGGTTACTTGACTCGTCGTTTGGTTGACGTCTCTCACGACGTGATCGTAAACGAGGAAGACTGTGGTACATTGCGTGGCTTGGTTTGTACGGAATTGAAGAATAACGAAGAGGTGATCGCTTCCTTGTATGAGAGAATCTTAGGTCGTGTATCTGTTCACGATGTGATCCATCCGATTACGGGCGAGGTTATCGTTCGTTCCGGTGAGGAAATCCGTGAGGATGCCGCTAAGGCAATCCAAGACTCTCCGATCGAGAGCGTCGAGATTCGTTCCGTATTGACTTGTGAGTCTAAGAAGGGTGTCTGCGCTAAGTGCTATGGACGTAACTTGGCTACGAACCGCATGGTTCAGAAGGGTGAGGTTGTCGGTGTAATCGCCGCGCAGTCTATCGGTGAGCCGGGTACACAGTTGACGTTGCGTACATTCCACGTCGGTGGTATCGCATCCAACATCGCAACAGAGAATAGTATTACATCTAAATATGATGGTATTTTAGAGATCGATGAGCTTCGTGCTGTTGAGGCGGTAGACGAGGTGAGCGGAAAGAAACATTTGGTAGTAGTAAGCCGTTTGGCTGAAATGCGCATTGTTGATCCGAACACGAAGATCGTGTTGTTGACTCATAATATACCTTATGGTTCTAAGTTGTTCTTCAACAACGGTGACTCAATTAAGAAGGGTGACGTGATCATCGAGTGGGACCCGTTCAATGCCGTAATCGTATCAGAGGTTTCCGGTAAGATCGAGTTCGAGAGTTTGGTAGAGAACGTAACTTACAAGGTTGAGAGTGATGAGACTACCGGTTTGAAGGAGAAGATCATCATCGAGTCTAAGGATAAGACGAAGGCTCCGGCCGCTCATATCGTGGATGAGAATGGTAATTACTTGAAGAACTACTCTTTGCCGTTGGGCGCTCACGTCGTGAAAGACAATGGTGATGTAGTGAAAGCTGGTGAGGTTTTGGTTAAGATCCCTCGTGCCGTAGGTAAGGCCGGTGATATCACCGGTGGTCTTCCTCGTGTAACCGAGTTGTTCGAGGCTCGTAACCCGTCTAACCCTGCTGTCGTATCTGAGATCGACGGAGAGGTAGGATTCGGTAAGATCAAACGTGGTAACCGTGAGATCACTGTAACGTCTAAGTTGGGTGAGGTTAAGAAATATATGGTTCCTCTGTCTAAACAATTATTGGTTCAGGAAAACGACTATATCCGTGCGGGTATGCCGCTATCAGACGGTGCTACCACTCCTTCGGATATCTTGGCGATCAAAGGTCCGACGGCTGTGCAGGAATATATCGTGAATGAGGTTCAGGATGTATACCGTCTACAGGGTGTGAAGATCAACGATAAGCACTTCGAGGTTATCGTTCGTCAGATGATGCGTAAGGTAGAGGTGGTTGATCCGGGAGATACTCGCTTCTTGGAGCAGCAGATTGTTGATAAGTTGGAGGTAATGGACGAGAACGATCGTATCTGGGGCAAGAAAGTTGTTACCGATCCGGGAGATTCTCAGACATTGCAGGCCGGACAGATCGTGACTGCGCGTAAGTTGAGAGATGAGAATAGTATGTTGAAACGCCGTGACCTTAAGTTGGTCGAGGTACGTGACGCTATTCCGGCTACAGCCAACCAGATCCTTCAAGGTATCACACGTGCCGCTTTGCAGACGAACAGCTTTATGTCCGCCGCATCTTTCCAAGAGACGACGAAAGTATTGAACGAGGCTGCTATCAACGGAAAGGTAGACCGTTTGGAAGGTTTGAAAGAGAACGTTATCTGTGGTCACTTGATTCCTGCCGGTACCGGTCAGCGTGAGTTTGATAAGCTGATCGTAGGTGCAAAGGATGAGTTCGATCGTATCTTCGCTAATCGCAAGAACGTGGTTGATTTCAATGCCATGGACAAAGATGATGAAGAATAGGAACGTTTAATAAACTATAAAGAAAGGCCGGCAGAGCAATCTGTCGGCCTTTTTTGTTCTTCCTTATTTGCTTAATAAATGGATAAACTTTATTTTTGCGAGGTAACAAAGACCATAGATAAATACTGAGACATATAAGAAACATATAATAATCAATATCATGAAGAGAATTTTACTTTGTTTAATGGTGGTTTTATTTGCCACTGGCTGCTTATTCGCTAAAAACAACGATGAGAAAATGAATGTAATGTCTTATAACATCCGTTACGATAATTCGGGTGATAAGGATAATCAATGGAAATTCAGAAGAGATTTCGCTGCTGATTTAGTGAAATTCCATGAGGCGGATGTGTTCGGTGCGCAAGAGGTCTTGAATAATCAGCTGAATGATTTGCTTGATCGTTTACCGGAATACGCTTATGTGGGTGTTGGTCGTGAGGATGGCAAGACGAAAGGGGAGTACGCTCCGATTTTCTATCGTAAGGATCGTTTCTCCGTTGAGAAAAACGGTAATTTCTGGTTAGCCGAAGATATAAATGCCGTTGGTAAGAAAGGTTGGGACGCCGCATGCGAGCGTGTAGCTACTTGGGCGATCTTGAAAGATAAGAATACAGGAAAGAAATTCTTCTTCTTGAATACGCACTTGGATCATATGGGGAAAGTGGCTCGTCATGAAGGAGCTTCTTTGGTGCTGGAGCAAGCGAAGAAATTATCCGAGAATTTGCCTATAATCGTGACTGGCGATTTCAATGCCGTGCCTTCTGATGAGCCGATACAAGTATTGACTAATCCGAGTGATCCTCGTCATTTGACTCATTCCCGCACGATCGCAGGGTTTACTTACGGCCCGGAATGGACATTCCATGATTTTGGAAAGATCCCTTACGACAAGCGTGAATGGATCGATTATATCTTCGTGAAAGGGAATATCAAGGTATTGCGTCATGGTGTATTGACTGAAACGTTGAATAATCTGTTCCCATCCGACCATTGCCCGGTAATCAGTACGTTGATACTCGAATAAAAAAGCTTTGTGTGTATGGGGAAAGTAGACGTATTGAAGGAAACTACCCCGCTTTCATCAGAAGATTGCTTCTTGGTCATGCAACGCCCGAAATCGGGGTTTAATTTTCCGTTACATGTACACATGGAGTTTGAGTTGAACTATCTGGAGAATGCCGCTGGTGCTATCCGGATAGTTGGCGATTCGGTCGAGGAAATCGATGATCTGGATTTGGTGTTGATCGCGGGAGGAACGAAGCATGCTTACTCGAACCATAAGTGTCCGTGTAATGGGATCTTTGAGATAACGATACAATTTCATAAATCGTTATTTGATAGCTTGATCAATAGACGGCATTTCAAGACCATGAAGGATATGTTTGATAACGCTTCCAGTGGTCTTGTTTTCAGCCGGGAAATGATACTTGGCATTCAAGATAAATTAAGAATGTTGTCGAACGATAACAAGCCGGATTCTTTCAAGAACCTGTTGCGTTTGGTCGAGATTCTTAAGATTCTATCTTTGGATAAAGCAGCCCGTCGGTTGAATGCTGTGAACACGGTAAAGAACTATAATAATAACGATACCGATCGTTTAGATAGTATCATGTTATATTTACACGAAAATTATCAAAAACGTATCACCTTGTCGGAAGTGGCTAAGTTAACAAATATGAGCGATGCCTCATTGATGCGTTTCTTGAAGAAGTGGACGGGAAAGACATTTATCGATAACTTGAACGAGATCCGGGTAGCTGAGGCGGTATGCCGTTTGACCGATACAAGTGACAGTATTTCTGAAATATGTTACAGGTGCGGTTTTAATAATCTATCGAATTTCAACCGGGTATTCAAACGGCGTAGGGGGAGTACCCCTACAGAGTACAGGGAGAAATATTCCCGTTCGAGGTTTATAATTTAAAACATGATTTAAAGCATGTTTACATTGATTTGTGTCAAGCGTTGATGATATAGTATTATTTATTGCACATATAGTATTTGGTGGTCTTTGCTAAAGCCCTTACTTTTGTAAAGTTCAAGTGAAAGAGATTAGCACTTAGACAAAACAAACCTTAACTAAAACGCCAAAACCAATTATATCAAACACAAAAGGTATTTTTACATTGGTCTAAAGAATTGAGAATTAAAAACACAACTAGAAAACGACTGCCTGAGAAGGTAGTCGTTTTTGCATTTATAGTCTTCAACCCCTTTGTAACCCGGAATAAATATGTATATTTGTCTTCGCAATTTTTAATCACCATAAATTTAAAAGAAGAAAGTATGGAAAACAACAAACCTGTCAATAACGAGATTCAGATCGAGTTATCAGAAGAGATGGCACAAGGAACTTACGCCAATTTGGCTATTATATCTCATTCAAGCTCTGAATTTATCCTAGATTTCATCAGGGTGGTTCCGGGAGCTCCTAAGGCACAAGTAAAAAGCCGCGTAATCTTAACTCCGGATAACGCTCAACGTTTGTTATTCGCTTTGCAAGACAATATCAAGAAATTTGGGGAGCAACTTCAAGCAGGAAATAATAATAACAAAACAGCTAATTTTGAGGACTTCGCAGGTCCGACAGGAGAGGCTTAATAGATTTGTTTTCAGCCATAGAAAGAGTACTTTTCTACAAGAGTAGGGGAGTACTCTTTTATTGTTGGGATGGCTCGTTTACATTGAAAAACCTTGATGCCTATTCTTAGATGCTTACAATGGGCATTCTAAGGTGTTAAGAATGCCTGTTATAAACACCTAAGAATGCCCATCGTAAAGAATACCCTATCTCTCTATCCTAAAGATTAGATAATCCCATCAATATTTTTTTCAATACGGTTTGTGCGGAGATCTCACGGTTTGCCGCCTCGGGGATTACGATACTTTGCGGGCTCTCTATCACATCATCGGAAACGATCATATTGCGGCGAACCGGCAAGCAATGCATGAAATAAGCGTTATTCGTAAGCGCCATTTTCTCTGCGTCTACGGTCCAGCTACGATCAGTGCTGATTACTTGTCCGTAATTCGGATCTTTATAAGCGGACCAGTTCTTTGCGTAAATGAAATCCGCTCCTTCAAAAGCCTTCTTCTGATCGTATTCCACTTTAGCGTTGCCTACGAATCTAGGATCAAGCTCATAACCTTCCGGATGAGTGATAACAAACTCATAATCTGTAGCGTTCATCCATTCGGCAAAGCTGTTTGGAACGGCTTGCGGCAATGATTTCGGATGAGGAGCCCAAGTCATGACTACCTTCGGACGAGCTGTTTTCTTATATTCCTCTATCGTGATCAAGTCGGCGAAACTTTGCAACGGATGGCGTGTCGCCGCTTCCATGCTAAATACCGGCCGGCCGGAATGCTCGATGAACTGACTCAATATCTTTTCGTTATAATCATCTTCTTTATTCTCAAAGCGTGCGAAAGAACGGACCCCGATCACATCGCAGTAACAGCCCATCACAGGAACAGCTTCCAGCAAATGCTCCGGTTTATCACCATCCATGATAACACCTCGCTCTGTTTCCAGCTTCCATGCACCTTGGTTAACGTCCAAAACGATCGTGTTCATACCCAAGTTCATGGCGGCCTTTTGGGTGCTTAAGCGGGTACGTAGGCTTGAGTTGAAAAATATCATCAACAACGTCTTGTTTTTTCCCAGTTCACTAAACTGGAAACGATCTTTCTTGATCTCGAAAGCTTCATTAAGCGCTTGTTTCAAGTCACCTAAATCCTGTACGCAAGTGAAATGTCTCATATCTGTTACAATAATATTTTGTTAAAGGCAAAGATAATGACTACTTGTCAATTATCCTTTAGAAAGACCAAGGAATTGTTTAAGAGATCGTATCCGGAGGTGTTATGGGTAGTTTGAAACTGAAGGTAGAACCTTTCCCTTCCTCCGAGTTCACCCAAATGGTACCTCCCATGGCGGTGACCAGACCTTTACAGATTGAAAGTCCCAATCCGGTACCCGGTTCAAATTCGTTCAATTGTAAGAATCGCTCGAAGATGTGCCCTAGTTTGTCCTTCGGGATGCCGTTGCCTGTATCGGACACGTAAAATTGCACGCTGACCGGATACAACGATTGGTATCCGAAATGAATTTCTCCTTTCTCCGTATATCGGAGGGCGTTAGAAAGTAGTTTTTTCAAGATAAGCATAAGCTTATGTTTATCCGTGTGAAGAGATACGTTTGGAGAATCATCCAAGATTAACCGTACGTTTTCGGATATGCGGGGAGAGGCGTATTCGTATACATCGTGCATGATAGCGAGCGGATTTACATCCTCATATGACCAATTGATCGTATTGGACTCGATTCTGGACATCTCGAGTGTGTCATTGATTAATTCGAGCAAAGCCGTGTTATTTTCTTTAATCATGGAAATATACTGTTCACGCATTTCCGGATCATCTTCCAGTCCTAGCATATCGGAGAAGCCGACGATGGCATTTAGCGGAGTCCGGATCTCGTGCGTCATATTTGCCAGAAACGTAGATTTCAATAGGGAAAGATCCTTGGATTTCTGATGATCCGCGATAGCTAGCTCGTCGTTTTCCTTTTCGATAATGCTACCTATAATGACATGTGGGGTGCCGCTTTCATCAATATCCATGCTTTTACCCGATATTTCATACATCTTATAAGTCCCGTCTTGATTCCTCAGGTGGAAGGTGACGTTGTGAGACGATAATTTCTCGTCCCGGATTTTATTGAACAGATAGAAGAAATCTAAACTATCCTCGGGCTTACGTACGGATGATAAAGCCCTGCATATAAACCTGTTTTTATCTAATAGAGTATTGGTCGTGCCGTAGAATTGAAAACAGCGGTTACAATGCTTTTTGTCGCAAGTGGAGAAACGGTCGAAACTGAATGAGTAAGCGGCTAATTTACCGTCTTCCAACGCTTGCCGCATCAATATCCGGCTCTCGTTCAATTGTCCCATTAATAGTTTATTTTCCCTGTCAGTTTCTTTTTCTCCCTGCTGCGTAAGCCAAAGCGTATACCCGCTAAGCCCCTGTTCATCGGTATAGATGGGTTCTACTTTAAACGTGACGGGCTCTTCGCATATAATTGCGTCACCTTTTCTTAAAGATGACTTCAAGGAATCGGTTAGTACGATGTTATTAAATAGATGTTCTATAATAAAGTCATGCTTATCCGCCAAGGAAAAATGAGCGAACATCGCCTTATTCAAGTCTATCAGATTTCCTTCCGTATCATAGATAGCCCCTCCTAAAGGACAGGAATAGAATGTATTTGAAACTAAAGTATTGAAAATATTTGAATCTATTACTGTTGACATTATTCGTTTAGATTTAAGTGTTGTTCTAGAAGAAAGAGACAGGCGAGTTCCTATATTCTCGTCTGCCCGTCTCCTTCTATGATGTATTTATAAGTCGTTAATTCAGGAAGCGCCATCGGTCCCCGGGCATGTAGCTTTTGGGTACTGATTCCGATCTCCGCCCCGAATCCGAATTGGGCCCCATCAGTAAAGGCGGTAGATACATTTGCGTATACGCAAGCGGCATCTACCAATTGCTGGAAGCGCCGGATAGTTTCCGGATCTTCGCTGATTATGCTTTCGCTATGTTTTGAACTGTACCGGGCGATATGTGATAGAGCCTCGTCTAAAGAGGATACGGTACGGATACTCATTTTGTAATCGAGGAACTCGGTACCGAAACTGTTTTCGTTAGCCTGTTGTAAAAGCGTCTCCGGATAATGTTCGGATAGAGCGGCATAAGCCGGTTCGTCCGCATAAATGATTACGTTGCTGTCCGGAAGCTTTCCACAGATATACGGAAGATCAGATAGACGTTCTCGGTGGATGATTAAGCAATCCAAGGCATTACATACGCTGACCCTCCGTGTCTTTGCGTTATTTACGATCTCACGTCCCTTGCCTTTATCTCCGGAGCGATCAAAATAGGTATGACAGATACCAGCGCCAGTCTCGATCACCGGAACTTTCGCGTGTTCCCGGACGAAGTGAATCAAGGAACTGCTTCCACGAGGAATGATTAAGTCAACCAAGCCGACCGCTCCCAGTAATTCCGCCGTAGCCTCTCGATCCGGAGGTAGTAAAGTGCATACCGCCGGATTTATACCCTGACGCTCTAATACAGAATGGATGATGCGTACCAAGGCTCGGTTAGAGAAGTCCGCATCCGATCCACCCTTTAGCACGCAAACATTACCGCTTCGGAAACATAAGGAAAAAACATCGAAGGTAACATTCGGACGAGCCTCATAGATCACACCGATCACCCCGAAAGGCACGGTTACTTTTCGGATAACCATTCCGTTCGGGCGGGTAGTCTCGCTCAAGACCTTATTTAATGGAGAAGGTAATGTCGATACATTCTCCATATCGGCGGCGATACCTTGTAGCCTTTCCTCTGTCAATTTCAGCCGGTCGTATTTCGGGTTCGCTGGGTCCATACGTTCCAGATCTTGGCGATTCGCGGCGAGTACCTCCTCCGTATGAGTCCGTAGAACCTGCGCTGTCTCCTTTAAGATCCCGATAATCGTTTGATCCGATAGCGTTATCAATTGTTTAGCCGCATCCGATGCCTGTCGCAGCATATCTTTTACATTCATACTTTTTAATCCAAATATAGATAATCATAATGTATAAGCGGTTTTAAATCCCGTTGTCCTATTTGCTTACGTGCTTCCTCGCTGTCATAGGCGGTACAGCCTACGCCGATTTGCACGCCTTCCTCATTCATTATCTTTACGATATCATCTTTTTCGAAATCACCCTCGATGCGGGTTACTCCAACCAATAATACGCTAGTCGCTTTCGGGGCGGTCAATGCCTCCTCGGCTCCTTTATTGATATGTATTTCCCCTTTGGCGAAACCCTCGGAGTGGGCGATCCATTTCTTTACGCTGCTGACGGGTTTCGAGGCCGGAATGAAACGGGTGCAGACCGTGTCGCTATCCACCGCCAATAACATCGGAAGGATATTATCCTTTTTGCCGTTGGCGATGATAACCGCAATACCTTCGTCTGCCACTTTTTGGGCGATATGACATTTCGTCAACATACCTCCCCGTCCAAAGGATGATTTGCTAGTCTGTACATATTCCGACAAATCTGTTTTCCCACATTCGATTTCCCGGATCACGGAACTATCCGGGTCCGACGGATTTCCATTGTAAATCCCGTCTATATTACTGAGAATCACCAAGGCATCCATTCCCATCATCGTAGCGATCAAGCCGGATAACTCATCATTATCCGTGAACATCAGCTCGGTTACGGATATCGTATCATTCTCATTCACGATGGGGATCACCTTGTTTTCAAGCATTACCTCCATGCAATGCTTCTGGTTCAGGTAATGCGTACGACTCCCGAAATTCTCTTTTGTAGTAAGCACTTGCCCGCAAGTCATGCCATGCTCCCGGAATAACTCGTAATACCGGTTGATCAACTTGGCCTGCCCTACCGCCGAATACAGTTGCCGGGCTGATACGGGATCCAGCTTTTTGCCGGCCTTTATCTCGCTTCGTCCGGAAGCCACGGCACCGGAGGAGATCAAGACGATCTCCATACCTTGCCGATGCAAGTCCGCTACTTGGTCAACCAACGCGGACATGCGGGTGATATCTAGCGTCCCATCCTTGCGGGTCAGGACATTACTTCCTATTTTTACAGCGATCCTTTTCAAGAAAGTTATGATTTATTATTTATTATCTTTATCCCGGATCTCTACCCGTCGGATCTTTCCGCTGATTGTTTTCGGCAGTTCGTCCACGAATTCGACAACACGGGGATATTTGTAAGGAGCGGTGACACGTTTCACGTGATTTTGCAATTCTTTGATCAAGGCATCACCCGCTTTATCCTTATAATCCTTCGCCAATACGATCGTGGCCTTTACTACCTGTCCGCGGATCTCGTCGGGGACACCGGTGATAGCACATTCCACTACCGCCGGGTGAGTCATCAAGGCACTTTCCACCTCGAACGGCCCGATACGATAGCCGGAACTCTTGATCACGTCATCCGCACGGCCAACGAACCATAAGTAACCATCCTCGTCACGCCAAGCCACGTCTCCCGTGTAATACAGGCCATCGTGCCAAGCTTCCCGGGTACGTTCCGCGTCCCGGTAGTATTCCTTGAATAACCCGATAGGCTTACCATTTGTTGTGTGGATCACGATCTGTCCTTGCTCGCCATCCTCCGCACGGCTTCCGTCCGGACGCAATAAATCGACCTTATACTGTGGGTTGGGAACACCCATAGAGCCTGGTTTCGGCTCCATCCACGGGAAAGTGGCGACAGTCAGCGTAGTCTCTGTCTGTCCGAAACCTTCCATCAATTTAATGCCGGTCAACTTATAGAACGTGTCGAACACGGCGGGGTTCAAGGCCTCGCCGGCGATCGTGCAATATTGAAGGGATGATAAATCGTATTTAGTCATATCCTCCCGGATCAAGAAACGGAAGATCGTAGGAGGAGCGCAAAGCGAGGTGATCCGGTAATCTTGTATCATCTGCAACATATCCGCAGGCGTGAATTTCTCGTGGTCGTAAACAAATACGGTCGCTCCGGCGATCCATTGCCCATATAGCTTACCCCAAACCGCCTTGCCCCAGCCCGTATCTGCGATCGTCAGGTGAAGGCTGTCCTTATGCAAGTTGTGCCAGAAACTGCCAGTCACGATATGCCCCAGCGGATACGTAAAGTCGTGGGCCACCATCTTGGGGTTTCCGGTCGTACCGGAGGTGAAATACATCAAAGAGATATCGTCATTGCTATTCGGGTGAGACGGGCGGACGAAAGGAGCGGCGTTTTGGATACCCTGTTGGAAATCCTCGAAACCTTCCGGTATTTCCGGCCCTACGGATACGACTCTTTTTACGGTCGGTGAGTCCGGCAAAGCCTCTATGATATGTTTCGTTATCACTTCCTCTCCGGCGCAAACGATCATCTTGATATCGGCGGCATTTGCACGATAAACGATATCTTTCTTGGTCAGTAAGTGTGTAGCCGGTATCACGACAGCCCCTAATTTATGCAATGCGATGATAGAGAACCAGAACTCATAACGGCGTTTGAGTATCAGCATCACCATATCGCCATGTCCGATCCCCAAGGATTGGAAATAAGAAGCCGTCTGGTCCGTATACCGTTTCAAGTCGGCAAACGTAAAATCAATATGCTCTCCATGATCGTTTGTCCAACATAACGCTTTCTTATCCGGTTCTTCCTCAGCCCAAGCGTCTACCACATCATATCCGAAGTTGAAGTTCTCCGGAACCTTGATCTTGAAGTTTTTAATAAAATCCTCTTGCGACTCAAACGTCGTTTTATCTATAAATCTTTCTAACATGCTGTTGATCGTTTATAAAATGACGGCCAAGAAACTGACCTTTTCCCCATCCAGCGCTTTCATACCGTGAGGAAGCTCTGAGTTAAAATAAATACTATCACCTTCTTCTAAGATAAGATCTTTATTGTTGATCTGCAGTAACAGACGTCCTTTTAATACCATATTGTATTCTTGCCCCGGATGGGAATTGAGATACATCGGCTCATCCTCTGGTTTGGGATGTACGGTTACCAAGAAGGGGTCCGCTTTACGTCCGACGAAACCGGCGGCCAATGATTGGTACTTATAGGCTTTCGTACGCTCTACGGCAACACCTTTTCCGTTACGAGTAATAAAGTACGTACTCATTTTAGGCTCGTCGCCAAACATCAACGTGGTTAATTCTACGCCATAAGCCTGTGAGATCTGGTGCAATACGCTAACGGAAATATCAACCGTGCCGCTTTCCAGCAGCAAATATTGCTCAGTCGTGAGGTTGCAGACCTTTGCCATTTCTTCCGGCGTAATCTCCAGTGCATCCCGTAATCCGGCCAGACGCTCCGCGATTTGTTGTATCTGTTCGTTCATTTTGCTGAAGTTATTGTATTATGTCGCTCCAAAGATAGGAATAAAAAGCAAAAAGAAGGTGAAAGCCCTTGTTTTCTTTTCTAATTAACAGGTATGGCTTGTTTTTAATACAAATGACGCAGATAATACGGATAAGAATAGCAAATCCGTGTCATCTGCGTCTGAAAGATAAGCATCTAATACTTATTCAGCATTTTTCTTTAGCCATTCTAACCGGCGCTGATCCGGGAGGTGTTTTACCTTGAAATACTCGAATGTCACATTAAATCCTTTCCCGTCGGGACAAGCGGCCATAACCCCGACTTGTACGGGGATATTGTCTTGTAGCCAAGCGTTACGCATAAGGGTGTATTCCTTATCATCGAATGAGTAGAAGATCTCCACGGCGTCCAATCTCCGGACGGCTTTTATCCATACATAGGGGATCGCTTTGTCTAAGGTGATAACGCTCCAATCGGAGGTCTTATGCGTAACGACCGCACTTAGGTTATATTTACCATCCACGAATTCTATGCCAGCTTTTATATAATTTTCATGATTGATACGAAGCATTAGGCCGGCTTGATCGAAACGTTGCTTGTAATCACCGGTTATCTTGACTTTCACTTCGAATTCACCCCCATAAGTAGCATAATAAAAAGGAGCGTCATCTACCGTAAACCCGTAATGGGAAATCCTCCAATAGTCGCTTTGGGGAGTGACCTGCATGGAAAGCGACTTATCTTTAATCTCCCATTGCTCCGGCTCGTTGAACCATTGCATCTTATCTAATGATTGCGCCCCGCAAAATAGCAAAGAGGCGACAATAACAAAACTCAGTAATACTAATTTTCTCATTTTACTTCTTATTTCTTATTTTGATTCTTTCTATTCCCGTAAGAGGTTAATGTTATTAACCTTACCTCCGCAAAGGTAACGTGTTATTATAGATCGCGCAATGATTCTGAGATTTTATCTAGGAAGGAAAAGTAAGGGTTAATGTGTTTTTGTCTATTCGTATTTGATGACCTCGACCGGACAGCTTTCGGCAGCCTCTTTAATACCCGCCTCGAAATCATCGAAATTAACTCCTTCGTTTACACGTGAACGATCTGTAACAGTGAATACTTCCGGGCAAATGCCCTCGCATGTACCGCAAGCGATGCAATCCTCCTCAATCCAAACTCTTTTAATTGCCATAATTTTATTCCTTTAAGATGATTAATATGTTAATGTAACAAACAACTTTCGCGGATTGTTTTCGGGAGAGGTCTTTTAGATCATTGTATAGACCGTGAAATGAGCTTATCTTTGGTTGATATATATTAACGTTTATACGCCACTGTTTTAAAATAAATTTGCTACGTTTACAGCAGAAAGTTTCATTGAATAACCATTTAAAAAATCTGAAGTATTATGGATAATGCTATTTTTAGATTTCCTAAACCCATTAATGAGCCGGTAAAAGCGTATGCTCCCGGATCAAGTGAAAAAGCATCCTTAAAGAAAGCGTTAGCGCAGATAAGTTCCGAGGAATGGGATATTCCTCTGGTAATTGGCGGAAAAGAGATCCGTACGGGTAATACCGGTAAGGTCGTTATGCCTCATGATCATCATCATGTATTGGCTACTTATCATAAGGCGGGCGAGAAAGAAGTACAAATGGCTATCGACGCCGCCATGAAAGCGCATAAGGAATGGTCAGAACTTCCATGGGTGGAACGTGCGTCTATTATGCTTCGTGTAGCTGAGTTGTTGGCTACGAAATATCGTTATATCCTGAACGCTTCGGTTATGTTGGGACAGAGCAAGAATCCGTTCCAAGCGGAGATCGACGCTCCCTGCGAATTGATCGATTTCTTGCGTTTCAGTACCTTCTACGCTAGTCAAGTATATGCCGATCAACCCTATTCCGAGACGGGTATATTGAATCGTATGGAATACCGAGCCTTGGAAGGTTTCGTGTTCTCGCTCACGCCGTTTAACTTTACGTCGATCGCTTCCAACTTGAATATGGCTCCGGCTATGATGGGTAACGTGGCGGTATGGAAACCGTCTACTACGGCGATCCATTCGAACTATTTCTTGATGAAGGTTTTCCAAGAGGCCGGCTTGCCCGATGGCGTAGTGAATTTCATCCCGGGACAGGGTAGCGTGATCGGTAAGGTGATTACGGGCAGCCGTGATTTGGCGGGGTTCCATTTTACGGGCTCTACCTCTACGTTCAATACTTTGTGGCGTCAGATCGGAGAGAACTTGGGGCATTATAAATCTTATCCAAAAATCGTAGGCGAGACAGGTGGCAAGAACTTTATCTTCGCTCATCCTTCCGCTCCGGCGTTGGATGTGGCTACCGCTATCGTACGCGGTGCGTTCGAGTATCAAGGGCAGAAGTGCTCAGCGGGTTCTCGGGCCTATATCCCGGCTTCTCTCTGGAAAGAGGTGAAAGATTATGTGGGCGATATGCTGAAAGAGATCAAGATGGGTGACGTGCAGGATTTCACGAACTTTGTCAATGCCGTGATCGATGAGGCTTCGTTCGATAACATCATGAGTTATATCGATTACGCAAAACAGTCTCCGGACGCAGAGGTTCTTTTTGGTGGTAACGGGGACAAATCTGTTGGTTATTTCGTGGAGCCAACGGTTATCCAGACCACGGACCCGATGTTCAAGAGCATGGTAGAGGAAATCTTCGGGCCGGTGATTACGATCTACGTATATGACGACGCTAAATATGAGGAGACTTTGGAACTTTGTGATCGTACTTCTCCGTACGGATTGACGGGTTCTATTTTCGCCCGTGATCGCTATGCGATTGATAAGGCATTCAATACCTTGCGCTATTCGGCCGGTAATTTCTATATCAATGATAAACCGACCGGCGCCGTGATCGCCCAGCAACCGTTCGGCGGTTCCCGTGCGTCCGGAACGAATGACAAGGCCGGTGGCTCGTTGAACTTGATTCGCTGGACGAATCCTCGTTGTATCAAGGAATGCTTGGTTCCTCCGACGAGCTACGGGTATCCGTTCTTAGGTGAGAAATAATTGTCATAATTAAGAAAACCAACTGATTATGGGGGGAGACGGGGCACGCCCCGTCTCTACGCCATGACGTTACCTTTATCTATATACGATATGTTAGACTTTAATAATACCGAGATCGCTTTCTCGTCGAAGTCGCGGGGAGAACTACAAAATGCTTATTGGCTTTTTAATACGATAAAATATCCTTGGTTGGTAAAATGCGCTAAAGTAGCCACGAGTATAGCCTTGAAAATACATTTCCCGCTGGCTTGGGCGGTGAAGCCTACCTTATATAAACAGTTCGTAGGGGGGGAGACCTTGCAGGACTGCTCCGCTGCCATCAACCACTTGATGAAATACAACGTGAAATCGACGCTCGATTATTCGGCGGAGAGCGAGCAGACCCCGGAGGGCATACAAGCGACTTTCGAGGAAACCTTGCGCTCGATAGATTTTGCGAAAGGAAATACGAATCTGGCCTATGCCGTATTCAAACCATCCACGATCACGACCGATGAGTTACTGGCCAAAGCTTCCGAGAAACGGGAAGAGCTTACGATAGACGATGTCCGGCATTTCCGCGAGTTCCGCGAGCGTTTTATGGCGCTTTGCCAACGGGCTTACGATAACGACGTACGTATTTTAGTGGATGCGGAGGATTATTGTTTCCAAGATGCCATTGATGCGTTGACCGATGAGGCGATGCGTAAGTTCAACAAGAAACGTGCGATCGTATTCGCCACCTTGCAAATGTATCGTCATGACCGGATGCCTTATCTGCGTCGTATCTACGATGACGCCGTGGCGAAAGGTTATATTGCGGGCGTGAAATTCGTGCGCGGGGCTTATATGGAAGCGGAGCGTGCCCGTGCGGCGGCGTTGGATTATCCCGATCCGATTTGTAAGGATAAGCAGGCCACGGACGAGAATTATGATGCGGCGGTTCGTTTCACCATGGATCATTTAGATCGTTTTGAGATGTTTATGGGAACGCATAATGAGGAGAGTAATTATAAGTTGGCGAAATTGATGGACGAGAAGGGGATCGCCCGCGATGACTCCCGTGTTTTCTTTGCGCAGCTATTGGGAATGAGCGATAATATTTCCTTCAATTTAGCCCATGCGGGATATAACGTAACCAAATACGTACCGTACGCCTCGGTAAGGGATGTACTGCCGTATTTGATCCGGCGTGCGGAAGAGAATACTTCTGTCGCGGGGCAGACCAGCCGGGAACTCCGGATGTTGGAGATGGAAATGGCTAGGCGGAAAGAACATAAACCCGCCGAGGGCAGGTAAAGTAGTTTGTCAGCATATTTCGGGGCGTATTGGTGCTGGCAAACTACTTTGTCTGCCTATTTTTATTTACTGGCCTTCAGTCCCCGGATCACGGAAGAGGTAAAACCGGAAAGTTCCATCTCATTTAGACCCTTGATCGTGATTCCGCCCGGAGTCGTTACCTTATCGATTTCCATCTCCGGGTTACTTTTGTTCTCGAGCAATAAATCAACGGCGCCTTTCACGGTATGCACCACGATCTCTTGCGCTTGTTTCGGATAGAAACCCAATTCCACGCCGCCTTCTATCGCCGCACGGATATAACGCAAGGCGAAAGCGATGCCGCTGGAAGCCAATGCTGTTCCTGCGCCCATCAACCGTTCTTCTACCAACATGGCGTTGCCAAGCTCGTTGAAGATATGGATGATTAGATCCGTTTGCTCCTTGGAGGCGTTGCGGGCGGAAACGAAAGTCATGCTGCTCATCACCTCGATAGCCGTGTTGGGCATGATCCGGAAGATCGTGGGAGTAGCCAGACAATCGAAGTCCGTGTTCTTGGTCAAATAAGTATTTAACAGGTCGAAAGTCACGCCAGCCGCTACGGATACGATGATTTGTTTCTCGAAGTCGAGCACCGACTTAATCTCATCTATAATCATTTCTACACGCCAAGGTTTAACGGCGATTATAATGATATCAGCGTTTCGTGCCGCTTCCACGTTATCATGGGTCAAGATAAAGTCCGGATCGATCTTTCTCATCTTCTCCAAGGTCTCATCCGATTGGGCGGTACAAGTGATATCAGAGGCTTTGAACATGGTTCCTTTCGCTAAACCTCGGGCGATCGCTCCACCGATATTACCCGAACCGATAATAGATATTCTCATTTTGCAGATAATTAGTTATATATTATGTTTCCTGAGGAGGCAAACTTAGATAAAATATCTCAAATACGTACGACTTTGTAGAGTTAGCTACGGATAAAAAACTTACATTTGCGGTCGATACGGACTTAATACTAATATAAATATATAAAATTACATGAAAAAGACAATTCTAGTTTCAAGCATGCTATTCGCTCTGACTATGTCCGCTACGATCCAAGCGCAAGACACGGAGAAGAAGGAGAGTGAGGAGGGATTCGTGTTCACGACCGTGAAAGAGAACCCCATTACATCTGTTAAGAACCAAAATCGTGCGGGTACGTGCTGGTGCTACTCCTCGTACTCTTTCTTGGAGTCGGAGTTGCTTCGTATGGGAAAGGGCGAGTATGACTTATCCGAGATGTTTACGGTATATAACACCTATCTGGATCGTGCCGACGCTGCTGTGCGTACGCATGGGGATGTTTCGTTCTCGCAAGGTGGATCTTTCTATGATGCGCTTTATGGAATGGAAACATTCGGCTTGGTTCCGGAAGAGGAGATGCGCCCGGGCGTGATGTATGCCGATACGTTGAGTAACCATACCGAGCTTTCCGCCTTGACCGACGCTATGGTGGCCGCTATCGCCAAGGGAAAGTTACGCAAATTGCAGTCTGATGAGAATAACGCCATGTTATGGAAGAAGGCGGTCGCTGCGGTACATCAGATCTACTTGGGGGTTCCTCCTGAGAAATTCACGTATAAAGGGAAGGAATATACACCGAAATCTTTCTTCGAGTCTACAGGTTTGAAGGCTTCGGATTATGTCTCATTGACTTCTTATACGCATCATCCGTTCTATACCCAGTTCCCGCTAGAGATTCAGGATAACTGGCGTCACGGTATGTCGTATAACTTGCCGCTGGATGAGTTTATGGAGGTCTTTGATAATGCGATTAATACGGGTTATACGATCGCTTGGGGTTCCGATGTGAGCGAATCTGGTTTTACTCGTGACGGAGTGGCCGTTATGCCTGATGATGAGAAGGTACAGGAGTTGAGCGGTTCCGATATGGCTCATTGGTTGAAATTGAAACCGGAGGAAAAGAAGCTGAACACAAAACCGCAACCTCAGAAATGGTGTACCCAAGCAGAGCGTCAGTTGGCTTACGATAATTACGAGACGACAGACGACCATGGTATGCAGATCTACGGTATTGCCAAGGATCAAGAGGGGAACGAGTATTATATGGTAAAGAACTCTTGGGGAACCAACAGCAAGTATAACGGTATTTGGTATGCTTCCAAGGCGTTTGTCCGTTATAAGACCATGAATATCGTGGTTCATAAAGATGCCCTGCCTAAAGCGATCAAAGCCAAGTTAGGTATCAGATAATCGATCTGTTAAGGATGGTTTAAATAGAAACTAAACCCCGATAGCTTCCGGCGATCCGGTAAGACTATCGGGGTGATCTATATATACAAAGATGTGCTGCCTATATTACTGAACAAGTTTTAGTGTGTAGTTAAGATCTGCCGCCGCTTTTTGCAACGCGTCGTTCATCAAGGTCAAGTTATCCCCTTCTACTAGGAAATAGATGACGGGTTCGCCATCATTGGGAATCAACTCGTAGATTACCGCGCTAGCGTCATCGGGAGTTCCGTGCTTTACTTTTTGTTTACCGGTTGTAATGGCTTTCTGAGGAGCTTTCTTCGCCGCTCCGGTACTTGAGGCTACTGCTTCCGGTACGGTATAAAGAGCATCCAACTCGAATACGCCTTCCTCGTCTGCGTTATCTTGTTGATAATACAAGGTTAAGTCATAATCTACATTCACGCTATCCGGAGAAGTCAGGGTTCCCTTATACTTTTTTTGGATAACCGGTCCCTTTTTAGGATCAGCCTTCAAGGAATCTCTCATATTTACGGGTTTTGCCGGTTGAGTCGCCTTAACAGAATGGATCAGTGGCAGAGACGGAGCGTCCGGAGCCGCCGACATTATGGCGAATTCTTCTTCCTCTACTTCTACGGGTACATCCTTTTGGGCTTGTTTCCCGCTACATGCGGCCAAAAATGCCATAGCCGCTACTGCGATAAAATACTTTTTCATTACCATTATTTATTTTATTAGTGACGTTTGGACATATAACATAAAATCCCCCACGATTTGTTTCGTGAGGGATCATTTTTAACTATTTACCGTGAAATATTTATTTCTTTGAAGGCTCTACCCTGTCATCCAGATAGGGAGAGGCCGGGATCGTGGAAGCGCTTCCGTCTCGTCCGGCGAAATAGTGCGGTGACATGATCTCTACGCCAGCCTCATTGAATACGTCCTGTATGTTTTGATGCAGGTCGGAATAGATATCCCCGAGTTTATCGGCGTCCTTTATATAAGCGTTGATTTGATAACAGGGATAGTAATCGCTTAGTTCGGTCTCCAATACGAAAGGCTTCGGCTCTGGCAATACCCCGGTGGTTTGGCGGGCGGCATTGATCAATAATTGATGAACTTGCCGCCAAGGTACGTCGTAGCCGATCGTAACCGTGCTGTGGATGATTAATCCGTATTGCCGTGCGGATACGCTATAATTTGTTGTATGGGAGGACATGATAAAGGAGTTCGGGATGGTCACTACCTCATTCTTAGGGGTACGTAAACGGGTGACAAACGGAGTCTTCTCGATAACGTTGCCAGTCGTCTCGTTTAGTTGGATACGGTCACCCAATTTAAAGGGCCTCATATAAGTAATGACCAGCCCGGCGATGATATTTCCGATCACCGTACTGGAACCCAACGATATGATCAAACCGACAAATACGGATATGCCTTGAAATACCCCCGAGTCCGATCCCGGCAGATAAGGATAGATCATGGCGATCATAAAGGCGTATAGCAGGAAACGGATGATATTAAACGTCGGTTGCGCCCAATCCGGGTAAAAACCTGATATTTTCAGGTTCTCGCTCTCTATCTCGTTGGCTATGTATTGGATTCCTTTTACGATGTATTTGATACAGTAATAGATCACCAAGATGATAAACAAGTTCGGAATATAGGAGGCTACCGATTTAAAGATCATCTTTACCGGCTCCAACAAATAGGAGAATATCTTCAAGGCTAGATCTTCTGTTTGCGGGAAGATAGCGAAAAGGATCGGTACACTGATGGTTAACTGGATTAGTAACACGATCCATCGTATTACGTTGGTGAAAAACATCAATACACGTCCTTGGCGATGTGTGTTGAGAAATTCATAATCCCGGATGGTAATAGATCTGAGTCGGTTCTGCTTTAACCAGATAATTTTCCTGCGTAGTTTCTTAAACAGATAGTTGGTCAGCTTAAACAGGAAATATTGGATGATAATTACGAGGATGAACAATAATACCCGTTTCGCTATCTGCAAGATACTATGTTGCTCCCTTAACTCTTGTATCTTGTTTTGGATAATCGGTTGATATTGTTCTGCGAGGGCTATACGACTGAGATTTTGCCATAGGGCATCTTGGTCGGTGATACTTAGGATAACCTTATCTCCGTACATGATATCCGTTACGTATTCGCTGTCATAGATATAGATGGAATCCTTCTTCAAGGAATGCGAGGTCCCGATCTTTACCATGATATTGAGGATGTCCTCAGCCCGGTCAACCGGGGTGCGGCCTCCGCGCTTGGCGTATAGGTGAAATAAGGTATCCCCCTCCACGACTACAGGTACGCCGGGAGTCAGTGCCCGAAGGGAATCGATACGGTTTCGTTGCTCGGCCATTTTTAGGGAGTCGGCGGTAGCATTGCTGTTCTTCGTGCTTTCCAGCTCGTCTTTGAGCAAAATCTCGTTTAGTTTCATCTCTTGCAGCTGGAGGGCTAGCTCCTGCATTTTGATGGAATCCTTCCGGTGCTGCTCGTCGAGCGAAAACGTATCGGTCGAGGTAACTGGCTCCTTCGGCTCATTGCCTAATGTCGTAGACAATAGTTCTTCGGCCTTTTCCCTTAATTGGGCGTTGGATACCGTTGGCAGGAAACTGATTCCTGCCAAGATCACTAATCGCAATAAAAATTGTTTCATCGAATCGTGGATTAACTATTTACCACCGGCCGGAAGATGCTCCAGCCAGTATTTAGCCATTGTCTTACGTAGGTGAAGAGTCGTTCCTTCCCTTTCGTTGATGCTATGGCTACGCATCGGGTAACTGATTTGCGTAAACATCTTTCCGTTCTTGATCAACTTGTTCACCAGCATCTCGCAATTCTGGTAATGCACGTTGTCATCTCCCGTACCGTGGATAAGCAGCAGATTACCTTCCAGTCCCTCGGCATAGGTAATCGGGGAACCTTTGCGGTAGCCTTCCGGATTGTTCTGCGGAGTATTCATGTAACGTTCTTGGTAGATCGTGTCGTATAGGCGCTGGTCAGCGACAAAAGCGATCGCTATACCGGTATGGAATACTTTCGGATAACGGAACATGCAGTTCAAGGTTTGACTGCCGCCGCCGCTCCATCCGGTAATGCCGATCCGGCTGGCATCGATAAACGGATATTGACGGGCCATATCTAAAATACCTCTGCTTTGATCCTCGGAGGAGAAAGTGCCCACTTCCCCGTAAATACATTTACGCCATTCACGCCCACGAGGAGTATTCGCGCCCCGGTTCTCTATACTCACCACGATATAGCCTTGGTTCGCCATATATTGTTGCCATAAATCTCCGTTACCCCATACATCTTGTACGGTGGCGCTCGCCGGCTCGCCGTATACCTCTATGATAACCGGGTATTTCTTGGATGCGTCGAAATCGACAGGTTTTATCATCCATGCGTCCAAGGTTAGATTGCCGGACTTGACCTTGATAAATTCTTTCGGGTTTAATCCTAAGGCAGCGTATTGGTCCTTGGCTTGAGCATTATCCTCAAGCATGCGTGCGGATTGATGTTTCGGGAAAGAAACCATGTCGATAACGGATGGGGTAGAGGCGTTACTATACGTATGTATGGCCCATTTGCCGGTGGGTGACATGTTGTAGCGGTGCTGTCCGGATTGTTCCATGGGGCTTACACGCTCCACTTCTCCATTGCCGAATGCTTTAGCCCGGTACAAGTAGCGTTGGGTGAAATTGTCCGGGGAGGCGATGAAATAGACCCAGCCCTTTTGTAGATCGGTCCCGACCGGTGAGATATAATCAAAATCACCTTTGGTGATGGGTTGTATCTCTTTTCCGTCACGGCTTATCCGGTATAAATGCCGCCAGCCACTACGCTCGCTTTCCCATGTGAAATAGCGGTTGTCCTTTAACCATTGTATGTTATCATTCGAGTCCAACCATGCGGCATCCGTATCGGTGAAGATATTATTCAGCGAGTTATCGGATATCTTGGCAATCCATACCTTATTTGTATTCTGCGGGCGGTTTAGTTGCTGTATGAACAACTCGTCGCTTTCGGGGATGAATTCCATACGGGGCAGGTAGTTGTTCCGGGGATCTCCGGGTATGGCGATCCAAGTGGTGTTTCCGCCGGTAGAGGAAACGTAGCCTACTTTTACGGCTGAATTGGTGGTTCCTGCCTTGGGGTATGGGAAATGGATTACCTTTGCGTAGATGGAGTCTACATTATTAATAATGTCAAACACTCCCGTTCCTTTCGTATCGCTTTGCCAATAGGCGATATGCTTTCCGTCCGGGCTCCAGCGGAAACCATCCCGGCAACTGAACTCCTCCTCATATACCCAATCGAAGGTTCCGTTGACAATCGTATCGCTTCCGTCTTTTGTTAGCTGCGTGATTTTCCCGGAGTCTATATCTTCTACATATATATTATTGTTGGAAACGTAGGCTACACGTGTGCCATCCGGAGAGAATTTAGCGAACATCATGGAGGATTCCGGCATTCCTTTTCCCAATTGACGTAAAGTGCCGTCCTTTAGGCTTAATACCCAATAGTCACCCCGCGTATCATAACGCCATACCCGTTGGGTATTGTTATAAATCAAGACTTTCTCATTATCCGCACTCCAAAAGATACTACGTACGGGAATAGGCTTTCCGGTAGATTTGTCCGTCAATAGGGATGAGGGGATAATGACTTCACGGGAGTTATCTTTCGCTCGATAGGCGACGATATCCGTGCCTCCGGTTTGCTTATTATTTTCCAAGCAGCTATAACGTTCACCGTCTTTTAGCCAAGTCATGCTTCCGATGCCTTTCGTTTGTATGACGTTACCGGCAACGATATCCTTAAGATTCAACGCTTTTTGTGCCATGCTTATACCTCCCGACAGAAGGCTGATCGTGGCGATCGCTATTAATTTATTTAGTTTCATGTTGTATTAGTTGGTTACTACTATAATTTATGCAAAGAACGGAAAGTTAGTTGATATAACAAAATGGATTTGTATATTCGCGCCTCGGAAATCAAGAATAATCATAATTTAATTTTATATAGAAATCGGAATGAAAGCACTTTCAATGTATGTATGGTCACTTTTAGTGATCATGATGATGGGATTTACTTCTTGTGGGGATGATGAGCTTCAATTCTCGGAAGAGCAATTGGCTTATATCAACAAAAACAAGGAATACATCTGGGAAAAGAAAGCGGAGAAAGACGAGAATGGTGAGTTGAAATATAAGCAAGTTGTTCTAGGGGGTGATACCGCCTTATATCGGATCATTCAGAAAGAAAATGAGTGGACAACGACACCTACGATGACTTCCGTGGTCTATTTGCTAGGTCTGGAAGGGAAGTTTATAGATGGACAGGTCTTTCAAAACAAGTTGGAGGAATCTTATTATCCTATGAACAATATTATCCCGGGCTTAAGTGGTATCTTATTGAATATCCATCTGGATGAGACTGTGGAGGCTATTATCCCGGCTTCGCTAGGTTATGGATATAGAGATGATCGAGGTATCCCCGGAGGTTCTACTTTAATCTTTACTTTTACCTTGGATAAGGTCGAATGAATATTATCAGACTAAAGGCACATTCGGTTTGATCTGATTTTTATCTTTATAAGATTTAGCACGGTTACTTAATTCCGCCAACGGGTTAATAGTATAAGCAGGTGTGGTGCAATTACTTTATTTTTAGTGTACATACGATTTATTCGTAAATATTCGATAGTTTCGTTGCTTATCTCCTTTTTTCTTTTTAATTTGGCGGATTATAAACATAATCTTGATATTATGAAGACTGCCATTGTTCCTTTCTTGTTGCTTCTGAATGTTCTTGTCGCTGTAAATGCACAGACTAAGGATTCTGTTATCTTGGTGAAAGATAGTATTACGGTAAAATTGCCGGATGTCTACGTTACTTCCGAGCGTCCTTTGGTTACGGTTACGGACGATGCCTTATCTTTCGACGTGCCTAACTTGATCATGGCCAAACCGGTGAATACTGCATTTGATATTTTAGGAGAGATTCCCGGATTGGTGAAAGAAGGGGACAACGTTAGTATCATCGGCGTCCCTACTACGAACATTATTATTAACGGACGTAGAAGCTCAATGTCATTGTCCCAGATTGTAGAGCTTCTGAAATCTACCTCGGCCAGCAAAGTAAAGAGTATAGAGCTTTTGTATAGCTCTCCTCCAAAATATGGCGTAAAAGGAGGTAGTATAAATATCATTATGGAGAAGAAAGTGAATGAGGATTTAAGTGCCGATATCTCTTTGACCGGAAAGCAAGCTTTCTACTTCTCGCCAACCGGGTTAGTGAATTTATCTTACTCCAAAAAGAAATATAGTCTGGATCTATCTTATTCCGCTAATTATAACCATTCCCGTTCAACCGAGGATATGAACGCCTATCCCATCGTGAAGGATCGTCCTTATGAGATCCTGCAAGAAAATATGGCGGTAGGTCGTTCCATGAACCATACGATTGGGGCAAGTGCCAGTTGGTTTATGGATAAGGGGCGTGAGGTGGATATTTCTTATTATGCCAAGATAACGGATTCTAATTCTAAACGATATTCGAACACTCTATTTGTGGGTATTGAGAATGCGGAAAGTAATAATAAGTTATCGGGCCCGAAGAATCTTCAAAATGTACGGTTGAATTATGCACATTCCAAGAACTTGAACGCAGGGGTGGATTATACCTATTATAAGGATCGCAGGGATCAATATATGATCTCGGATTATCCCGATACGAAACAAGAGGTGGAGGCTACCTCCCGGCAAAATATCCATTTGGCGAATGTATTCGTTAACTACGAACGGGTATTTGGAAAAGGATGGAAAATTAACGCGGGCACGAATGTGCAGTTATCCTTTACGGATAATAGCTCCTTTACCTACCAAGATAAACAGGAGGATCTGTCAGCTACGTTTGCCCAAAAAGAAAAAGAGTATACGGCGGGATTGTATGCCGGTTTCTCTAAGCGTTTTGGCAAGAAACTGGTGTTGAGCGCTTCTCTTTCGGCGGAGTATAATAAGGCGGTGATTGATTCGGCGGGCCGGAAATGGACCTTATGGTCTGGGGTAAATCTCTATCCACAATTGAACTTGAGTTATACGATCGATCCATCGAATATGCTTCAAGTCAATTTCTCCAGCGATAAGAAGTATCCGGCGTATTGGGCCATGAGCTCGAATGTTTCTTATTTGAATGTGTATAGTCAGGTACGGGGAAATCCTTATTTGGAACCGGAACGTATTTATATGGCTAGGGCTAATTATATCTTGAAAAAGAAATATGTTTTTGGACTATTCGCCAATCATCATGTGAATTATATTCGCCAATTGTATTATCAAGATACGAAAGCGTTGAGAGCCTATTACCAATCGGTTAATTTCGATAAGCATAATACTTTCGGGGCGATGGCAGTTATCCCGTTTCGGATCGGTGGGGTGGTTAGCTCACGGTTCGTGGCATCGGGCTTCTTGATTCAAGATGAGGGAGTGTTTATCGATATTTCGTTTGATCGGAAAAAGTTGTTCGGGCAGTTGATGTTGTTCAATACGTTTACTTTATCAAGGAAAAAGAACTTATCGTTAGAAGTTAACGCTCGCTATAGTGCGCCTTCGATACAAGGTATCTATGATGTGGATGGTATTTATAATGTATCGGCAGGGCTTGTCTGGAACCCGATACCGAAAAAATTAAGCGTAATGCTACGAGGTGAGGACTTATTAAAGGGCTTACGTGCGAAAACGCATATTGATTATCCCAGCCAGAAGAGTGATATGACGATCTATTCGGATACTCGTTCTGTATCGCTCACCTTAAAGTATACATTGGGCAAGATGAACCGGAAGAATAAGAAAGAGATCGATTCTTCACGGTTTGGTCAATAAAGTTCTTATGGAATCCATTCGATAACGCCTGTGACTGGATGTTGTTTTTTCCAGTCCTCTAATTCCGCATACGTACGCACGCCGTCTTGAATGACTGCTTGGTAATATTCCACGCCCATGATTTTCGCTGTATCCGGTGTCTCATATTTCAGTTTTAAGATGGCCTGCCGGGTCTCGTCAGTCAGTACGGCGGTTATACGTTCGGCCATTTTCTCGAAATAACCGTCATAACGGGAACCTTTTACGATATGGATCATATCAATTTGCCAGAGTTCGTTATCCGGGTCTTGGAACCATGCGTGCCACTCTACGCATTGTTCTTCCGTATCGAGCGAATTTCCGTATTCGATCCGTTTAATGAGCGGGTTCTCCGCTAGTCGGGCCATCGCTAGGAAGCTGTCGGATATACGGAAAGGAGAAGTGTAAATATGAAAGTCGATATCCTTATGTTTCATGAGTAGTCCCATATTCAAGGAGCCTACTAGGTTTATTTCCGCCCCGACGGATTTCCATATATTTATAATGTCGGTTTGCCGGATCACTTCCCAAGCTCTATCTTGGTTTCTTTTCGCTAATTCTAATAGATGTTTCATGATTTAAATAATTTGAGGTGTGAAGTTAAGACACGAAGCGGGATAAGGAAATAGCTATTTATAGCTAGGTTGGTTTTAATATATCATACGGGTACACTATTTCCGGTTGTAGGGACGGGGCACGCCCCGTCCCTATAAGTTGGACAATATATATTTATCTTTTGAATAACCGGAATAACTCACCGATCCATAAAACCAGAGAGGAAGATCCGATAATGATCGCCCAATCTTCCAAGGGCAAAGGTATTACGCTGAACATCTCGCCTCCAAAAGTGACGATTAAGTATTGACCAATCAAAATCAGTAAAGCGACCAGCAAGAAGCTTTTACTATCCTTTAAATTGGCAAAAGCGGAACGTCCTTCCATAAATGCCTTTGCGTTAAACATATTCCAGAACTGTAGCATCACGAAGAAGCTGAAGAACCACGATAAATCGTGCGGCGTTAAACCGTCTTGCGCATGGAAATAGAACAACAAGCCCATCAAGATTACGACAAAAGCGAATCCGACGCCGAAAATATTATAGGCCATCGGGCGGGTGATAATGAAATCTCCATCCTTACCGCTCCGGCGAGGTTTATCTTTCATCACTCGCTCATTCGGTGGGAGAGAGGCCAACGCCCCGGCAGCGAATGTATCCATGATCAAGTTTACCCATAACATCTGCGTGATAGTCAAAGGAGATTCCGTACCTAATAAAGAACCCAATAGCACGATCAAACAAGCGGCTACATTGATGGTCAATTGGAATAACAAGAATTTCTGGATATTCCGGTACAAGGAACGTCCCCACATCACCGCACGGGTAATGCTACTGAACGAGTTGTCGATAATCGTAATGTCGCTGGCTTCCTTGGCAACGGAAGTACCGTCTCCCATAGAGAGGCCTACTTGTGCCGCTTTCAAGGCGGGGGCATCGTTTGTTCCGTCGCCGGTAACCGCTACCACGGCGCCTTTCTGCTGTAATAATTGTACCAAACGCTGTTTGTCCGTAGGACGGGCACGGCACATGATCTTCAAGTCTAAGACACGATCCAAGGCCTCTTGATCGCTAAGCGCCTCGAATGCGGGACCCGTGATAATGTTCCGGTCGGTATCATTCGCTTTCCACGTACCGATCTGTCGTCCGATTTCTTTAGCAGTACCCGGTGTATCTCCGGTGACGATCTTCACGTCGATACCTGCGTCCAAGCAACTTTGAACAGCGGGGGGCACATCCGCACGTACCGGATCGGAGATAGCGACGATACCTAGGTACGTTAAATCCGTATCATGTAAACGACCCTCAACGAAGAAGGTCTCATCCATTCCATCCTCAATTATCTGGTAAGCGAAGCCAAGCGTACGCATCGCTTGGTTCTGGTAATCCAATAATTGTTTTTCGATGCCGGCTTTACATTCCGCCACCGGTTTGTAAGTTCCGTCTATCGCCACCCGGTTACTGTTGGCCAGTACGATTTCGGGAGCACCTTTCACGTAAAGTACCTTCTTGCCGAGTAACGGTGATTGTACGATTGTAGCCATATATTTCCGTTCCGTAGAGAAGGTCAATTGATCTAGGATCGTAGCGTTCTCTCTTAATTCCAGATAATTTTGGTGTTGTCCGTTCAACCAGAGTAAAAGGGCGGCCTCCGTCGGGTTTCCAAGGGTTTTTACCTTTTCTTCCGAGAAATCGAGGAATGCCGTGGAGTTCGTGGAGATACCTTCTTTGATCAGGTTACTTAATTCATCCTCCCCAAGCTTTTGGTCTTTCAGGTTGTAGAAATTCGTTTGGTAGACTTGCATTTGGTTCTGCGTCAACGTTCCGGTCTTGTCCGTACAAATTACGGTAGTCGCTCCCATGGTCTCACAGGCGTGCATTTTGCGGACAAGATTATTCGTCTTCAACATACGGTTCATGCTGAGGGCCAAACTTAACGTGACACTCATCGGTAATCCTTCCGGAACGGATACCACGATCAACGTAACCGCTACCATAAAGTAGTTGAGGATATGGGCGATGATGTCCATCGCCGGCATCCCGGGGAAACTATCTGATAAAAGGAATTTTACGGTCAAGGCGATGAACGTCACTCCGGCGATCGTGTATCCGGCTTTACTGATCACGCTAGCCAAGCCTTTCAACTGTATTTGTAAAGGAGTCTCTACATCGCTCTCGATTTGCGAGCCTTCGTAGACCTTACCGTATCCGGTAGCGTCACCCACCTTTTCTACTTGCATTACGCCATGTCCGTCCACGACCGTCGTTCCTCGCATGACTACATTGGACGGATAAGTCGCTTCCGTATCGAAATCCGCCTCGTTTGTTGTCTTGCTGATAATCGGTTCACCGGTTAGTGTGGATTCGTTGATCTGTAGGGAGATGGCTTCAAGCAAATGTCCATCCGCAGGAATTTCCTCACCTGTCTCCAAAACAACGATATCGCCTACGACGACCTCTTTTTTCGGTATTTGGCAGATATTCCCGTCACGGATTACCTTCACTAAAATATCATCATTGACTGTATTCAAGATATCGAATGCCTTGTTCGCTTTCACCTCGAAGAAAAAGCCCACGCAACTGGCAAGCATGATCGCGAAGAAAATGCCGATCGGCTCCAAGAAGGCCGTAAAACCTTTCGCCTCAGGCCCCCAGCAATGTACACCGGCAATAATCATGGACAAGAGCCATGCCACTAATAATATACGAATAATAGGATCTTCGAATTTCTCCAAGAATTGGCTCCATAACGAAGCTTTCTCGGGCGGGGTAAGTACATTCTCGCCGTGAAGGCGTCTGCTCTCTTCTACTTCTTGTTTGGTTAATCCTCGGTACTGATGTTTTTTCTCCATAAATTTATTAATCTGATTAAGAAAATAGGATAGCAAATTACGTAAAGTTATACGACATATACAAGGGTTTAACCTTTTTGCATATATTTGTGTTGTATAACGAATTAATTTTTAATTAAAAGATGAAGAAAGTACTATTCATGTTATTGGTTATGTTCGCTTTGAGCGCCTGCCAATCAAAGGATTCATATGTGAAGGAGTTTAGTGATTTTGTAGATAAGGTGGAAATGGAGGCCGCTGATTATACCGATAAGGACTGGAAGAAGGCGGATCTGAAATTCTCGGATCTATCCACGGATCTTTACGCCAAGTTCGAGGAAGAGTTAAACGCTGATGAGAAAGCGGAGATCATTAAATTGCAAGCGACATACGCCGGATTGAAAATGAAAGCGGGCGTGAAAGACGCTGCCAAAAAAGTGGATAAGTTCTTGGATGGTTTGAAGGAAGGAACAAAATAACCTCTAATACGAAAATAAGATGAACAGAAATTGGGTGTATTCGCTATTTGCTTTATGGATCGTCTGTTCGTTCGCCTGTACGCAGCCTAAACCTGTGGCGAATGTGGATGTTCAAAAAGAGAATTTCGTATTCTCTATAAAAGGGACAGATACATTGTCCTTGGACAAGTATGAGTTGCCTTCTATATCGCCCGCCTCAAAAAAGCCTGTGATGATTTTTGCTTTTGGCGGTGGGTTTAAAGGGGGAGATAAGGCGGATAAAGGATATATTCCCTATTTCGAGTTCCTCGCCCGAAACGGATTTGTGGTCGTTTCTACGGATTATCGTACCACCTTGAAGAATCTGGATCCTTCTAAAGTCTCTTCTCCGATGGACTTTATCGCAGCCTTGCAGCATGCGATCGATACGGCGGTAGAGGATTTTTATGATGCTACCGGTTTCGTGATCAACCAAAGCTCGGATTGGAACATCGATGTGGAGCGGATCGTAGCGAGCGGTTCGAGTGCCGGGGCGATTACGGTATTGCAGGCAGAGTATGATTTATGTAACGGACATGAGTTGGCGAAAAGGCTACCGGCTGGTTTCAACTATGCCGGTGTGATCTCATATGCCGGCGCGGTCTCTGGTGTGCTTCCTCCACATTGGGAAAAGATGCCTTGTCCGATTATGCTATTCCATGGCGATGCGGATAAAACCGTTCCTTTTGAACAAGCCGCTATGGAGAACCTCGGCGGTTTATGGGGATCATCCGCTGTAGCGAAAAGTCTGGAAAATCTTCAAGCTTCCTATTATTTTTATAAGGTAGAGAATGCGGGGCATGAGATCTCTGGGCTTCCTATGTCCCGGAACCAATACGATATCATGAGCTTCTTGAGCCGTCAAGTCTTAGGCGATGAGAATTTAGCGATCACGACAGACGAACGTGTTCCCGGTGATACGATCGTACGGAAAGATTTTACCGTACAGGATTATATCTTGGATAATTTGCGTTAATATGATAATGAAATATAAACAGCCTTAATTTGACCTTTTTAGATTAAACTATTCACCCGAAGGATTGTCTTTACTATATAGAGTGATTAATAGTGTGTTTAGTTTATTAAGGTTATGAGATTAACAAGGTTAGTTGGATTTTTAGGGATTGTCCTTTTTTGTGCGGGGCAATCCCTTTTTGCTCAAAGTAAGCAAGAGCGGAAGGAGCAAAAAGAGAGAGTAGTGAGGGAGATCGTGGATAGCGGTCGTATTAAGATCGATGTGGATCGTGCCGTACCGATGGCCGGGAAATCCGTCAATCTTACTTCCCCCTACTCATTGGAAATACATGGTGACTCTATCCTGTCTTATCTTCCTTACTTTGGACGTGCTTACTCTGCTCCTTATGGTGGTGGAGAGGGCTTGACGTTTAAAGAAGTGGCGACAGAGAAGGAGCAAACCTCTAAAAAGAAAGGCAGTTACGAAATCAAGTTCCGTGTAAAGACCAAAGAGGATGTATACATGTTTCGGGTGGAAGTCTATCCGAATGGCTCGGTAACAATCAATGTGACACCCGTGAATAAACAGGCTATTACCTTTTATGGTGATGTCGCCTTAGACTTGAAATAGTCGTCCTTGCCGTGTATCTCTTTCCTCGATCCGCTTATTTACCTTAGCGGTAAATTCGAAATTCTTTAAACCCCAATCCGGTGCGATCAGTAGCTCTTTGGGGGATTGTGATACGAACCTCTCTACTACGATAGAGGGGTTCAGTCGTTCTATGAAGTCAATCACTAATTCGATATATTCATCAGCCGTATATAAATGGAAATCAGAAGGATCTTCCTTGAACTCTTTCGCCATGCGGGTATTCTTGATTAGCTGCAATTGGTGCAGTTTAAGTGTCGTGATCGGGAGGCGTGATAAGACATCCGCATGGTGTAATATTTCATCCCTACTTTCTCCCGGTAGTCCGAGTATCAGGTGTGCCCCGGTGTAAATACCTTTTGCCGCCGTACGACGGATAGCGGATTCCGATTCTTCATGGGTATGCCCTCTGTTTATGCGGACTAAGGTCTTATCAAGCGTACTTTCCAATCCATATTCAATCATGACGAATTTTCGCTGGGAAAGCTCCGCGAAATAATCCAATAAACCTTCCGGCATACAGTCCGGACGAGTGCCGACAATCAATCCTTCCACTCCGGGATAGGCAAGCGCTTCCTCATATTTGCGAATAAGAGAGTCTAATCGGTCGTATGTATTCGTGTAGGCTTGGAAGTAGGCCAGATACCGCATATCTGGATATTTGCGGGAAAAAAAACGTACGCCTTCCTCTAATTGCTCGGTAACGCTTTTCTCCGTATGACAGTATTCCGGACTGAATGTTTGGTTATTACAATAGGTGCAACCGCCCCATCCTTTAGACCCGTCTCGGTTCGGGCAGGTGAAGCCTGCGTTTATGGAAATCTTCTGAACCTTGAATTTGAATAGATCCCGTAGAAAATCCCCAAATTCATAATATCGTTTAGTTTTTTTCATAAGACAAAGATACGATTTCTCGCAATTTGAATCACTTTTTTATGCTAACTTCGCGTTTCAATCTGAAATAAAGAGTATAAATGAAACGATTAGGTTTTAGTTTATTGCTTTCGTTGGCCGTATTCGGAAGTGTGGCCGCACAAACCGGAAGCAAGCATGTTGACTTAAAAGAAATAACCGATGGGAAATTTCGTCAAGTGACGGCTATCGGAGAGATGCGATCCCTGCCGGATGGAGAACACTACACAGCCATGAACGCCGATAAGAGTATGATCATTAAATATTCCTATCGTACGGGAAATCCTGTGGATACATTGTTTAATGCCCGTAAAGCTCGTGAATGTACCTTTACGGATTTTGATGGATATACAATCAGCAGTACCGGGCATCATATCTTGGTTTGGAGGGATACGGAGTCTATTTATCGTCGCTCTACTAAGGCGGTGGTTTATGATTATGACGTGCGTCGTAATTATGTGAAGCCTATTTCCGATGCCAAGGGTAAGCAAATGATCCCGACTTTCTCGCCGGATGGTCGTATGTGCGCTTATGTACGGGATAATAATATTTGGATACGTAAGTTTGATTTCGACACGGAGGTACAAGTCACCAAGGACGGTGAGTTGAATAAGATATTGAATGGCATCACGGATTGGGTGTATGAGGAAGAATTTGCGGTGACAAATCTAATGGCGTGGTCTCCCGATAGCGAGTATCTGGCCTTTGTCCGTTTTGACGAGTCCGAGGTGCCCGAATATTCTATGCAGATGTATGGTGAGGGACTTTATCCGGGGTATTACGAATATAAATATCCGAAGGCCGGGCAGAAGAATTCAAAGGTTTCCGTACATTCTTATAGCGTAGTCACCAAAGACACGAAAGAGATGAAGGTCCCGGTAGAAGGCGACTTCTATATTCCCCGCATTACTTTCACGCAGAATCCGGATCAGTTGGCTATCATGACATTGAACCGCCAGCAGAATGTATTCAATATGTATTATGCAAATCCGAAGAGCGGTGTGTTCCGTTTGATCTTGCGTGAGGAAAATAAATGCTACGTGGATTCTGATTGGTTGACTTCCATCCAGTTCTTGAACAATGGGTTTACCTATGTGAGTGAACAAGATGGCTATTCCCATATTTATTTGTATTCCCCGACAGGTGTTATGCAACGTCAGGTAACTCAAGGGAACTGGGATGTCACGAAGTTCTTGGGCGTGGATGAGAATACGAAGACTTTCTATTACGAGTCTGCCGAAGAAAGCCCGATCCGCCGTTCTATCTATAAGATCGACGCTAAAGGCGTGAAGACAAAACTCTCTACGGAAGAGGGTATGAATAAGGCGGTCTTTAGTGACAATTTCGCTTATTTCGTGAATACCTATTCCAATGCGAATACCCCGGCGAAGATTACGGTGAATGAGACGAAGACCAAAAAGGAACTACGTGTTCTGCAAGATAACGCCGCGTTGAAGAGTAAGCTGAAGGAATATGTTTTTGCTAAGAAGGAATTTATGAAGGTACATACGGCTTCGGATTATGAGTTCAACGCTTGGATCGTAAAACCCGCTGATTTTGACCCGTCGAAGAAATATCCGGTGATGATGACGCAATATAGTGGTCCTAACTCCCAGCAAGTATTGGATCAATACGGTTTCGATTGGGAGCAATATCTGGCCTCAAATGGTATTATCGTGGTATGTGTGGATGGTCGTGGAACCGGTGCCCGTGGTGAGGCATTCCGTAAATGTACTTATTTGAGAATGGGCGAGCTGGAATCCAGAGACCAAGTGGAGGCTGCGCAAGCGTTGGGCAAGTTACCTTATATCGATAAGGATCGTATCGCGATCTGGGGTTGGAGTTTCGGAGGTTATAACACGTTGATGGCCTTGAGTACCGGAAACGGAACGTTTAAGGTGGGTATCGCCGTGGCTCCTCCGACGGACTGGAAATATTATGACTCCGTTTATACGGAGCGTTTCATGCGTACCCCGCAAGAGAATTTCGAGGGCTATGCGGCTACCTCCCCGTTACGCCGGGTGAAAGACTTACAAGGCAAGTTATTGCTGGTTCATGGAACCGCCGATGATAATGTTCATTTTATGCAAACAATGGAATATGCCGAGGCTTTGGTTCAAGCGGGTAAGCAGTTCGATATGCATGTTTATAAAGATCGGAATCATAGCATATACGGTGGTAATACCCGTTACCATTTGTATACGAAGATGGCTAATTATTTATTCAATAATTTGTAAGACATGGCGCAGCATTTAAGAAAGCCGGATTGGTTGAAGATCCGGCTTGGCGGAAATGAGCAATTCACGAAGACAAAAAGCATTGTTGAATCTCATTGCCTTCACACAATATGCACAAGTGGTAAATGCCCGAATATGGGTGAATGTTGGAGCCGGGGAACAGCTACATTCATGATCGGTGGTGAGATATGTACTCGCTCTTGTCGTTTTTGTAATACGCTAACGGGTAAACCTCTTCCGTTGGACCCGAAAGAGCCTGCGAATGTAGCGGAAAGCATCCGTTTAATGAATCTCAAGCATGCGGTGATCACGTCCGTTGATCGTGATGACTTACCAGACTTAGGCGCTTCTCATTGGGTAAATACGATCCGTACGATCAAAGAGGTGAATCCTCAAACGACCGTGGAAGTCTTAATCCCGGATTTTCAAGGACGATTGGATCTGGTTGATCAGGTCGTGGATGCGGCGCCTGAGATTATCTCCCATAATATGGAGACTGTACGCCGTATCAGTCCGCAAGTGCGTAGCGCCGCAAAGTATGACGTGAGCTTATCCGTTTTACGACGAATCGCTGAGCGGGGTGTGGTAGCCAAGACTGGTATCATGGTCGGACTGGGCGAGACCGAGGATGAGGTGCTTGAATTAATGGATGATGTTTTGCTGGCGGGTGTTTCTGTTTTAACAATCGGGCAGTATTTACAGCCCTCTCGCAAGAATATTCCCGTCTCTGAATATGTGACTCCTGAATGTTTTGAATATTATAGACAGCAAGCCGTTGGCAAAGGTTTTAAGAAAGTAGAGAGCGCTCCGCTGGTACGCTCGTCGTACCATGCGGAAAAGCATATATGATTCATGAACTTTTGACAATCTTTGTTGTTATTAATATAAAAGTGGACTAAAGGGGGGGAAGGAATGAACAGAGTAAAGAAAGGTCTAGATAATCAGGCGATAGGTTTATTGCCATTGTTGTTATTCATGTTTTTGGATAACTATTTTTCTTATTTATTATCTTTTATAATTGGGGTTACTTTCTGTTTTGTTTGTATTTTTTTGTTTCAGGTGTTGAGCAAGGATAAGGTATACCAATTTATGCTTCTGCCATCGGCGGGCACATTGGTCTTATATTCCGTATTTCTTTGTCTCAAGCTTGAACCTGTGTTGTTTATATACTCTCCTCTTATCACGGAAGTATTACTGGTCGTGGCGTTAGCGATCGTGGGGTTCACGAGGAGAACGATCATACAACGTATACGCGATTCGAAACGTCCCTCTTTTAAACGTACTTTGCTTCGTACTACCTTGAACGAATTTTATTTCCTCGCTCAGTTGGTACAGAACCTGTACACGTTGCATCTTTTCATCATCTTGTTATATAGTATCTTGCCGGAAACGATGCAGAATATGCGTACCGAACGTTTCTTATATCGGGAGTTGGGATTGGTAATCGGTGTTTTGGTCATTGTTTATGAGCAAATACGTTTGTCCTTGATGCAAGGTAGCTTGAAAAAGGAAATGTGGCTTCCCGTATTGAATGACAATGGGAAGGTGATCGGTTGTATCGCACGTTCGGTCAGCCGTTCTTTACCGAAGAAATATTATCATCCGATCGTGCGTATCGCCGTTGTTTATAATGGTATGTTATATCTGGTGAGACGAAGTAAGGATGAGTTTGTCTCTCCGGATACGATGGATTATCCGTTCCATAATTACGTGCTCTTCCGACATAGTATAGATAGTACGGTCAAAGAGACTCTCGGAAGTTTGGCGCAAGATAAATCAATTGCTCCACGCTTCCTGATCCGTTATACATTTGAGAACGAGAAGGTGAAACATTTGGTATCTCTCTATGTTATTTGTTTACGTACGGAAGAGCAATTAAATCAATGTAAGCGCCGTAGCGGAAAGCTTTGGACAGCGAAACAAATCGAGGAGAACTTGAACTCCGGGGTGTTTAGCGAATATTTTGAGAAAGAGTTCGCTTATTTGCAAAATACGATTCTTTTCGCCGAGAGTTTCTGTTGCGGTAACTAATCATTTATAATGCCCGGTTCCCTAGCTCTATAACTTCCAAATCTTTGATATCCTTTCCCTCAATAACGAAACGTAATAAGGTACGTACTTGATGAAAGCCACTTTTCCCAGCCGCTCCCGGATTCATATGCAGACACTTCAAGCTTCGATCGAATACTACTTTCAGGATATGCGAATGTCCGGAGATGAATAGATTTGGCCGTGTATCGTATAATTCTTTGCGGATCTCGGGATTGTAGCGGCCCGGATAACCTCCGATATGAGTCATCATAACGTTCACGTCTTCTACCTTGAAATGAGCTACTTTAGGATATTGCAGGCGAATGGCTTGTCCGTCTATATTTCCGTATACGGCCCTGAAAGGTTTCAATGCCTCGAATTTCGCGGCCAAAAGGTCGGAGCCTATATCGCCCGCATGCCAGATTTCATCGCAATCTTTAAAATATTCGGCGTACTTATCATCCCAGTACGCATGGGTGTCTGAAAGCAATCCAACTTTAATCATAACAATTTCTTTTATTGCTCGAAAGTATCTATATTTACACGCCTAAGATAAGAATATTATGGAGAATTCATATCAATATTTTAAACGGGACTTAAGCTGGTTGTCGTTTAACTACCGTGTCTTGCTGGAAGCGGAAGATGATACGCTGCCTATTTATGAGCGTATTAAGTTCCTTTCTATCTATTCCTCGAATCTGGAAGAATTTTATGAGATCCGGGTTGCGGAACACCGGGGGGTAATCATGAAAAAGAATTATTCGGAGGAGAGCGCAGCTGAGGCGGAAGAGACCTTGGCGGCTATCACCCGGGAGGTTAACCGCCAGCAACGGGACTATTACCGTATTTTCTCGGAGAAGATATTGCCGGAATTGAATCGCCAGAATGTTTACTTATACCAGAATGAGAAGCCGGAACCTTTCCATGAAGAGTTTGTCCATAATTTCTTTAATGAGGAGGTTTTCCCATTCCTGTCGCCGGTCATGATTCAAGCCGGTGATATACGTACGTTCATCCGGGATCGTCGGCTTTACCTTGTGATCCGTATGATTAAGCGGAGCAAGCGGATGAATGAGCCGGGCTTCGTACCCGAGTATCATTATGCGTTGATGAAGATTCCTTATGCGAAAGTTCCCCGTTTTATAGAGTTGCCTCCGCATGACGGGAAATATTATATCATGTTTATCGACGACATTATCCGTGCGAATTTACAGAATGTTTTTCCCGGTTATATTATTGATGGCTGTTACAGCATCAAGATTTCCCGGGATGCGGATATTTTTTTGGATGATGAGAGCCGGGCGAATATCGTGGAGAATATCCGTAAGAAGGTGAAGAAGCGCAAGATCGGAGCCTTGAGCCGTTTTATGTATGATCAAGCGATGCCGGATGATTTTCTGGCTTTTGTTTGCGATGCCTTTGGTATTACGTCGGAGGACTTGGTGTTAGGTGGACGATATAATAATTTGCAGGACTTGATGAAATTGCCGAATCCGGCGGGAAAACATTTGGAGCAGCAGCCACCGGTGCCTATGCGTGTGCCTTTCCTCGATGAGATGGGGTCGGTATTCAAGGCCGTGAAGAAGCGGGATATCTTATTGCATTTCCCTTATGAGTCGTTCGATTATTTGATCCGCTTCTTGATGGAGGCGGCCTTTGATCCGAAGGTGGATGAGATCAAGATTACCCAGTATCGAGTGGCAGAGAATTCGGCCGTGATTAATACGCTGGTCAGCGCTGCCCAGAATGGTAAGAAAGTGACGGTATTCGTGGAATTGAAAGCCCGTTTCGACGAGGAGAATAATATGAGTACGGCAGAGCGTATGGAGCAGGCCGGTATTCGTATCATTTATAGTATTCCGGGCTTGAAAGTACATGCGAAGGTTGCGGTCATTCTTCGGAAGGATACGTCCGAGGGACTTAAACGGCGTGATTTCGCCTATTTGAGTACCGGTAATTTCAATGAGAAGACGGCCAAGATCTATTCGGATATGGCGTTATTGACTTCGAATACGGAGATTATTACGGATATCAATAAAGTATTTGCTGTTTTGGAAGGGCGTATGAAAGAACCTACTTTCCGCCATTTGTTGGTGGCCCGTTTCAATATGGTCTCGGAATTGACTGGTAGGATTCGGAGGGAGATCGAGCATGTGTGGGAAGGCCGAAAAGGACGGATCATATTAAAGATGAACGGACTGCATGACCAACATATGATCGAGGAACTCTATCATGCGAGTGAGGCGGGGGTAGAGATCGATCTGATTGTCCGGGGGATTTGTTGCTTGGTACCGAACCAACCTTATAGCGCTAACATCCGGGTTACTCGTATCGTGGATATGTTTTTGGAGCATTCCCGGGTTTGGTATTTTCTGAATGATGGTCAGGAGGATCTTTTCCTTACCTCGGCTGATTGGATGCGTCGGAATTTGAACCGACGGATCGAGACGGCTTTCCCGATCCTTGATCCGGATCTGAAGAGGGAGATAATCGATATCTTGAATATCCAGCTAAGTGACAACGTGAAAGCTTGTTATTTGGATGGCGAGTTACGTAATAATTTTAAGTGTGATGATAATCCGGTAAAAGTGCGTTCGCAATTGGCTATCTATGATTATCTGAGAAATAAATCCATGCGGTAACCGGGATGGGGGAGTTTTGGGGATTTGTTGATTGGGGGGCTGGTTGCTTAGCCTTGATCGTGGCGGTGGTATTTAGCTTTTTGTTGGGAGTACGTACGGGACGTATCCGGGAGAGAAATGAATCTGTCCGTTCTCGCATTCGGCAGAATAAAGCGAATATGTATCGCTATAAACAACAATTAGCCTCCTATCAAGAGCAAGTCGTACGCTTGGAGCGGGAACGGGATTCTCTGGTCATCCGCTCGGAGGCTTATGACCGGATCGAGACGGAGCTGACGGCCTATCGCCAGAAGATGGAGCAGTTGGAAAGAGAGATCCTTGTTCTTTCCGGCGATAATAACTTATTGGACAATGCTACCGGAAAAGTAGATGTGGATGTACCTAAGCTTTTATGTGCCCTTAAAGATGATCCTCTCCATGTGAATCCAAGTAAAGAGGAATGGGCTGAGATTATTGGTATGACCGATCTTCTGTTTAATAACTTCTTAACCGATCTGAGAAATAAATACAGTATTACCCGCCATGAGCAGGAAATATGTTGCTTGATCAAATGGAATTTCTCCCGAAAGGAGCAACTAGCCGTGTTTAATAATACTCCGGATGCGTTAACCAAATCGAAAGGCCGTTTAAAAAAACGTCTAGGCTTGGATGAAAAGACGGATTTGGATGCCTATGTCCGTTTATTATAAAGCTTAAAGTTATTTTGATTGTCGTGATTGTCCGGCAATATTATCCGTTTATCTCCCATTGTGTGGTTTATATGTGTGATTATTAGTTGTTTGATGTTCGCTTGTTTTGTCCGGTACCATTTCTTTCCTCTTTACGATCCTTCCTGTACTTTTGCGGTGTGTGATTTAATTTTTAAGAACGAATAATCAGGAATGCTATGAGAACACAAACTGTACTACTATGGATCTGCCTTAGCCTAATGGTGGGGCTTTCCGCTTGTGATTGGACTTCGTCCTCTCCGGTGGCCTCGCTACGGCGGGCTACCGGATGGCCTTTCGAGGTGGTGGTTGTAATGGATCGAGACGCATGGAATGGTGAGGTGGGGGAGTTGCTGCAAGAACAATTGCGAGCGCCGATTCCTGCTTTGCCTCAAGCGGAAGCATCTATGCGTGTCACCTATTCGGAGCCATCGGGCTTTTCCGGTTTATTACGATACGTACGAAATATCTTGATCGTATCTGTAGATCCTAACCGGTATACGAAAGCTGGAACAAGAGAGAGTCCCGATGAATGGGCCAGCGGTCAGAATGTTGTGACTCTGTATGCTCCGACTACCGCTGCTTTAACCGAGTTCCTTTTATTAAATGAAGGACGGTTGGTCAACCATTTCAATCGAGTGGAAAGGGAACGTTGGATAGTTGGACTTTCTAAGAGCCATAGCAGTTGGATCAATGAGAAGTTGAAGTCCCGTTTCGGTATCTCGCTGTTCGTGCCGGAAGATATGTCGGCCTATAAGGAAGAGACCGATTTCTTTTGGGGTTCGAATAACGCAAATCGGGGACGGACTGATATCTTGGTATATAGTTTTCCCTATACGGCTCAAGAGGCATTTACCGAAGATTATCTGGTCGCTATGCGTGATTCTGTAGTGAGGCGGAACGTACCGGGCTCTTTCCCGAATTCTTATATGAAGACTGAGAGGCGCTTCGAGCTTTCTTACGAGCCGATCACCTACCGTGGCGAATACCGCGGCGTATTGCGTGGTCTTTGGCGTATGGAAGGAGATAAGATGGGCGGCCCGTTCGTCAGCCATGCCCTGCTCGACAAGAAAAAAGGGCGGGTTATCGTAGCGGAAAGCTTTGTCTATGCCCCGGAATCAAAAAAGGCGAACTTGATCCGCCGGATGGAGGCCGCCTTGTTTACGTTGCGATTCGTGGATTAGGATTGATTCTCTCACGTATATAGGCGTAACCTCATGCGTATATACGCATCGGCCTACACGTACGTAAGTGTGGTCTTATACGTATATACGTGTGGCTTTATGCCTATATAGTGGTCTTATCGTCCTAAAAATAGTTTGATTTCCTCCGGAATATATCCCGTCCGTATACGCCACTCTTGCGGATACAGGTTATTGGCCCGGTTGCCAAGGTTCTTTACAAAACCTAGCGGAAGTCTTTGGTAGCGTACCAACACATATCCTTTATCTATGCCGGAGGGTAAGACGAGCGCCTCTTTCTTTAAGAATTTAATAGCGTCTTCCCATTCCAGTTCCACGGATGGAAATGCGTTGGGAGTTAAGGCAGTACTTAAAGCCAGCTCTTGAGATGGGATAAAGTCTTTCCCTTTCGCTTCTCCTAGGCAAATACCGGCGGAAAGTACCCGTAAAGGCTTGGCATTGATGAGTGAAAATAGATCCGAATGGGCTTTGGGATACGCTCGAAGGAAACTGCCGTTCCATTCGAGAGAAAACGAAGTTTCATCCGAAAGGAACAGACGGGCCTCCTGTGGGATGGACGGAGCGGCTTTTCCTCGCTCTTTTTTCCCTTTGGACTTGACACGAATCTCCTCAATCTCGCCTTCCGCTTTCCGGAGGGCGGCGAGGAAAAAGCCTTCGCCCCGTGTCTTATGCGGGAAGAAGCGGTAAACCGGATGTTCAAACCGGAGGGCGCCGGTGATCTGCCATTCCTCTTGGGTAGGGATAGGCAATGCCTCGGCTCCCAGCTCCTCTATTATATAATGTATGTTCTCCTCATCCTCTTCCGTATTATAGGTACATGTACTGTAGATCAAGATACCTCCGGGTTTCAAGGCGTTCCAGATATCATGGATGATGCGCCGCCCACGGGAGGCGCAAAGCCGTACGTTATCTACGCTCCATTCGCCTGTGCTATCCGTATCTTTCCGGAACATGCCTTCACCGGAACAAGGTACGTCGGTGACGATCACATCGAACAGATGAGGCAATGCCTCGCCGATCTCCTCCGGGTCATTATTGATAACGATCGTGTCCGGGCGGCCCCATTTAGCGATATTCTCGGCCAATACATAACTCCGGCTGCGGATCACCTCGTTACTGACTAACAGACTACCTTTCGGCAATAAGCTCGCCAGATGCGTGGACTTGCCACCCGGGGCAGCGCATAAATCCAAGCAACGTACCGGCTCTTTCACATATGCCTTGATCGCTTGTTCCAGAAACATGGAAGACGCTTCCTGCACGTAATAGGCCCCCGCATGGAATAGAGGATCGAAGGTGAAAGACAACCGTTCCGGCAAATAAAAACCGCTCTCGCACCAAGCGACCGGAGCACCTGCTTTGGGAGCGGGAGTCCCTTTCATCGGGTTGATACGGATACTTACGGGAACATCAGCGCTTAACGCTGCCTCTAAACGATCGAACTCCTCGCCAAGTAAAGCCCGTGTACGGGTAATAAAATCAATAGGAAGTGCCATGATTATTCTGTTAGTTTGCGGCAAAAGTACTACTTTCGCGGAAAACAAACAGTATGCGAGCATCTCTTTTCCTTATACCAGTTACCTTGGGCGATACGGAACATCGCCGTGTTTTACCAGAGTACAACCGTGACGTGATCTTATCTATCCGGCATTTTATCGTGGAAAACGTGCGTACGGCACGCCGTTTCTTGAAAAAGGTGGAGCCGGGGATCGTGATCGATGACTTGACATTTTATGAGCTGAATAAACATACCTCACCGGAACAAGTAGCTGGTTATCTGGCTCCTTTGGCGAAAGGCGAGAGCGTTGGCGTGATCTCGGAGGCGGGTTGTCCGGCGATCGCTGATCCGGGTGCTGACGTAGTAGCTATCGCCCAACGGAAGGATTATCCGGTGGTACCGTTGGTGGGGCCTTCGTCTATCTTGATGTCGGTGATGGGATCGGGCTTTAACGGACAGAGTTTCGCTTTTCACGGTTATCTGCCGATCGATGCTTCCGAGCGAACGAACACGATCAAGAAATTGGAGGGAAGGATCTATTCCGAGCATCAGACGCAATTGTTTATCGAGACTCCTTACCGGAATAATAAACTGGCCGAGGAGTTGATCCGTACGTGCCGTCCGTCTACGAAACTGTGTATCGCCTCGAATATAACGTGTGAGGATGAGTATATCCACACTCGCCCGGTCAAGGAATGGGCGGGTAAAGTTCCCGATCTGAGTAAGAAGCCTACTATTTTCCTAATCTATAAATAAGAGGATTGATATGAGTTATCAAGCGCACGAGACAGCGGTAATCGATGCCGGTTGTGAGATCGGGGAAGGAACCCATATCTGGCATTTTTCCCATATCATGACGGGATGCGTGATTGGCAGGGCGTGTAATATCGGCCAGAATGTAGTCGTATCGCCGGGCGTGGTCTTAGGGAATAACGTGAAGGTACAGAACAATGTGTCTATTTATACGGGGGTGATTTGCGAGGATGATGTGTTCTTGGGGCCTAGTTGCGTGTTTACAAATGTAACCAATCCGCGTAGCGCTATCTCTCGGAAAGACCAGTATAAGGAGACGGTGATTGGCAAGGGGGCCTCGATCGGAGCTAACGCTACGATTATTTGTGGACATACGGTCGGGCGGTATGCCATGATCGGTGCCGGGGCGGTGGTAACGAAGGATGTTCCGGCTTATGCGCTGGTCGTAGGAAATCCATCCCGCCAGATCGGTTGGATAAGCGAGTACGGCCATCGCCTTGTATTTGACTCCGAGGGATTCGCCACCTGTCCGGAAAGCGGCCAACGTTACCGCCTACACAATCACCAAGTTGTAGAGACGGGGCGTGCCCCGTCTTCCACAGACTGATAGTATCTTAAATTACTATTTTGCAGGGATGAGACGGGGCACGCCCCGTCTCTACAATACAGACAATATTAATATTCTATACAAACATGAAAACATCTTTTTTCAAGCAAGGGTTTTTAGCGATAGGGATAGCCTGTTGCATGCAGCTTTCCGCCGTGGAGAATCCTGTGGACTACGTGAATACGTTAGTCGGTACCCAATCCAAGTACGAATTATCTACCGGAAATACCTATCCGTCCACGGCCATGCCTTGGGGTATGAACTTTTGGACTCCCCAGACCGGCGAGATGGGCAACGGCTGGACCTATCGTTACGATGCGGATAAGATCCGGGGATTCAAGCAAACCCATCAACCGAGCCCGTGGATGAACGATTACGGGCAGTTCTCCATTATGCCTACTACCGAAGGCTTGGTCTTCGACGAGGAGAAACGGGCTAGCTGGTTCTCTCACAAAGGGGAAGTGGCTACACCTTATTATTATAAGGTCTATCTAGCCGATCATGACGTGACTACCGAGTTGGTTCCGACGGAACGTGCGGCTAAGTTCCGCTTTACATTCCCGGAAACCAAGAAAGCGTATATCGTCATCGACGCTTTCGATAAAGGCTCTTATATAAAGGTATTGCCTGCGGAACGTAAGATCATCGGTTATTCCACGAAGAACACGGGCGGTGTTCCCCGTAACTTCAAGAATTATTTCGTGATCCAATTCGATAAGCCATTCACGTTCTCCTCTACGGTTAAGAACGGGGCGATCCAGTTGGATGAGTCGGAGGTGAAGACAAACCATGCCGGCGCTATCATCGGTTTTGAGACAAAGGCCGGCGAGGTGGTGCATGCCAACGTGGCTTCTTCTTTCATCAGCACCGAGCAGGCCGAGTTAAACTTGCGTGAGGTGGGAGATACTGGTTTCGATCAGCTAGTGACCAAAGGTAAGGAAATCTGGAACCGGGAATTAGGTAAGATCGAGGTAGAGGATACGAACATCGATAACTTGCGTACTTTCTATTCTTGCTTGTATCGTTCCTTGCTTTTCCCCCGTAGCTTCTATGAGATCGATGCCAAAGGGCAAGTCATGCATTATAGCCCTTATAACGGTGAGGTCTTGCCGGGCTATATGTTTACCGATACCGGTTTCTGGGATACGTTCCGTTGTCTTTTCCCCTTCTTGAACCTGATGTATCCGGAGATGAACCAAAAGATGCAGGAAGGTTTGGTGAACGCTTATAAAGAGAGCGGTTTCTTGCCGGAATGGGCAAGTCCGGGCCACCGGGATTGCATGGTCGGCAATAACTCCGCTTCCGTGGTAGCCGACGCTTATATCAAAGGCTTGAGAGGATACGATATCGAGACGCTTTGGGAAGCTTTGAAGCATGACGCGAATAGCCAACTGCCGAGAACGGCTTCCGGTCGTGTCGCTTACGAGGAGTATAATAAACTGGGTTATGTACCGAATAATATCGGTATCGGACAAAATGTGGCTCGTACCTTGGAATATGCTTATAATGACTGGACGATTTATACCTTGGGCAAGAAACTTGGCAAGCCGGCAAGCGAGATCGATATCTTCAAGCAACGGGCTAACAACTATAAGAATGTGTACGACCCAAAATATAAGTTGATGGTCGGACGCTCTGATAAGGGCGAGTTCAACCCTTCTTTTAAAGGTACGGACTGGAGCCGTGATTTCTGTGAGGGAAACAGCTGGCATTGGAGTTTCTGTGTTTTCCACGACCCGCAAGGTCTTATCGACTTAATGGGAGGAAAGAAGGAATTCAATCATATGATGGATTCCGTCTTTAAGATGCCTAGCCGTTTGGGTATGGATAGCCGCGGTATGATCCATGAGATGCGTGAGATGCAAGTAATGAACATGGGACAATACGCCCATGGCAACCAACCCATCCAGCATATGGTATATCTATACAACTATTCCGGCGAGCCTTGGAAAGCCCAATACTGGGTACGCGAGATCATGCATAAGCTCTATACCGCTGAGGCGGATGGTTATTGCGGCGATGAGGATAACGGACAGACTTCCGCATGGTATGTGTTCTCTGCCTTAGGCTTCTATACCGTATGTCCGGGTACCGACCAATATGTATTAGGTACCCCTTTGTTCAAATCCGTAAAACTCCATCTGGATAACGGAAAGCAGGTTTTGATCCAAGCGGACAAGGCTGATCGGGAGAATCGTTACATCAAGGGTATGAAAGTAAACGGCAAGACATACACCCGCAATTTCTTGACACACGAGCAGTTGCTAGCTGGTGCGAAAATTCAATACCAAATGAGCGATACCCCTAATAAACAGCGAGGTACGCAGGATAGTGATCGCCCCTATTCATTCTCTTTGGAATAAGAAAGCTAGGATGCCCATTGTAAGCATCTTACAATGCCTGTTCTAAACATCTTACGATGCCCATTGTAAAGACCTTACGATGGGCATCGTTGTTTCTTGTAAATTACCGCTTAAAATAATAGCGGGCGGGAATTGTTTTTTATTAGTGATTGATTACCTTTGTAACGACTTATCCGTCTTTCTTAAATCCTTTTATTTGTTAGATGTATGGCAAACTCAAAAGAGATGACGGGGGGAGCTGTATTCCCTCTTCTATTCAGTTTCACGATGCCATTATTGCTCGGAAACTTACTTCAGCAGACTTATTCCTTGATCGATGCCGCTATCGTAGGTAAATTTCTTGGTATCAATTCGCTGGCTGCCGTGGGGGCCAGTACCTCGGTGATTTTCTTGATTCTGGGATTCTGTAACGGATGTTGCGCCGGTTTTGGCATCCCGGTAGCTCAGAAGTTCGGGGCGAGGGATTATGCGACGATGCGCCGTTACGTGGCGGTGGGGTTGCAATTGGCTACGGTAATGTCCGTGGTGATCGCCGCTGTCTCCGGTTTCTATTGCCGGGATATCTTGCGGGGGATGCAGACACCCGGGAATATCTTCGATGGGGCCTATGATTATTTGTTTGTTACTTTTATCGGTATTCCTTGTACATTCTTCTATAATTTGTTGGCAAGTATCATGCGGGCTTTGGGAGATAGCAAGACTCCGTTCTGGTTCTTGCTGTTCTCTACGGTCTTGAATGTTTTCTTGGATTTATTCTGCATCTTGGTACTAGGATGGGGCGTGATGGGAGCGGCTATCGCTACGGTTTTCTCGCAAGGGCTTTCCGCCATTTTATGTTATTTATATATGCTTCGGAAATTTCCGATCTTACGGGCTACTTCTTCCGAGGATCGAAGGTTTCATGCCGGGCTGGCCCGTACCTTATTGGCGATGGGGGTTCCGATGGGATTACAATTTTCTATTACCGCTATTGGCAGTATCATGTTGCAGAGCGCCAATAACGCCTTGGGCACGGCCTGTGTCGCTGCCTTTACTTCCGCCGCCCGTATCAAGATGTTCTTCATTTGCGCTTTTGAGAGTTTGGGTATCGCCATGGCTACGTATTGTGGACAGAATTATGGGGCGGGAAAGCCGGAGCGTATTTTGCAGGGAATTAAGGTAAGTGCGTTGATGATGCTTACGTATGCCGCTGCTACATGGATGATCTTGATGCTGGGGTCTCGTTGGCTGGCCTTGTTGTTTGTGGCTCCATCTGAGGTCGAAATACTGGACTATACGGAGCAGTTTTTGCATATTTCTTGCTGGTTCTTCCCGGCTGTCGGGCTACTGTGTATCTTGCGTTACGCGATACAAGGGGTAGGTTTTAGCAACCTTGCGATGCTCTCGGGTGTTTCAGAGATGATCGCACGTATCTTGGTGAGCTTGTATGCGGTTCCCGCTTTTGGGTTCTTAGGCGTTTGTTTCGGTGATCCGTTGGCTTGGGTTGCCGCTGACTTATTCTTGATACCTGCGTTTTTGTATGTTTATAAAAAGATAAAGAAAAGATTAGATGATGAGAAAGTATCGGTGTCCGCAGTGTGATATCCCTTCTATGTATGTAAAGAATGCGGCTGGGGAACGTCTTTTAGTGTATGTTTACGAGAATGGGGAGGTCGTTCCCAAAGACCCTGCCGCGGATCTGTCCGGATTTGACTTGACAGAGGTATTTTGCCTAGGATGCTCATGGCATGGAGCACCTAGGAAATGCCGGTGATTTTTGTATCTCTATCCTCTCGGAAGTGATAGGATGCGTGAATGCTAGATATTCAGCGTGCAGATAGAGCCGTTCCGCCTTTCGTCCGTAAAGCTCGTCGCCAAGGATGGGGCAATGAAGACCTAGGGGATGGGCGGCGTGTACCCGTAGCTGGTGGGTACGTCCGGTTTGGGGATAAAAGGCGATAAGGGTTTTTCCGGAAGTCCGTTCCAATACCCGGTAGCGTGTAAAGGCAGGTTTCCCGAATTCTTCGCTTACGATTTGCCGGGGTCTGTCCAAAGGATCGGGACATAGCGGAAGACGGATCTCACCCTCATCTTGGGGAACTTCACCCTCTAATAAGGCGATATACCTTTTCTGGATGGTTCGGTTCTTGAATTGGGCTTGCAGGTTCTGATGCGCTTCTTTGGTCTTGGCGGCGAGTAGCAAGCCGGATGTCGCCATATCCAAGCGATGTACGATAATTGGGCCGGTGGCATCCGGATAAAGGATACGCAGCCTGTGATAGACGGAGTCTGCGTCTCCCTTGCCGGGGACGGAGAGCATACCCGCCGGTTTATTGACGATCAACAAATAGTCGTCCTCATAAAGGATATCCAGCTTCGTCTCCCGGTGAGAGTCCGCCAATAACGGATTCTCATCTACCTGTAATCCCTGTAGCATATGGTTGAGGATCGGCTCGCATTTTCCTTTGCAAGCCGGATAATAATATCCATGGTGCCGGATCTCCGTCTTGGGAGAATCGCCCCACCAGAACTCTGCCATGGCGATCGGCTCCAACTGATGCTGGTAGGCGTATTGCAAGAGTTTAGGGGCGGCGCACTCACCCGCTCCGGCAGGCGGCGCACCTTGGTAGGTAGGGGCGAACAGTTCGCATAAGTCCTTCACTTCGCTCCGGGCGTTCAGGATTCGGAATTGTTCGAACAACTTGCGTTGCAAGGCCGCCGACCGTCGCTTGCGTTCTTGCTTCAGTTGCTCGATCTCCTGCTCAAGCCGATCCACCTTGGCTTGATCCTCCTCCAGTATAGACCGCAATGATTTCTTGGTTAGCTTGTGAGCGGCTTTCATGTGTTGGCTCTCTTTAATAAGAAGTGCGGTCTCTTCTTCCGTGAGAGGGAACTGCCGAAGTCGGTCGCGCTCCTCTTTCCTCTTTTTCATCAAGTCTTTTGCGGCCTGTAATACGAAATCGCAGTATTCGATCGTGCTTTGTAACCTCGACCGTGCGTCTTCGAGAGCTGGAGAGGCTTGCAGGGTTCGGATACGGGCATTGACCTCATTGATCCGCTCCTCCTCTTGCCGGAAGAAACCATCCGGTTGTAATAGGTCATAGATCGGGGGGACGAAGAATGGATGTACATTCTTCCCTGCTAGGTTACCGGAGAACGCGGCCAGATAGCCGGCCTCTCCGGCGGGAGTACGAACCACCAATACGCCGAACATTTTTCCGGCTTGTAACTCTTCCCGCCATTCGGTTCGTTCTTTCAGGTATGCCTGTGTTTCCTCAGCCGCTATTACGCATAGAGGATGCGGTGTATAGTGAAAAGGATACGTGAATCGTTCCGGTAAGGGGATCGATTGTATCGGTTGGGCAAACGTGTGAAACTTAGATTCCATCATTCATTTTTTAATAGACAATAAGCGTAAACGGCCGGTGCCGTAGGATCTCCCTCTTGATACAATCCCGGACGGGAGATACGATCCCATTGGATCAACGACCGGGTCTCTTTCGCGGAGAGAGCTTCGCTGACGATCTCGTTCCATGCTTGTCCGTCCTTACTCCAGTAGAACGTGCTATGCGTACCGTCGGTCACTTTCATCCGTAGATATAAAGGCGAGGCGGGAAGAGGAAGATCGGCCAATGGATGTTCTTTCCCCTCTAGGATATATTTCAATATCAAACGGTCTCCAGCGCATCCGCAGGTGATTAGGTTATTTGCGTCTCCGTACATCGTGATTCCTTTCCAACTGTCATTCCGGTTTACGATCGCTGTTTCCAACGTGTAATCCGGGGAGGTTGGGCGTAAACAAAGTGCCGCTCCGGTCTTTACGCCGGGTTTCGGTGTTCCGGATAGAGATAGTTTACCGTTCTTGATCTCGGTCTTGACATCCGTGTAAGGATAGTTCCAACTCCATTCGGGACGCAAGGTAGCACCGGTGAAATCATCCGAGAAATCGAATACCGGCACTTGTGCGGACTCGGCAAATGGCATGGGTTGCGTGCGGCTCGCGTATTCCTCGGTTACGAAGTGAGGCCAATGATCCTCACCCATTCTCACCTCTTGCAGGTAAGGTTGGCGACCTTGGTAGAAGCCGCTTCCCGGCTGGTAAGCGTGGCATAGGTAATACATGCGTCCGTCCGGTGTAGTCGTAATCGTTCCGTGACCGATGGAGAGAACCTCCTTGCTTCCGTGCAAGATCGGGTTTCCTTGGTATTTCTCGTAAGGACCTTCCAGCTTTTTCGAGCGAGCCACGGATACGGCGTAATCGCTCTGCGGGCCGCAACAGCCTCTCACGGAGTAGATGATATAGTAATATCCGTCTTTCTTGAACCAATGCTGACCTTCCATACCTTGACGCTCATCGTCACGCAGCAGGCTGAAAGGCTTTCCGTCTAGGCGAAGCCCATCGTCCGTCAACTTACAGGCCAATAACTCTATGGGTTGGTTATCCAATCCATAAGCCTTCCAACTGATGTAAAGTTTGCCTTTGTCCTCCAAGATAAATGCGTCTATCGCTTCCTTCCCAAACTCTACCACCGGGCCGTAATCCTTGAACTTGCCCGTAGGTGAATCCGCCACGGCGACACCGATGCACGAGATGTTATCCGATTGCTTCCGGGCCGTATAATAGACATATACCTTCCCTTTATGCTGATACCATTCCGGAGCCCAGAATGAGGATTTAGTCCATTCCGGCTTCTCGTCGAATACATGTCCGGTTTGCTGCCAGTTCACCAAATCGGTAGAGGTGAAAACCGGATAATAGGGGGCCCATTCCGAGGAGGTGCCAGTGATATAGTAAGTCTGGTCGATCCGGATAATGGAAGGATCGGCTACGTCACCGTGGATCACGGGATTGGTAAAATAGGATTCTTGTTGCGCTAGTCCTGTGGCCAAGGAGGCGGCACAGAAGAATAGTGTGAAAATCTTTCTCATGTTTTATCGTATTTTTTTTAAGATGTTCTTACGTACGGTTCGCAAAGAGATTTGTAGTAAATCGGGTTCCGCCAGATCGAGTAGTGTCTTATATTCCTGTAGCAACTCGGGTATGGGACGGCATAACTCATATCCCAGTTTCATGCAAAGCGTTTGCACACCGGGTAATTCCTTCGCTGAAAGCATCCGGTCCAGGCAGAAGTTCAGGAAATCTACCCGTGGGGGATTCGCCTGGGGCTGTCGTACAAGCAAGTTCAAGAGAATGCGTCGTTTACCGGAGTGCTCACAGTTAAGCACCTCATTTATCAGCTCATCCTGTTTATCATATAGCCATTCGTTTTCCTTGGTCGAGAAATGGCTACAGACCCATAACGCTTGATAACTAACGGCATCATCCGGATCGAATATCAGATCGTATAGCTCTGCTTTCCGTTCTTGGTTTCCTTGTACATAAAATAATATCTCATGGATATCCTCTATATGACAGCGGCTTGATAGTCTCTCTTTTAGGTCCATTCTCAATCTTTGTTGTTGTCTCTTTATCTTTTCTGCCGTAAAGTTATAGTCTTTTTAGCAAAGTTTCCCTAGTTCGCTTACTTTTGTGCCCCATTGATAAAAGAATGGATAGATATGCGATATATGAATTTATTAAATGACTTAACAATTGATTGTAAAAATAACGGAGGGTGTTACCGAGTAAAGGATCAGTTGAAGAAGGTTAAGTATTTATTAAAATAGTATCTTTGCTCCACAAGAAACAGTCTTGGGGCGAATGGTGACGGTTGGCTTGTGTTGTGATTTGTTTTTAAATTAGTATCTTTGATCTATTGGAAACATCTATATTTGGTAAATGGTCTATCAATAAGGTGTTGTGATTTGCTTTCGAATTAGTATCTTTGATCCATTGGAAACATCGGTTTGAAATAGTGTCATATCCTTGACGTGTTGTGATTTGCTTTCAAATTAGTATCTTTGATCCATTGGAAACATCGACGCAAGTGGGAGGATGAGCGTAGACAACGTTGTGATTTGCTTTCAAATTAGTATCTTTGATCCATTGGAAACATCGTTCAACGAAATACGGTGTCTCGATGAAGCGTTGTGATTTGCTTTCAAATTAGTATCTTTGATCCATTGGAAACATCATAGGCTTGTAGCTGATAACCTGTCAGATGGTTGTGATTTGCTTTCAAATTAGTATCTTTGATCCATTGGAAACATCCAACACATCCGACCTTATCCGCCCGTTATCGTTGTGATTTGCTTTCAAATTAGTATATTTGTTGTAATCTGAAGTATCTTATTTGATTATCAACGCTTTGTAGAAAACTCGCATGAGAACGGGCAACGGATAAGAAAATTCCAAGCTGTTTAGAATCACTATATTCCTCATGCTTTCAAATAACTCTTTTTTCTTGATGCAAAGGTAGCATTTTTTCGTGATTGCCGGTAATTTTCGGGCATAAAATATCACGGTCATTTCAAGAAACATATACAGCGGACATGACAGCCATACCGTAGCCGAATCCCCGTAACTCACAGGCAAAGGTAACCCGTGTCCTGCTCGTACAAGCAAGGTCAAGCCCTCCGGGTGTCGTGGAAAAATCATCCTCGCCCGGAGGGCTTGCGGTATTTTTCCCGCCAACCTTGCATGTACGGGACACGACCTTTTATGGCCTGTAGTTACGGGAACTCCGGCCCCGAAAAGCCGGATCACTAAAAATAAATTGTTATGTCACAGCAGGTAACAAAAGAAAAGTACAGTATCGAAACACTCAGAGAGCGGAATGTTTCATACGACCACCAGCATTGGCTGACACAGAAAGATGTGGATATGGCCAACAATTATGTTGAACTCATTGAGCGGACACGCTCCGAAATTACACCTCAAATCGGCGACAGGCTGGTATATGTAACCGAACACGGGGATTATTACGGAAACGCCCTTATTGACAGCAGGAGTGCAAAAGAAGGATATCTTTCCGTATGCGAACAGCCGTATGTGCCTTTCGTGTGGGAAGAGGACGGCAATATCCGTCTGAGTGTCAGCGGAGGCGCATTCCATTCCGTGAATCCGGAGGAACTGAAATTCCTGAAATGGACGGAAGGGGTGTTCAAGGACTGGGGGCATTGCGGTGCTTGCGCCAACGGTTCGGTGTCATTTCTGGCTAAGGTACCGTTATGGTTTTATGCCGAACCCAATCCCAGGTATGGAGATTTCACGACCGAGACCTACCGGAAGTTCTACCTACACAAAAGGGAGGAATCGGAAAACGGCAATCTCTATCAAGGCTTTGACATCGCTTTTCGGGACGAAGCCGAGTTCCGGCAGTTCCTGAAGGACTACGAAGGAACGGTGTTCAAGGGAAATTGGGATAATCAAATCGTGTTATGGTGTTTCCGTCGGGAATATGTGTTCTTACCTTCCGCCGAATGGGAAACGTTTAATGCCCCGATCGAAACGAGGAGGCTCAACTTCCATCCCGAGCAGGTCAAGATAGTCAAGGACATGGAAAAGCACATCACTTATTTCTACCGGATTAAACCGGATAATTTTTAACATTTAACCCTAACAGATATGCAAACGACAACAGCACCCAAGGCCGGCAACGCTCCCGACCTGCTTCAAGGCATTCTGAGCGTACAAGTGAGAAACGAGGACAAGATTACGGAACAGGACCGTGTCTATTGCCAGACGCAGCAAAACCTGCTTTACAAGACACTCGACCAGATTGACCGCTGGTACGCCGTCTTCAAGGAAGAAGCCGAACAATACCAAGCCGAACGTAAGTTCCATTACGAAGAAAACGGCAAGGTTTCCATGCGTGATTTCTACACTTACCATAACGACAGGGAAGACTATTCACACAACGAGTTCAAACCGTTTGATCTGATTAACGATCTGGTGGATAAGAACCGAAACGCCAACGCGAATTTTGCGAACCGCATCATTTCTTATTTCAACAGGACTTACAAAGTGTCGGTTCCTGAGTATAAAATAGACGAAAAAAAACTTCCGATGGGCTTCCGTCCTGTTTATGACACATATGTAGATGTAGTCATCGAACACTTGGGCGGCAAGAGTTTCCGGGAAACGGCCGTGGAAGAACTGCTCGCACGCCTGAGCAAAGTTGTCAGACCGGCATACTGGAGCAAAGTCAAGACGGAGTTGAAGAAGGACAAGATAATCTTTCCCGAAATCATCCGTTTCGACGATTTTTCCATGCAATACAACCAAAGGAACAGAATCTCCTACAACTACGGCGGAGAACTGGAAACCCTGTGTGCCGGCATTGCCTACGGTGCGGATGACATACTGAATGGAAATTCAAAGATGATTATCCGTTTTGATGACAACGACATTTCTGTCACAGACTGGTACGACCTTACGACCACCAATGCCGAGCAAATCCGATTCTACAAGAACGGACGTATCGATGTCCGGTTCAAGGACAGTGCGGCAGCCGAAAGTTGTTTCAAGCGTCTGCATCTGGATGAAATCACCCTAAGAGAAAACTGACCATGATAAGATTTACACAGCACCCCGTAAGGCAATCCTTGCGGGGTGTTTTCATTTTTAACGATAAACAGATAAAGTCATGTATGCCATCATCCCCCAACAGATACCGCAAGGTATGCGTGCCGAAGTCAACGAGAAGATACTTTTCGCCATAGACTCCGGCAAGGACCTCATTCCGGCGGAGAGCATCTACAACTGCTATACCGGTATCGGAGGGCTGCACAACCTCAAACAGTCCGACTTTGCCAGCTACCACGAGTATGCCGAAGCGAAGAAGGAGTTCGAGATGGGACAGTTCTTCACCCCGCATGAAATATGCCGGGACATGGTGGATATGCTGTGTCCTGTCTCATCCGAAATGGTTCTTGACATGTGTTGCGGTATGGGCAATTTCTTCAACCATCTGCCCAACCCGCATAATGCCTACGGCTTCGACATAGACGGCAAGGCCGTGTCTGTCGCACGATACCTCTACCCGGAAGCCCATATCGAGAAATGCGATATCCGGCAATACTATCCGGAACAACGTTTCGATGTTATCATCGGCAATCCTCCTTTTAACTTGAAGTTCGACTACAAACTGTCGCAGGAATACTATATGGACAAGGCTTACGATGTGCTCAATCCGGCAGGAATCCTGATGGTCATCGTGCCCTGTTCCTTCATGCAGAGCGGGTTCTGGGAGAAGACACGGATAGCCGGTATAAACGGCAGATTCTCATTTGTCGGTCAGACGAAGTTGGGCCCGTCAGCCTTTGCCGCAGTCGGAGTCCATGACTTCAATACGAAAATCATGGTATTTCTCCGTAAATCGGGCCACATCAAGATGCAGGCTTACAACGCGGAAGAATTCATAACGGCGGACGAGCTGAAAAAGCGCATCGGCGAGGCCAGGGCGATGAAACACCGGTTGCGTTTCGACCTGATGCGCGAAACCAACCGGATCGACAAGGAAGAACTTGAGCTGTTCGAGTACAAACTTGCCAAGTACATGTACGAGCTGAAGGCGCACGCCAAGTTGAACAAACATATAGACAAGGCGGAAGCGTTGGTCACGAAGTTCCGTAACCAGAAACCGCCTGAGAACGCCACGCGGGAGCAGGTGGAGCAATGGGAGAAGAACAAACTGACCCCGAAGAAAGTGCTTGCCGTCATCCGCAGGTACATCACCTCGCAAAATACCGTACCTCGCAAGGAAGTGGCATTGGTGAAGACCTCATACGGCTTCAAACTGAAACAATATGCTCCGCGACTCCTTGACAAAGTTCCGCACAAGGCGGCAAGTATCAACGACCTCGTGCTGGAACGTACTGAACTGCCCATACCGGAAGTGCCGACAGAAAAGAACATGCGTCAAATCCGTGCGGCGGAGAAACTGATCCGACGCAAGCGGAGAGAGTACGAAATGCAGAACCGGCTGTTCCCGGAAATGGAAGAAGATGACAGGCTGAAAGAATACCTGGACCGGTGTGCATTCATCAACAAGGACGGCGAGACCTGCGAGTTTACCACGCTCCAGAAACACGACCTGAACCTTGTCTTGCAGAAACGCCACGCGCTGCTGAACTAGCAGCAAGGCTCTGGCAAGACTGCCGCCGTGTACCATCGTGCCAAATACCTGCTCAAATTCCGCAAAGTACGGAATGTCATCATACTGGCTCCTGCCATCGCCACCAATATGACATGGATACCCTTCCTCTCGATAAACAGGGAACAGTTCCGGGTGGCAAGGAACAATGCCGACCTGGAAACTGTGCCGGAAGGCGTGTTCATCGTCCTATCCACCTCCATGCTCGGCAAGCTGAAACGGGGCATGGCAAGGTTCGTCAAACGCAGTTCAAGAAAACTGTGCCTTGTTTTCGACGAGTCGGACGAGATAACCAACCCGTCGTCACAACGTACAAGGCATATCCTCGGTCTCTTCCGCCGCCTCAAATACAAGATACTCGACACCGGTACGACCACACGCAACAACATCGCCGAACTGTACAGCCAGTTTGAGCTGTTGTATAACAATTCCATAAACATGGTCTGTTGGAGCAGTCGGGTGTACCACGAGAACAGGGACAAGGAGATAGAGGAAGATAACAATCCGCACTATGGTGAGCCGTTCCCCGCTTTCAGGGGGCATGTGCTTTTCCGTGCCTGCCACTGTCCGGGGAAATCCACCGTGTTCGGCATTGAGAAGCAGAACCAGGATGTCTATAACAAGGAGGAGCTGGCCGGCCTTATCGGGAAGACCGTCATTACACGCAAGTTCAGGGACTTTGCAGGAGAAAAATACAAGATACGGACACATACCGTCAGCCCGTCCGACGGCGAGCGTGAGGTTTACCGTGTCATCATCGAGGAGTTCTGCCGCATCTGCGAACTGTATTACAACAGCACGGGGGATGCAAAGAAGGATGCCGGACTCCGGCTTATGCGCCAGATCAAGCTGCTCATCAAGGCCTGCTCCGTCCCACACCTGATAGAGGGCTATTCCGGAGACGGGATTCCGAACAAGACAAGGTACATCGAAAGGCTGGTACGGAAGATACCCGGCAAAGTGGCTGTCGGCTGCACGTCCATAGCCGCATTCGACCTTTACGAGAGCCGTCTCCGCGAATGTTTTCCTGACCGTCCCGTATTTGTGGTCAAGGGCGACGTGGCGTTCAAGAAACGGCAAAGCATCGTGACGGAGTTCGATTCCACCATCAACGGCATACTGGTATGCACGCAGCAGAGCCTGAGCAGTTCGGTGAACATACCCACCTGCAACGACGTGATACTTGAATCCCTGCAATGGAACATCCCGAAGATGGAGCAGTTCTACTTCCGTTTCATCCGTCTCGACTCCAAAGAGCTGAAGGACGTGCATTATGTCACCTACAAGGACTCCGTGGAGCAGAACCTGATGGCGCTGGTGCTTACCAAAGAGCGGCTGAACGAGTTCATCAAGACGGGCGAAGTAAAGGAACAGTCGGAAATCTTCGAGGAGTTCGACGTCACCATGTCCGTCATCGAGAGCCTGCTGGTCAGGGAGCGTGACAGCGAAGGGAAAATACATATCAGCTGGGGAAGCCAGCGCATCATGAACTGAAAAATGGAAAAACAAATGAGAAACCGCAGATTCCATTCCACAGGCAAAGGTAGCCCGCCCCCTTACCGGCAGGGCAAGGTCATGCCGCAAGCGGTTTTCGGGAAAATCATCCTCGCCGGAGGCTCCGGTATTTTCCCGAAAAACCCTGCACTGCCGGGGTGCGGACCTTTTGGAGCCTGTGGAATGAAATCCCCGGTTCCGAATCATAAACTATAATGAAGAATATCATGGACTTGAATCAGGCAGAAGTGGCAGTGACCACGCAGCATCTCATAGACATGGGGCAGGAAAAAGACAACCTGCTGCAAATGTCCGACTTCGGCGACATGGGGGAATTCCTGTGCACCTGCTCCGAACTGTTCCCCGAAGAGGAAACTCCGGAATACAGGTACACGAAATGGGAGGAAATCCCGGACCTGCTCATCAACCGGGAATGGCTGTGTCCCAACTTCTTCGAGATAAGGGAGGCGATGGAACAGCTGGAGGAACCCGACAAGGATTGCTTCTTCGACTGGTGTGACCGTTACGGGCATGACATCAGTACGGAAGACCCGCACCTGCTGGTGGCGCACTATATCGAACTTTATGGAAATGCGGCCTATATCGACGATGAGCCTTGCCCGGACAGCGGGGATGACAGCCTGCTGTACTGTCCGGGCATATCAAGCAACTATTTCGACACGGGTATTCCCCGTTTCGAGGTATTCGATGACAATTACGATTAAAGCATATAAACATATACAAGATGGAAATCAACTTCAAAGGACCGGTAATGCCGGTTGACCCCTATTCGCAAATGGCGTTTGTGGAGATACTGAACATTCTCCTGACGGCAGGGCACATCGTGGATGTGAACAGGTTCCTGATAAACAGGAATGCCAATCCGCTATTCGGCTCGTTGTCAGGATATTTCAGATGGTCATTCTCCGACAACCACTTTACCCTGTGGCAACGGGTGGAATACAACTCGCCGCTCTGCTTCAGCCGGCGCATATTCAGCATCCATTTCGGGATGCTGGCAAGCCGTGACAGGAAAAGAGACAATACGGTAATGAACTAAAAACATATCAATATGAGTCACCAGGTAATTACAAGAATGGCATACAATGCCAAAACCAAGCAGATAGAAACTTGGCAGCATTCCAACAACGTGTGGCCGACAACAGACCATTTTTATGCATTGGATGTGAAAACAGACGAACAGATGTTTGAATTCATAACATTGATAGCAAACGGATTGTGGCAAGGGCGCAAATGGCGTAAAGCATTCAAGACACTTTTTGAAGAATATCCGGAATTGGTCAGGTCCTCATACGAGCACGAGCTTAGAGGCCAACCTTGGAAGGCATACTGTGCCATTTGCAAAAAATATGAGGAACTTGCCCAAAGCAAATGCAATGAAATAGTTGCGCGATTCAGGCAACTTACCGGGATTGTCTGACCCAAACAGATGCAAAATATATGGAAGAGATAAAGATTTCAAACAGACAAATCGCGCTGATGGCTTTCGACCGGTTGCGCAAGGAAGACAAGACAGATTCCGCATTGAAACTCGCACGGTGTATGCTGCATGGCACAAGCATATCTCTTGGCATAGGTGATATCGACTGGGAGATAGACAGGGCAATACAGCAGTGCGGAGGAGTGCCAAGAACAGGATACAGATACACGGCTTATTTCCACTTCAACCGGAATACGGAAATGGCAAAGGAAATATATGACAAGATCGTGAAGGAACTGTATGGTTAGGAAACAACACGGAGGCGGCTTGAAGGCCGCTTCCGTCATTTATAACGGTATGTACGGGAAAAGGAATCCTGCCGTACACAGGTAACAGAAATGGATGAACAGAAAACATTGACATTGGATTTCATCAAATCCCTGATGGAACCGGCCTATACACTAATATGGACGGACTACAATGACAACCTTGACAATCATTGCGGACTGATTCAAAAATGCCTTGACAGCAAGAGCCGCGAACATTTGTGGGAAAAGGCAGACGAGTGGTACAGCGATGCCGAATGGGAAGCTGTCCGTGAGATTATTGCGAAACTGAAAGAGGAATGTGCCGTATTCCATGACTTTGACGGGGAAGCGGTCGATGACTTCTTCGATGAATACGAAGATGAAATCCGTGACGAGATTTACAGCCGCAACGATTCGGACGTGGTGAAGGAATTGGTAAGGCATACGGATGACATCCCCATCCGTGTGGAAATGCTTTCCAACTATGACTGCATCAATTCCAACCGGTTTGAATCGCAAGGCGGTTACAGGTACGAGGAATCCTACTTCGGGGACATGGTGGACAGCCTTAACCTCAATCCGGCGAGGGTAAAGAAAATTCTGACAGAACACGGCTACAGGGCTTACGGGCGTTTCCCGAACCGTAAGAACCGGAACGGCAAGGAGCAGGTTTCCTACGAACAATTCTACGAGGAACTTATCAATTCCTGCTGCGGGGCGAACCTGCTGACTTACATCGGCAGGGTAAGCCTGAAAGAGCTGTATGAAGCCGACTTTTCATTGAAAGAGGTCATTATCCCCAAAGGCAACTGTTGCGGACTTTTCAGTTCGACGTATGGTGGTGGAAGCCTGCTTGAAATGGAACTGAAACGGGACGTAAAGCTGAAATTGGAAGTCAAGGACTATCATGGTTTCCGCTTCCGGCTGGATGACGAACGTTCCAAATATGACTGTTCGGTCCGGCATGTATATGGGGTGGACGACTCCTTTTTCGGGGATGCGGTTCGCATTGTATCCTGATAAAATCAACTGATCAACAATCAAATCATAGAAGATTATGGGAAAATATGATGTAAAAGTAAGGTACATCTTCGAGGGTACTTACACAGTGGTGGCGGAAGACCGTGAAGAAGCGGAAAGCATGGTGGCGGAAGACTGCGGTCTGGTATTGGGCGGCAACATCCACACAACGCGGGATGACGATGAAGTGACGGACTGGAAGTTCGGTTGTCATCCGGACTTGCAGGTTCTCTCCGTAAGGCAGCGAGGCGGGAAATCCCCCATGTCGGTGTTCGGAGACAGGATCGAAGAACTGCGAAAAGACATCATCGAAGCGATACGGCAGTTGCTCCATGACCATGCCATGAACGCGATACGGTTTCCGGAAGAGGATTATGACCCGGTCTGGGTGATATGGTTTGGCAAGAACGGAGACCCCTACGAATGCAGGGTGACAGGACTCCGGGTAACGGACAGCAGCCTGACCGTCCTTGCCGAAGAGAAAGAAAGCGGTGATGAAGTGGAATGTTACAGCCCGTTCGAACTCGGAGCCAGCAACATCGACTGGCTTTCCGGAATGTATGAGGCTGTATGGCAGCAACTGGAAGAGAGCAAAAAAGTAGAACCACAAGCTGAAGAACAATGAAATATCAAGCGGAAAATGCTGTCTCCAGCTTCTTCTACTATATGTGGAACGCCTGGAGCAAGGAAGAATGCAAGGTCGTATTTGGAGATATGTACCGGCACTTCTGGGATAAATGGTCCGCATTGGCGGACAAGTCCATATTCGGCGCGGCGGAACGGTTCTTTGCCGAGTTATCGGAAAACAACCAGAAACTACTCGTGGAACGTGCCGTTACACTCTATGACGGCAGGGCTTTCAGAAAAGAGCCGGACGATTCCGACATCCTTGTCTGTAAAGAATGCGGTTCACGGCAGTTGGAAATCCAAGCATGGATAAACGCCAATACGGATGAACGTATCAGCTATGTGCATGATGACAATAACGGGCTGTGGTGCGATGGGAAATGGTGCGAAGAATGTGGCGTTCAGGTCTTTTTCTGTACTAAGGCGGAGTTCACACAAAAGATGCAGGGCTGGTGGGAGTCGTGCGGTTTTGAAACAAAGGAACAAATCACAGGGTTGAAAGTCTGTGACTCTCCGCCTTCCGAAAACACGCAGACATTCATTGATGCGGCAGACCAATGGTGGAACAGCCGGGACTACGAACATAAACGGGAAATTTACAACAGGTATAATTCTAAAAACGAATAATATGCAGATTAACATCATTGAACAGATTAGCAACTCATGCAGTTGCAGCCATATGGAAGCGCAGGAATACTTGGATTCTGAAATCCGGTACCTGCGCGAGTTGCAGGAGGCGGACGACCTGAGGGAAGATGACATCGAAATGGCGTGCAGCAACCTCGGACTTGACCTTGACAACCAGGAATATTTTATCAACCGCCTCGCAGGGGCATAAATACCTATAGCTATGGCTTATTTTCATAACATACATTCATTGGCGGACCTGAAGAAGGAATACCGCCGTCTGGCATTGCAGCACCACCCGGACAAGGGTGGTGACACTGCCATCATGCAACAGGTGAACACCGAGTTTGAAAGGCTCTTTGAAGTCTGGAAAGACAAACCGGATGTCTCTGCCGCATCAACCGGGTATGAACATGACTATCCGGGTGCCACGGCAAAGGAATATACCGAGTACGTGTATAATGAATACCGTTGGAAAGGTCGCAACTACAAAGGGCAACATGCCCCTGAAATCGTAGAACTTGTGAGAATCTGGCTAAAGGAAACCTATCCGAGATATAAGTTCTCCGTCAGACGGGAGAACTACAATTCCATTTACATCAAACTGATGAGTGCGGACTTTGAGGCGTTCACCAGGGAATCCGGCAAAGTACAGGATCATATCAACCACTACAACATAGAGCGGAACCCCGATCTTACAGACCGTGCCAAGGAGGTGATGCTGAATGTCTGTGACTTTGTCATGTCATACAACTTCGATGACAGCGATGCGATGACGGATTATTTCCATACCAATTTCTACCTGACATTGGCTATAGGGAGTTACCGGAAGCCTTACAAGGTGGAACTGCCGAAACTTGACTGCAAGGGGAAGGACAAGCCGGAAGTGTTCAAGCATCCCGAAGGTCCGGCACATAAGGCCATCAGGCAGGCGTTGGGCACAGCCCGCTTTGATTTCATCGAACACAGGAGGCATTCCGGCGAAATGATACTCGGAGAAGACCATTACGGCTCACACGGAGAGCATTATTTCTGGCCGAAGGATTATTCAAGCGCGAAACTGGCTCAGAAACGGATCGACAAATTGGAGAAAGCCGGTATTCGGTGCAAGCTTACCGGATATAACGGCGGTTACATTCGTTTTATCGGCTACACTCCCGAAGCAGAAGCGTTACTGGAGAAGGAACGCCAGGAATACATCACCGCCCATCGGCAATGGCAAACCAAACAGACAGTAATCAATTAAACTTATCAATATGGAACCGAACAATTTGAACGAATGGTGGGGCGGACAGCCCGACGGACTGAAACAGGCATTCTCTCTTTTTCCCGATGGACGGTGGAAAGAGGCGGACCTGTATTTGCGAATCAATATCCGTAACTACTGCCTCCTGAAAAAAGGAGGGCTGCTTCCCGAAGACAAGGACCGCTCGATGCTCAGCGAGATTGTCTGTGAGCTGGCCGATACGGAGCTGTGCCGTGCAAATGGAAAGACACTCGAAGACATGTGCGATACGGACGGGGCTTTTCTGGAAGAGTACCAGGAACTGTTCAACCGGATATACGATGAACTGGAAATGAGAATTACGGATTATATGAACGGACAATCAAAAAAAATGTAACAATGAAAGCAAAAGTGTTCAAGTACAAGTCTGACGGGAATACCGTCGTGGCTTCTTATATGGAACTGGAGCCGTATGCGAAGAATGTATATCTCTCCCTGTCAAGAAAGAACGAAGACGGGAATGAAGACGATGACTGTTTCCATGTGGTCTGCCGGATTGAAAACGTTTATTTTTCCAGCGGGCAGTATTCACGCCGGTTTCTCAAGGGAGAAGGTTGCAGAGAGGAAGCCGCCACCTATTGCAGGAACTGGATTGCGGATACGCTTCAAAGTGCGGAAAGAGGAGCCTTCGTCAATTTGATCTCCGTCCGCGTGTTCGAGGCTCTCGGACTTGACACCACTTCCCTGGTGCAAGCCCGTGAGGAGTATAAAAGAATACAGGAGCAGAAACGCAGGGAGCAGAAGGAGAAAGAGGCGGAAGAGCGCAGAGTGCAGGAAGAGCAACATCAGTGGCTACTCAATGAACAGAAACGGAAATTCCTGGACGGGGAACGGATTACGGGAGAAATGTTCCTTGAAATCACCGGAAGGGACGGTTTTGACATCCATATCAGAACCAAAGGGACATTCAACAGGCATGTGAGGGGCATTGACAGGAACGGCACCGTCAGTTTCCGGAAAATCAAGGGCTGCCGGACTCCGGACTTTACCGGATGCCATAAGGCCGTGTCCGCCTATCTGGCGTTCATTACAGAAAAAGAGGGCAAATAATTAAATCCGGGGCGGTAAAGGTCTGCTCCATGCAGCTGTTACCGCTACCGGCTTCCGGCCTCACAATTCACGGTTCAGCGCCATTGCCAGCGGAAACATCAACCGGTTATAGGCTTTAAGCTTTTGCAAATTCAGCACATATCCGGCATAGGGATTGGTCAGATCGGTATAGAAGAATACATCGGTAAATCCTGCGTGTTCCTCCACGACTTCACCCTCCAACGGAATCTCCTCCACATTGAACCGCTCCAGAGGCAGTTCTTCCAGACGGGTCTGTTCCGCATTTCCCAACACATTGAGGTTACGGTTAAACAGCACGAATCCTTTCTTCCTGTAATCCACACGCATACCGTACGGACGCTCCACAAGGAAAGCATCCGCCGCTTTCTTTATATAGTTTTCCATAAAACTGAAATTAGAATTGCAAAAATACATCTTTTGTCCGGCAATGGCGAACAAATCAGGAAGAGAATCGCCACAGACCATGCAAAGCACACTACCGTGTATTTTATTTCCCACCCTGCAAAGGTAGTCCCGTGTCCGGTGTACCCTGTCAAGGTCAGGCCCCTTGCGGGGTTGGCTGAAAGAAAATCATCCTCGCCTGACGGCTGCGGTATTTTCTTTCGCCAAACCTTGCGGGTACTGCCACGGGACAGTCAGGCAGGTGAGAAATAAAAATACCGGCTCCCGGAGCCGGACGTGTTTAACAGATAAAATACAATGAATCATGAAAATCCTGAATGAAGAACATTTCGAGAATGTTAAGCGTTATGCCGAATCCATCGGTGACACCTCACTCCGGAAATGCCTGGAACGGTTGAAGAGCTGGGAGGAAAATCCTGACTGTCCCAGCGAAATTTCACTCTACTATGACCATGCCCCATACTCGTTCGGCTTCACCCAACACTATCCCGACGGAAGGACAGGCATCGTGGGCGGTCTGCTCTATCACGGAATACCGGACCGTTCTTTCGCCGTGACACTACAGCCGTTCCATGGATGGCAGATACACACCTGATGAGAGGCAAACGACAGTATTAACTTTATAAAATTCAATTCAATATGGAAACGACATTGACAGTAATGGAAAGACAACAGCAGTTTGACTTCCAGAAAAACGGAATTGAAGTGATGAACTTCGAGACACTTCAACGCACCTATAAAGAAAATGACATCTACAACAATCCGGTGCAGGGCATCTACCATTACCAGGTCATCCGGCGCATGATGGACATCTGCGAGAAATACAATCTCGATTATGAGGTGGAAGAAATCTTCGCTGCCCAGAACAGAAACAAGACACAGCCGGGAGTGAGCATCCTCCCGCAGGTGGAACAGACACATGGCGAAAAAGCCGTGGAAGCCCATATCCTGCGCCGTATTTTCGCTACTATCCGGATCAGGGATTGGGAGACGGACGAGCTGACAACCACACTGGTCGTCGCCTACCACCAGGACGGCATACAGGCAGCCATAGGCCCCTGCGTGAAGATATGCCATAACCAGTGCATCCTCTCACCGCAGCGGAGCATCAGCAATTACGGGAAAAAGAAGGTGACAACCGATGAGCTCTTCGAAACCGTGGACGGCTGGCTGGCCAATTTCGAGGTGAACATGAACGAGGACATTGCAAGGATTCAGCGGTTGAAACGCCGGATTATCCCGATGGAGGAAATCTACCTGTACATCGGCTTGCTGACAGCCTTGCGCGTTTCCCATGACAGTTCGGACAGAAACCTGTCATCCACTGTAGAAACCTACCCGTTGAACCAGAGCCAGATTTCCATCTTCACGGAAGAGGTGCTGAAACTGGCCATGAGCAAGGGACAGATTACCGCATGGGATTTGTACAACGTGGCCACTGAAATATATAAGCCTGGAAAGACAGACTTCCCGGCCCTTATTCCACAGAACGGAGCCATGGCGGAACTCCTGCTTTCCCGTCTCTCTGAAGAGGTGGAAGTACAGGATGCCGTTCCGATAAACTGACATGCAAGCTTCTCAAGCCAAAGAAATAAGGGAGAACCTGACAGTGATAACAACTGAAAGATTCTCCCTTTTTCATTTACTCTTCAAAAAGCAGCATGAATTCCACCTTCCTTCTCCGTTCGATGCTCGGAACCACTTTTCCTTTATAGCACCTGAAAGAGACATATTCCTTGTAAATATTGCGGTCTCCCGACTCCAGCTTCTTTAACAGACGGCTTTTCGGTCTTTTTCCATATCCTTTTAATCTGTAGGGTCCCACATTATATGAAAGGACTGCTGCCAATAAAGAATCACGCCCCAGATAACTGAACATGCGGCACAGCTTACGGAGGTCTTCCCTCAGAATGGAGTCTCCCTGCGCTTTGGAGATGCTGTTGGTAAACCTCTCCCCGGGAAGAACCTTGTGACCCCACCCGACATAAGGCCAATGCTTTTTCTCTCCATGCCAGCCCTCGAATCGCTTGACACACTCGACCGCAAGACTGAACCTGTCCGGACTTGCCTTTACCGGATTCTCCGCCCTTGAAGGCATACCCGGAAAAAAGACCGTGGCGGAAAGTACCGCAAACCATATTGCTTTTAACTTCATCATAGGCAGGACCGGCTTAGTGTCCGACAATTGTGACCGGCAATTCCTTACTATCCGCAGTCACGACGGAATCCTCGTCCTCCGTCTCGTTGTTGAAGTCAAAAGTCAATTGGTAAAGCTGTGCCGGTTCGCTGTTGTCCTCAAAATAGATGTCAATTGTCTGCTGATCTTCGCATTCAGAAGTGTAGTATAACCTGAACACCTCCCTGTCAAGGGGATAGCGGTCATTGGGCAGCAGCACCATCCCGTCATCCATGCGGAGCGTACCCTTGCCGTCCGGCTGGAAATAGCGGATGGTGTAGCGGGCATCGGAAAAATGTCCTTCACGTTTGAGTTCACAGCGTATTTCCACCGTCTCGCCTTTTATTATACGTGTGGGAACAGGCATGTTCTCCACCTTGAACGGATAAGACTGCTGTACTTCCATTTCATCAGAACAGGCGGACAACAGCAAAACCGCCAGACCCAGGAACAGGACTGCCACCATTCCGGCCAATCCTCTTTTTTTATTCATTGCATTCATATTCTATCAGATTTTAATACGTTATACTTTATTCGACACTTACAGGAACTTATGTTGCAGGTATTCATTCAGGTCCTTGTAGCCTTTATACAAAGAGGAACAATCCACCAGTTTATCCGCATAGCGTTTGCGGAGTGCCTCCAGCGTGCGCCGTCCGGCTTCATCCCGATCCAGATAACAGTTGACCCTCTCGTACCTGTCAAGAATAGGGAACGAGCGTTCCAGCAATGACACCGAGTTCAACACAAGATAGTCGTCTCCATATCCCAGACCGAGTTCCAGCCACGAAAGGCAGTCGATAAACCCCTCGAAGAGGTTGCATGTGTCCGAACCGTTATCCATCAGTGAAATGTCCTTAGGTGACAGGCTGGCCTTGAAAAACCGGTTGCGCAACTCGTATCCATCGCTGACATTCCTGAATCCGATGGCGAAATACCGTTTCCCGTGCAAGGTATATCTGACTTCCCGACAGTTCGGTACAGCCACATCGCTGCTAATGCCGCGTTCCGCCAGATATCGGAGCAGGACTCTGTTGTATAGAGGCCCGAAGCGTACATCCGTGAAACTCTCCTTCTTGAGGAGATCCTCCCTGTTATTCCCATCAGTGCGGGAAACGGTCTTGTGCTCGGGGGCGAGGCCGCCCCATGTCTCTGTGATGAACCTGGCCTGCGCCTTGAAATCCCCGCTGCCGATAAACTCCCCGGCAAGATTGAATATGTCACCTCCCTGCCCGGTGCCGAAGTCATGCCAGATTTCCTTTCGTACATTCACCTGGAACGAGGCGGTGCGTTCCTCCCGGTACGGGGCCAGATACCAGTATTCGTCACCCCGTCTTCTTGCCGGTTCATATCCCATCCTTGCCAGAAAAGCGGCGATAGGGATAGCTTTTATCTCTTCTATAGTCATAGATGTACAGTTTTAATGGATAATGAATTTGATTCCCAATCCGAATTGGGTTGTAAACAGATCCAGGGAACTTCCCCACAAGGCACGTTCCCGGATATTGGCAAGCAGGACAATGCGGTCTGTCAGGTAAGTCTCAAGTTCCAGGGTTATCGCACCGCCATAGACAAACGCATCCTTGGCGAGCAGCGTTGAGCCGTCATACAGCATCCTGTCTCCCCAATTCACGGTTTCATAGCCGGCCAGTGCGGAACCGCCGATGGAGAGAAAGACCGTCCTGGTCGGGTCCGACAGGAATTTCAGGTAATAGCCGCCTTCTGCCGTGAACTGTGCGCAGGGCACATTCACGTTCCGGTACCCGTAATTCTTCATCAGATACTCGGTACCTATGACCCAACGGTCGGCTCTTTTGGTATATCCTGAAACGGCAAATCCGGCATAATGATTCAAGGGGGATTTCGAGCCGTTCGCAAATCCTCCGCGCAGTTCCACGCCCTTCATCCCGGGCAGGTACCGCTGGGCATGTGCCCGCCCCGGGAACAGGGCAAGCGACACGGCTGTAACGAATAGGAACAGATACTTCTTCATGACTACTTTACTTTAAGTCCGTTTATAACTCTGGCTCTCACGATATCTTCACTTTCCACGGTGAAGGTCTGGTGCCTTCCACCGCTTTTCTCATGCATTTCCACCACCAGCACCTTGTCCGAGGGAATGGTGAATTTGTCCAGGACGAAGACGGTGCGCCCGTCCTTTTTCCCTGCGACAGTTGTTACATAGTCGTAAGCACGCAAAGGAAATATCACCTGTTCCTGGATGGCGGTACGTTTCATCACCTTCTTGTCCACAATCTTGAATGTCACGAAATCCACTTCATAAGGTACGTTGGACCGGTTCCTGATTTGTGTATGAAAGTACAGCAGCCCGTTATGGGTGTAAAGACCGCGCAGCAGGTACTGGATGCCGAACGCCTTGCTCCCGATATGCTTGATGTGCCTTTTGTTGTTCTTGTGGACGGACTTCGAGATGAGATATACCAGTTTCGGAGACTCGCTGCCGAGTTCCTTCAGGTAAATGTCAAGGGCGTTGTTGGGACGGTTCACTTCGCTTCCGTCATGGATGAAATCCTTCATCTCGATGTTCAGCAACAACGGTTCTTCCGCATACTTTACATTGAATGTATAGAAACTTCCGCTTTCGGTTATCACGGACATGTTGGTCTCCTCACGGAAATTCTTTACGGTAGCCTTTACACGAATGACATTTTCCGCACCGTCCGCCTTGCCTGCAATGAGGTTCAGCGATCCGAGGTCCACATAACGCACCGAAGACGGGAAGATGATATGCGTGGTCTTGTCGTAAGTCACTTCCAGACCGTACGGCGGTATCATCCGGTCGAAAGTGAGTTTTCGGGTCAGCCCGTGATAGAGGTCCCCGTCTTCCTCTTTTTGGGGATACACTTCCTTGACCGGTGTGATTCCTTTGTTTACTACCGCTGCGCTGTCGGTTTCAGTCTGGGCAAAGGCGCCCATGGTGCCCCATGCAAGGGCAAGCATTACAAATAACTTTTTCATGTTGATTGAATTTTAATGGGTTGTCATTGATTGTCATTCTGATAAAGCATCAGGGTGTAACCGGATTTGAGATGCACCTTCTCTTCACGCATCTTCCGGGAGATGTACTGTGAAACACCCTGTATGGCACCCTTCCCGAGTTCGGAAAGTAGCTGGTCGCCTGCCGACTGGTTGGTGATGGAGATGCTCGTGCCGAGATTCTGCCCCAGATTGGCGGCAACCTCCTTGACAGCGTTTGCTTCCATGGATCCCGGAATGAAGATGCCTTCCTGTCCGTCATTGTCATACACGGCAAGTTTCACGGGGATGATGGTACCGCCATATTCCACCTGAAGGATGTTGACGTGAAGCCTTTCTCCCTGTATGCGCCCTTCTCCGATGAGCAAGGAGTTTTTGGGAAGGACATGCTTTCCTACACGCATCGCTTCCAGCAGTCTCATCCTCACACCCTGACCGCTGATTACAGTCTGGTTCCCGTGGATGCAGGCACATATGGTATTCCTCACGTCTTTTTCATTCCTGTGACCAATCGGGGTATGGAATCTTTCCGCCAATGTCCTTCCCGTTAATGACACGGAATCCCGGACCGGTTGCGGCAACGATGAAACCACGGGAGTGGAGACCAGCCCGACGGGAACGGCCTTCATGTTTCCATCCCGTCCGGCTTCTTCATCCTCCGGGCGGCTGTCCATCCTTTTGCCGCCATTACCCGGCATGTATTTGGCTGCGAGCTCGTAGGACTTTTCCAAAAGTGCCACCTGTTCCTCATAACCCGGCTGTGCATTCTGTGCGGCAACCGTCTGCTTCAGTTGTTCCACCTCGGCTTTCAAGGCCTCCTTTTCCGGGTCTTCCTGCGGTGACTCGTAAAAGTTGCCGAGAGTCCTGTTGATGTCATTGTAGGTGGAGACGGATGAAGAGCGGGCTTCATTCCTACTGTCACTTGCACGTGGACTGCCATCCTTGGTATCCGCATCCGATGACAATGCCACGACAGCTCCGGAGTTTTCATCCGCAACACCTGAGAAGTCTCCCAGTGTACGCATTTTTTCCGCCTGTTTGCGCTTTATGTCAGCCTGCTCGTAGGCGGCAATCTTGTCTTCCTCTATGTCGGCTCCTCTCGGGTCAGGCAGTTCGGTGTTGAAGCCCGCATTTTTCTCCTCCTTTTGTTTGTCCTCTTCGGACGGTGCGAAAATGAACCACATCGCACCGAGGAAGAGAAGGAACATCCCGGCAAAAACCAGGTATTTCCTGATTTCCAGCCTCTGTTTTAATTTATTAATATCATTACTCATTTTCTTTCTGATTGAATCGGTTAAAAAACTCTTCCATCTCCTGCACCCTTTTATCCGGGAGTGTATCGGCAGGAACGATATCCGGAATGTCCAACGGGGCTATCTCAATGATGTCCCGCTGTACATCTTCCCGCCCGATGTCATAGATGGCGCGGAAAATCAGATAGAAATTTCCGAGAGCAAACAGGACAGCCAGCACGATGACTGTCAACATTCTCTTTTCCGGAGAAAGCCCGGCACACAAACCCCGAAGCTTTTCTGCAACGGTTTCCTTGATTCTTACAAACATTTGTTTCATACATTCAAAATTTTAACGGTCATACACTTTGATATCCCTGTTCTCCACCACACGGAAGGCTTCAAGGATGAAACCGTGCGGATTATTGTCGCTGCGGGTGGAGTTCAGCAGCCTGCCACGTGTGACAAGGCTGCGTTCGGTCACACTCTTCTCCCTGATAATGGAGAGTTTCGCATAGGTCACGACCTCATACGGATAGGTATTGAAATCGCACCTGACACTGTCAATCCCAATCCGCTGGCTCATGTTTCCCGAAATGATCCGGTTGTAATATCCCTGCTCTGCCAAATCCACATAATGGGCATAGGCAGAACGGTCACTGAGGAACATGGCCCGTTGGATATTACCCTCAATCGCACTCTTGTCAGGGGATAACGTAAAGAACAGTTCATGGAACCTCCTGACATGCTCCCTTGCCTCCACCGGACGGTTCTGCTCCAAGTCCTGTGAAAGGGCCAGCATCAACGACTTTCCTTCATCCAGAACATAGATCTTCTCCCGTTGCGCTTCCGCAAAAGTGTAAGCCTTCCATACGGAAAAAAACACAAGTAGCGTGCATACACACAGATAGACAATCCCGAACAGACGCAGCTGTCGGAAGCTGGTCTCGATATTCTTCAATGATTTGAATTCCATTCTGTAAATGTTTTATACTGTTATTATTTGATAAGCCTTCCGGCAATGTTTCCCACCGCTGCTCCTGCCGTACCAGCCACCAGGGAACCGGCCTGGGATGCCCTTTGGTTCACATTCTTGAGGTAGTTGCCTGCACCGCCTCCGGCCTGCACAATCCAGTTTGATACGGTCGGTATGGTGAAATACCCGATGATGCCGATAATGAGGAAAGTGATGTAAACCGCGTTTGAACTGTCGGGGATGAAATCCGGATCGGAAAGCCGCTCGATATCCCTCTGTAGCATCAGCACCTGGATTCTCGCCAGCACACTGCTGAACAGGTCGCTGACAGGAAGCCAAAGGTAGATGCTGATATAGCGGACGAACCACTGGCTGAGAGAAGCTTGGAAACCGTCCCAGCAGGAGATGGCGAAAGAAACCGGACCGAGTATCGAAAGGACTATCAGGAAGAATGTCCTCAGCGTGTCGATGACCAGCGCCGCCGCATTGAACAGAAGTTCCAGCAGTTCCCGGAAGAAATTCTGTACGGCCCTTTTCATGTTGTACATCGCGCGGTCCACATACATCCCGCAGGCTTCTATAGCGTCAAACGCACCCAGCTCGTCCAGCCTGTTGTCAAAAGTCTCCTTGTCGACCAGATAGGCTGTCTCGGGATTCCGTTTCATCGCCTCAATCTCCAGCTTGTCCTTCTGTGCCCGGTACTCGTTCATGTCAAAGGTCTGCGACTCCAATATGGTATGGGTCCCTTTCACGACGGGCGAGAGGATGCTGTTCAGCGTACCCAGAACGAGTGTCGGAAAGAACATGATACAAAGCCCCAAAGCGAACGGACGCAAAAGCGGAAAGACATCCACAGGCTCGGCACGTGCCAGAGCCTGCCATACACGATACGCCACATAGAAAAGCGCTCCCAGACCGGCAAGGCCTCTTGCCACACCGGTCATCTTTGAGCAGAGCGGCATCATTTCCACATACAGATTCTGTAAAATCTGATGCAGGTTGTCAAAATCTATAGCCAACAATAACATAATGAAAGCGGATTAGGAATTACCAATAACGTTCGTTCGGTGAGCCGTAGAGTGCCATCACGCGGTCTAGGTCGTTCTGTTTCTTGGCGCGCAGGTAGGACACCCCGATGTTCTTGTTGGTGTAATACTGTACCAGACTGCGGTTTTGCAACATGTCGTTGTAGCAGCGGTCGATGATATCCATCCTTTCCTTGTCGTTCATGGAAAGCCCGTTCTCGTTGACCACCGTCTTCAAATCGTTCAGCAAATGGGCACTTTCTTCCAGCAGTTTGGTGTATCCCAAAGCAATCGCGCTCAGTTCTTCCGGCGTAAAATACGGGTCGCTGAGCATACGCTCGAAGCTGGTGACATAGATGTCCGTGATATCGCCCACCATCAGGATGGTCTGCTGGACTTTGCGGGCATCACGGACAAGGTTCTTGACCTTGCGAAGCCCGTCGTAATACTCCTTGCCCTGCTGGTAGATTTTCACGGTTTCCTGAAAACTATTCGCCATATTGGTGGCAGTGGAGGATGTGTGAACGATGTTCTTGGCAGCATTGATGATTCCCTGCGCCAGATTGCCCGGGTCGCTCACTACCCATTGGGCTTTCGCTGTGAGGCTGACAAGGAAGCAGCCCATGCACAGCATAAGAATTTTCTTTTTCATGATGTTTCTATTTTTAATTGTGAATAATTCTGTTAAAAGTCAGATTCCCATTTTCCGCCCTTTGGACGGCGGGTTCCGGAGGATGGTCCGTTGCGCCTGTCTCGGTCGGTTCTCTATTCCGGAATTCTCCCTCTTGCGTCTGATGGAGGCGAAGAGTTCGTCTGCATACGGCCTGCGTCCGGTCATTCTGACGAAACGGGCATCCAGCTCCCGGTAGGCTTTCTCTGCCTGACACGAGCGTTCCGTCGCGGAAACGTTCTTGTCTATGCCGTACTTGGCGAGAAAATCAGGACTGATTTGCAGGATGTCGTGAACCACATCCGGTGAGGCCGCAATCCGTCCCAAAATCTCCAGTTCTCCATCCAGTCTTTCCAAATAGAAATCCGGCAGACGGACATCCTTGATGCTTTCCGCAGCCTTTTCCGCATTCCTGCACAGACGGCTTTCCAATATCACCCCCTCATCATATGCTGGTTCCGGCCCGGAACGGTTCAGCCTGTCAAGCCTGTCATAATCATCCGCAAGCCCGTACCTGAGTGCCACATACCGTGAAGGTGGCATAAGATGCACGGCCAGGTTGCAGAGTTCCCACATGTCGCTCTCTTTCCGATGGAAGTCCAGAATCCGGACAGATGACCGCACTTCTTGCGGTGACGGACGTTCCTGCTTGCTTTCCGGATTTTCCTTCGAGTAAACATCCTGCATGAATGTGTACATGGCAAGCATTCGGTGGACAGGGACGGCTTCTTCAGGTCTGATATCCATAAGCCGGGAACCGTTCTTCTCCATGAAATAAGTATCTTTCAATGCCTCCATCAGTTCCGACCTGTCCGTTTCCGCCGTTTTTTCCGGTGTCGGGAACAGGTACGAGGCTGACAACAGGCAGGAGACTTGGGTAATCACATCCTCCGACTTCCTGTACCGCCTGACCAGTTCCGACAGCTTCCGGTACTCCTTTTTCCGGACAAGTACCCTTGTCTGTTTCATCACTTCCGTCAACTCCTTGAGGCGCGGCTCGTCCAGATAGCGGCGCTGCTGTTCTTTTATCCATTCTTTCATTTCCATGATTCGTGATTGTTTTTCGGTTTTCATGTGATTCCAATCCCTTTCACCTGGCTTCGCTTGCTATCGGCCAACTGCCTGATGGCAAGCTCTATATTGCCTCCGAGTTTCTCCGTAAGCCGCATCAGCTCAAGTTTTTCGGTCTCTTCTGTGGTGTAGCAGACGTACTCCTCAAGTGAAACCTCCGTAGCATAGACTGCTGACTGTGAGCCTCCGAGACCAATCCACACTTCCTTGTACTTTCGGGAAGGATTGTTTGCCATGTTGATGGAAAGTATCTGCGCCCGCTCCTTGTCGGTCAGACCGAGCAAGGTCTGGATCTCATCGAACTTGTTCATATACTTGCGCTGGTCAAGGAGAATCTTACAGTCACTATTATTAATGATGGTGCCCTTGACAATCGGAGAAGAAATGATGTCCTCTACTTCCTGGGTCACGACCACGGCCTCGCCGAAAAACTTTCGGACGGTCTTGAAAAGGTAGCGGATATAGTTGCTCATATTGGCGGATGCCAATGCCTTGCCGGGTAGGTCAGGGGCATTACTGCCCCTTTCCCCCCTCAGAACCGTACGTGAAAGTTTCCAATCATACGGCTCAAGCGGTGTTAAATTTCTATTCAATAGAAACCAGCTCATAGTTACATCTTTTTAGTTTGAATGACTTTTCTTCTACAACTGTCATGCAGCAGGAAATTTACTTTCTTGCCGTTGACTATTTGTTGGGAAGTTCCCCAAGGATGTTTCTTGTCTATGGGTTTACCACATACGGGACATAAATGGTTCTGTCTTTCCCACATGTACAGCAACGATTTTCTACCGTTGAGTGACTGTAGCATCTTGTAAGTCTTGCGCTTTTCAAAATACTCTGTCCATTCGGGGTCAAAGGGATTTGCTTCACCTTTTACCTTGACATATCGGGTAATCTTTGTGTCATACAGCCTTTTCAATGCAATCCTGTCATCAGTCTTGCCTTTCTTGAAGTTTGCCACGAAGCACCAGTTACGGTTTTTTACCCGTGTGAAGTATCGGTCGGCAATCCAATATTTGCCTTTCTTGGGGTGTCGTCTCTTGGCCCATTGCCATAACTTTTCAAATATCAGGTAGTCAGCTTTTCTGAATGTGTCAGAAGCCACACAATTCTTATAGTAGTTTACCCAGCCTGTTATCACAGGATTCAAGAGCCTTATAAGTGATTCCTGCTTGCTTCCTTTATTGGAATCAATGATTCCCCGGATTTTCTGCATGAATTTCTTCAGGCTCTTTTTGGATGGTTTAATTAGAAGTACTCCTTTGTATTTTCGGATATTGTACCCAAGAAAGTCAAATCCGTCATCAATGTGTGTAATCTTTGTTTTCTCTTCCGACAGGGTTAATCCCCTTTCTTTGAGAAAGTCCACTACTAACGGTTTGATTTCTTCCAAAGCTTCCTTGCTTCTACCCGTGATGATAAAATCATCCGCATAGCGTACAAGATGTACTTTGGGATAGTAGATCGTTTTCCTGTTTACAAATTTCTTGTGATACTTCTCTGCAAGCATAGTTTGCAGTCCGTCCAGTGTTATATTCGCAAGAGTTGGTGAAATGATACCGCCCTGTGGAGTACCCTCTTCCGTGGGGAATAGCTCCTTGTTGAAGACGAAACCGCATTTGAGCCATTTCCGCAGCATCACTTTATCCATAGGGATATTGTTCAGTAGCCATTCATGGCTGATGTGGTCGAAACAACCTTTGATGTCACCCTCCATAATCCATTCGGGAGAAGCTTTCTTTGCAAGGACACAAAAACATTGTTCCCTTGCATCTCCAGTACTTCTCTCTTTACGGAAACCGTAGGAATTACTGTCCGCAGTTGTTTCCGATACTGGTTCCAGCGCAAGCAGATACAAAGCCTGCATTGCCCTGTCTTTCATCGTTGGAATACCTAAAGGGCGTAACTTACCATTGCTCTTTTTGATATTGACCCTCTTTAATGGCTGGGGTTTGTAGCCTCCTCTTTTCAGTTCGCCGATTGCCTTGAATCTGGCTTTGGGAGTTGACCATTTTACCTTGTCAACGCCTGCGGTGTCACTGCCTCTGTTTGATGTAACACGTTTTACGGCTAAAGCCTTAGCGTAAAACGAGTGCGTTAGCACCCACTGCAAAGCTTTTACTCTGCCGTGTTTGCCAGCCTTTTGAGCTTTTACAATACGCGCTTGTAGCTTATTAACCGCCATTTCACACTTGTTCCAGTCTATGCTTTCCCAAGTGTTCCATTTCCGGTCAGTAGATGCACACGATGTTTGAATTTCGTTCATTTGCTTTTCTCCTTTCATAAGTTCCATAAGTTTCTTGTAAAACAACCACCATGCGGAAGTCTGCCCACTTTCGTGTGAGGTGATGTTTCAACCTCTATCCGTCCCGTTACAGGATGGCGTTCGCTTTTTCCACATTCCTCTGCCCGCACTCCATTCGGCTTCACTTACGGTCTGCTTACCTGCTGTTACACAGGAGAAGTACGGGTTTACCATGTTTCTTGTATATGACAAATGAATGGGTTAGAATCCGTCTATCCGCCGACAGTCTTTATATCCGTGTAATTCCATGCTGGAGGGAATTATCTGACTGCGTCCCTTTTGGGTTAGAGCCCAGTATCATTGGCGGCTCATTCGAAGTTACGACGTTTATCAACGGTTCACATTACATTATTCATACCATTCAGCCTAGCTCCCATGCCATTCGATACTAACGGCAGTTGTCATCCCCTCGCGGTTCAGACTTCTCCTTTAGGAAGGGCTACGTTGTTGGTTCTGTTGACGCACGAGTTCATTACTTAATGTCGCACGTTCCCATAGGCTACTGTTGACGGAACAACAGGTTTAATCATTCTATTTCCAACTCGTGGAATTGAACGTCAAACAATCATATACAAAACTTACATGTCACAGCCAGCACTCTTCGATAAGGATTATTTTCCGGATACCTTTCAACTTGCGCATCTTGCTGATAAAAGTCTCCATGATGATGATGGTGACAATCGGAAGTAGCACCTTGTTGTCACGGATATTGTCCAGCTCGAAGACAATAAACCGTTTGCCAAGCAAATCAAGCTGTCTGTCGGAATTCAACAGGAAGTCATACTCGCCACCCTTGTAATAAGGTTCCAGCACATTCAGGAATCCCCACACGTCAAAATCCTTCTCACGGGTTCGCTTCTCTTTCAGGATATCCTGATACTCGTCACGGATAAACTCATAGAAGGTATCGAAGGAGGGTTTTATGCTGCTGTCCCTGCGGATTTTCTCCAGAAAAAGATTGACCGCATTAGATAGTGCCACCTCCTCGGCACGTGTCGGCGGCTCGTCGTCACGCTTCCACAGGGTAAGGATAAGCGTCTTGATGGACTCTTTCTTCTCGATGTCGAAAATTCCGTCTTCCACATAGAAAGGATTGAAGGCGATGGGATTATCCTCCTCGTAGGTGAAATAAATCCCGTCCTCGCCGTGTGTCCTCGCGTGGATCAGGTTGCACAGCCCCTGGTAGGAGTTGCCCGTATCCACCAATAGCACGTGTGTCCCTTGCTCGTAATATTGCCTCACCATATGGTTGGTAAAGAAGGACTTGCCCGAGCCGGACGGGCCGAGGATAAATTTGTTCCTGTTCGTGATGGTGCCGTTCTTCATCGGCAGGTCGGAAATGTCCAGATGGACCGGCTTTCCGGTCAGGCGGTCCACCATACGGATGCCGAACGGAGAGAGCGAATCCTTATAGGAGGTTTCCCCGATGAACAGGCATAGGGCCTGCTCAATAAAGGTGTGGAAACTCTCCTCGGACGGGAAATCTCCGGCATTGCCGGGTATTGCCGCCCAGAACAGAGTCGGCACATCCACCGTGTTGTGACGCGGTTTCGCTTCCATCAACGCCAGCTGGCTACCTACATCGTTCTTGATGCGCTTCAACTTTTCCCGGTCATCGCTCCAGGCCATGACATTGCAGTGTGCGCGGATGGAGGTCAGCCCCTTGCTGTGCGCCTCGTTCAGGTACTCTTCAATCCATTCGCGGTTGATCTGGTTGGAACGGCTGTAACGGGAAAGCGAATGCATGTTCCGTGCAGTCTGCTCGAATTTCCTGAGAATTTCCGCCGAATCATCAATGAAGAGGTACTGGTTCACCACATGGTTGCAGGTAAGCAGAATGCCTATCGGTGCGGCAAAGGACAGCCGACAGTCGCTCCGGTCTGTCGAGAGCCTTTCATACCGGCAGTCGGTTGACACGTTCGACGGCAGGTCTTCCGGATCGGAAAGCGTATGAAGGCACAGGTAGTTGTCGCCCACCTTCATTTCCCCGGCACCGAGTGACAGATCCTGCAAGCAGGTAGCATCTTCCTGCGACATGGAAAAATACTTCTCGATGATGCCGGCGGAATTTTTGCTCCCGATGATTTCCTCATCCGTCAGGCGGATGATACGTAGCAGGCCGCTGTCGTTCACGATGCGTTCGAATTGTCCGCAACACTCCATGAACCGGGTGACGGTTTCCTTGTCCTGCATTTCCTTGGGGATAATGAATCCCCTTGTAAGTGCATTGAAACTGCTGGTTGTCCGGCTGTGCTCCTTCGTGGTTTTCGTAAGGAACAGGTAACAGGTATGCTGCAAATACGGCCGCTCGTTGAAATGGCGTTCGAAACTGCGGCTCAGAAAGCTCAGGTCTTCCTTGCAAATATCCGGTTTATATCCCTCTTCGATGAAGAAGTCCTGCTTGTGTACGATGCTGTAGTTCGGCAAGACCTTTACCGCTTTTGCCCAGGTGGAGTGCATGGACTCGTACTCGGCACGTGTCAGCGTGAACAGTTCCGGCAGTTCCACCCGGTATGCTACGGTGATGTCCGCATCCTTGCTGATGATGCAGCCGTTCTCCACGGCCAACAGTGGGAACTTGCTTTCCAGCGTGGCTGTTTTCATTACGTTTTTCATGCTTTTCTGTTTTTAATGGTTGGAGAAAACAACCGGAGGAACTTTCTCCGGCTGATGATGTAGCGGGGATGGCTGCGCAGCGCATGGAGTTTCATAAGGCCCCATTCACCGTATTTCGAATTCATCCTGAAAGTGACCCAGACCAGCACCGATGCGGAAACGACCCCGAAACCGATGCAGACCCACTGGTCGATACCTGCCATGTACATGACGACGAAGATTACGAACAACGCGAGCAATCCTCCCGCAAAGATGAACAGGTACTGGCTCTTGAGTCCCTTGAACTCCGGGCTGCGCCCAATCCCCTTGTTGACATTGAATTCCGCCATATTACAGGAAGAATGAGCGTAAGATGGTGGCGGCGACAATCAGGAAGATACACGCACCGAACCAGCTGGCGGCAGTCTTTGAGGTATCCGGGTCGCCTGACGAGTCGAGTAGGTCAGCCCCATTGCTGGGGCTTTCCCCTCTAAGAACCGTACGTGATACTTTCGCATCATACGGCTCAAGCAACACACGTAAATGATGTTGATATTCATTCAAGTGTCTCATTTCCTACCAATTTTTAGTTTAGACATTTTTGTTTTGCAAGATGTATGGACAAGTTTGTAATCCTTTTTGCCCCCGATGATACTTTCGGTTATGCTCCAAGGTCTCTCCCTGTCTATACGTTCACCACAGAAAGGGCATGTTCTGTTCTGCCTTGTCCAAATCCTCACGAGGCTTTCTCTGCCCTTGAGCGTTTGCTTCATACGATAGGTCTCACGCCATTCGTAGTAGGATTTATCGGCAGGGTCATAGGGATTTGCGTAGTGTCTGACCTTGGCGAACTTTTCATGATGAATGTCAGGAAGATATGCTAATGTGATTTGACGCATCTTCGAGCGTTCCTCCATATCTGCCATAAAACGCCATTTCCGTCCGTTTACGGTCTTGAAATACTTATCCTTAATCCAACCCTTACTCTTGTTTGAATGTCTGCGTCTTGCCCATTGCCATAGTTTTCGATGAATTTCCCAATCCACCCGATGAAATGTCTCTGCGGACGTACCATATTTATAGTAGTTGCCCCAGCCCGTTATAATCGGGTTCAACATTTTGATGAGTGAATGCTGTTTGGCAGTCTTGTTGCTTTCTATCACCTTGCGGATTTTGTCGCAGAAGCGTTTCTTGGCATCGCTTGACGGCTGTGTGAGCAGTGTGTTGTTGGGGAACTTGCGGATATTGAAACCGAGGAAGTCAAAACCCTCACTGATATGTGTGATTTTCGTCTTTTCTTCCGACAGTGTCAATCCACGCTCCGCCATGAAATTGCGCACAAGTGGCAGGATGACCGTTTCAATGGTCTCTCTGTCCTTTGCCGTTACGATGAAGTCGTCTGCATAGCGTATCAGATGTATTTTGGGAACGATTTTCTTGTAGTTCACCTGATATTTTCTGACACAATTTTCCAAAAGCGATTGTAAGCCGTCAAGAACCATGTTTGCGAGGGTCGGTGAAATGATGCCTCCTTGTGGCGTACCCTCTTCCGTGGGGAAAAGTTCACCATTGAATACGAACCCGCATTTGAGCCATTTTCGCAGTATCTCCTTGTCCGTTGGGACATTATTGAGAAGCCACTCGTGGCTGATGTGGTCGAAGCAGCCTTTGATGTCTCCCTCGAGTATCCATTCGGGCGCACACGTCCGAGAGAGCAGGATGAAGCATTGCTCTATGGCATCATGAGTGCATCTGTGCTTGCGGAAACCGTATGAGTGGGTGTCACCCGTGGTCTCTGCAATCGGGTCGAGTGCCATGAGATAGAGAGCCTGCATAGCCCTGTCTTTCATTGTCGGTATGCCCAAGGGGCGTAGTTTGCCGTTTTTCTTCTCGATGTTCACCCTGCGTAGTGGTTGCGGTTGGTAACCACGGCGTTTGAGTGAACCGATGGCTTTGGCTTTCGCAAGCGGTGATGACCATACAGCCTTGTCAACGCCTGCGGTGTCTTTACCTTTGTTGGTAGTAACTCGCTTTACAGCCAATGCCTTGGCGTAGAACGAGTGGGTAAGCGTCCATTGCAAGGCTTTCACCTTGTTATGTCTGCCTTCCCTCTGAGCCTTTACAATACGTGCTTGCAGCTTTTGAACATACATCTCCGCCCGTGTCCAGTCGATTTCCGACCAGAGTGTGTGGAGGTTTCTGTTTTCAGGCGCACACAATTCTTTCGTCTTGTTCATTTGCATTCCTTGCTTTAAAAGTTCTGTAAACTATTTTGTAAAGTGTTACCATACAGAAGTCTGCCCACTTTCGTGTCGGATGATGTCGCCCTTGCCACACGTGACCGAGGCTCAATCCGTATCCGTTCCATTACAGAACGGCATTCGCTTTTTCCGCTTTCCTATACCCGCACCCCATGTAGGCTCACCTTACGGTTTGCTTACCCATTAAGATGGGAGAGATACGGGCTTACCGTGTTTTACATAAGTGACAAATAAGCGGGTTAGGTCCTGTCTATTCCACCGGCAGTGCTTCATGTCCGTGTGTCCCCAAAATTCAAGGGAACAGCCGACTGCTTACCTTTTTGGTTCGAGCCTGTCAATACCTTTGGCTCGTTGTACTTTACGATGTTTATCGGACAGTTCACTTTCGTTGACCATACCGCTAAGCCAAGCTCCTCGTGCTGAATGGTATTATCAGCCGTTGACCTCCCCTCGCGGTTCAGTCTCCTCCTTTCGGAAAGGCTACCTTGTCGGGACAGCTTCGTACAAAGGAATTACTCCCTATGCACGTGTCCGTAGGCTACTCCAGACGGAACTGGAGGTGTAATCAGAATGTTACACAATCACTTACGCAACTTCACGTCGCACGAACTTGGAATAGACCTTCACGCCTCCGATAAGGCCGATAACGGCACCGATGGCGTAAATCAGCTTGGTGCCGGGATCGAAATACGAAGTGACCATATTGGTAGCTTCCGTAATTCCACCGATACCGTTGCCCTGGGCAAATGCCCCCATTGAAACCAGCAGCGTCATGGCTGCCAAAAAGAATCTTTTTTTCATGTGTCGAAACTTTTAATTAGTGAGACAAAAAATGATTTCGACTGCGAATATATAGTGCTTAATTTATTGATTTACAAACTGTACGATATGTGACACCGTATGACATCACGTTACATCGGCAGGGAATTTTCAACCATTCAAAAAGGGTTTTCCCGGCAATATGAAACAGTAAAAACAGGATAAGGAGAAAGCGGCATTTCATTTCTTCCGGCAAAGGTAGCCCCGTGTCCTGAGAAGCCCGGCAAGGCGGCCCTGCGGGCTGGTTGCCGTGAAATAATCATCCTCGCTGCGCTTGCGGTATTTTTTCACGGCAAGCCTTGCGGGATTCCGGACCGGGGCGGAAAAGCCTTCAGGAAATAAAATACCGTTCGGTTTGAATGGATATATGTAAAACAAAAAACAGAAGATAACATGGAAACAAGAAACAATCAGACAGTGGCTTTCACGGGACACCGTAAGGAACGTATTCTGCAAGGGTTCGGAAACGATCCCCGGATACTTGCACAAATCAGGGAAGCTGTGGCTGGAATGGTAACAGAACTGTACGGGCAGGGATACAAGGAATACTACACCGGGATGGCCAGCGGATTTGATATGACTGCTGCGGAGGCGGTCTTGCAGGTCAGGGAGAGATACGAAGGTATCAAGCTCATAGCGGCAGTACCTTTTCGGAAACAGCCCTTGTGGTTTGAAGCGGAAGACCGGCTGTTGTATGCCCGTCTGTTGGAAAGGATGGACCGGGTGGTCATGGTTTCCGAGAATTACCACAAGGGCTGTTACCTGCGCAGGGATGAATACATGGTACGTAAGGCGGATGTTATCGTTGCCTATTGGGACCTCGTACCGAAAGGGGGAACATTCTACACGGTAAGCAAGGCGTTGGAATGCGGCAAGCCGGTCATCAACATCCACGAAAGGCTGAGATAGTGGGAACCGGGTTGTGACATTTACATAACTTATGCAAATCCACATGAACCGGGAACAAGCCGGAATGGACAAACAGGATATATTAAGAAACTATAACTTGAATGTCCGGACAAAACCGGTATCTTTGTCTTTATGAATCAATCCGGTAGCCCGGCTTTATGTATCGCGAGGCAGTATCCGATATCCGGAAGCGGCTCCTGATGATGTGTACAGCCCGTATCTTGAATAATAATATTGAAAAAAACTATGAACCATGAATGAAAACTGGCCTGAAATTGTGGAGGATTTGTCACCTTGTCTTAGACCGGGAGCGATAAAAGGAGATTATCTGCGGGATGTAGGGTATTGCCTGAGATATCTCGGATGGAAAAAGACCAACGGGACAATGGTGTTCCGGGACATGTGGCATTCAGGTGGGGATGACTCCGGACATCCCGATATACTGCTCTGTAAAAAAGAGAAGGACGGCACTTGTCTGCCGGTTCTTCCTGTTGTAGTAGAGTTGCCTGACAGTGAACCGTCCGGACGGCTGGCGTTGTCAATGCGGCAGTTAAAGCTTGATATCGGATTATATATAGGAAAAAATATCCGGTTGTATTATCAGACTCCCGGTTGTAAGGATGAACCGGTCTGCGCATTTGTGGCGGACTTTCAGAAAGATGACATGAACGGAAGTGCGATTTGCGACCTGCTTCTTTATGAGAACTTCAGTCCGGAAAAGATGAACGGTTTTGTAATGGATGCCATACATGGGTAATAAGAAAAACTTTATACCGGCACTTGTGCATTAATGCTCCCGCTTCATTCCCCATACCAAAAGCCATTTTTATTCAATGGAAGATAATAAAAATGGCTTTTGATATAAACAGAATTTTAAATTATATCAGAACCCGTTTCCTGCTGCATCTTACGCTCCTTCTTTTTCTCTTTTTGCAGCTTTTTCTTAGCCTCCATTTCCGCCATGATCTGTTTCAGAGGCTTGACCGTTTCCGGTTCCTCACGTTTGAACCGCTTGAAATAGATACTTTCGATAAACTGTGGAAGCGGAGCTTTCCAGACCTCTTGCCTGTGGTTGTCTATCTTGCCGAGCTTGTCGGGATTCAGACCCAATTCACGGGCCATCTGCACCTGCCTGTCTGAAAGGCGGTGACGCTTCTGCGCCACCAGCCATTTTTCTAATATCGCTTTTGTCACTGCCATCGTTCATTTTTTTGCAAAGATAGAATTTTGCATTGATTTCTCTTAAATACTTGTTTGTCAGCATTACCTTATAGTCCATAATATATAAGTGCCAATATTGGCAGAAATTTAATATGACGATGGAAATAAAAAGAGACAGTTGGGATATATATAAATTTCCAAAAACAGGAAAAGGCACACCGATATCACATCGACATGCCTTCTGAAAAATATGACAACAAAGAAGCAATTAAACAAATTCATTTATATCGAATGCCCCTGTCTCATTTTTTGTATTATCCATTTCTGAAATTTGTGAGTCATCACAAAGCATACTATCAATAAGATTTCCTATCTTCTTTTTAATAGCGGTTTCTTTCCGCATAATTCTGATGATTTCTTCTTCAGATAGATAGATGTGGGGCACGAATTGCAGGATTTCTTTTTATGCCAAAAGATTCTGCTTCTGACTTCGGCATTGCTTGTTGTTTTTTGTTTTTCACATTCGATTCCATATTTACATGTATTTATTCCAATCAATTCTAATCTGTTCCAAAGATTGTTTTGGCGCCTCTTTTCCATTTGGCATATTTTCCTTAAGCAGTTTTTCCAATTGGCTTTGAGTACTCAATTCGGTTGCAAAGAACCTGAACAGGTCTGTATCCTGAAGTTGGTACAGGGTTTCGGCTGCATTTCGGATTTTCTTTCTGTCATCCGTCCCCAAAATAAGTACATCAGCGACATTGTTCAATTCTTCAAAAGTCAGTGCCCTTGAAAAATCCGGGTCAGGAACACACCCGTCATTTGACATAAGTTCCCGTTTTTCCGATTCTGTCAGTCCCTTTTGTGAAGAGAAACCATCTATCACATCATCCGGATCTATATCCTCATCTTCCTCTATAGGCTCTTTCTTCATAGGTTCAGAACGTGTGGGAGTTTTTCTCGCCATGTCCGGGTCTTCAAGATAGACTATTTTTGTCTTTCCGATTACTTCATTGTACTCGTCCAGTGGATTCGGCTGCGTTTCGGTTTTCTCTTCATGCCCGACTTTAAGGATATCCTTCTCCGCTTGTGCAATCCACGCTTCAGCCTTGTCCAGTCTTGCCCTATACCGGGCTTTCCTTGCTTTTTCCGCCATCCGCTTTTTGCGTGATTTCCATAACCGGATACGTGCAATACGCATATGACGAAGCTGACTATCCCAAAAATTATAAACTCTCGGACTGAAAATGAACATCCATACCTTATATAATATGTAGGTTGCCGACATGGCTTTTACTGAAAAATAAATTAATGTTGTTTCCATGACTATTGAATTTTAGGGGGTGAAAAACGGTCTTTATACATTCGGGTGATTTCCTCGATGTTGAGTTCTATATGCTCAGCGATGATGTTACTGATATAGCTCGCAATACTTACTTCGGGAGCTATCACATGGAGATAATTCTTTATCTCGTCGTACAGCTTGCGGTTCAGGTACACCTGGATGCGTCCTGGCATGGGGGTATTCACCAGATACTTCTGACGAAAGTTACTGTCACATTCGGGCATATTGCAAGGTTTGGGATTTTTCCGGGCAGTTCCTTTTTCCGTATCCTGCCTTTCATTGTTTTCCTCTTCCGGAACCTCAACCACTATGATATCCTCGTTCTCGATGGCATCAGGAATGTCACCGACCATATACCCCCTGATTTTTTCTTCATTCACTTTTACAATTTTCTTTGCCATATCTCAATTACAGGTTAAATTTTACAATCAGTTCGTTTGCCAATTCCTGCAATCCGCTGCCTTTAAGCTGTCCTGCCGGCGGTGGAAGGAGCGAGCAGCGGAAATAGGTACGTGTCCGCGATGAGAGTTCCTTGTCATAGCGACAGAGATCGGGAATCATTGAATCCAGAATTTTCAACCCCTGTTTCTTCATCAGTGCCATATAATTGTCAAGCACTTCGGTATTGCTTCTTTTCTTTACCTTGGTCCAGAACAGGAACACGTCTTTCAAGGGAATGTTCTTCCGGTTTTCCGCACATTTCATAACACTTTTGGCAAAGACAAAACTGCTGTCCATAACGAAATTGTCAGCGGCAATGGGGGTCAATACATAATCCACATTGAAAATGGTCTGCAAAACGCCGGATATGTCCATAGACCCCGGCAAATCTATGAAAACGATATCAAAATCTGCTTTTGCCGCCAACTCTCCGGCCACCTGGCGTGCATTCTCCGGCTTTGCCTGCCTGATAGGATAAATCCTGCATCCCCTGAGCCTCTGTTCCTCCAGCAACACCATGTACTTCTTGTTTATCTCCACCATCTCCATGTCCCGTTCCCTCAGATTGAACAGGCTGCGCTGGGTGGCGTCACAATCAACGATAGCCACATTCTTGCCCATCGAATAATTCAGGAGACTGGCAAGTGTTACCAACATTGTACTTTTGCCGACCCCACCTTTCTGGTTGCTGACCGCAACGAATAACGGATTCTTCTTCATAACTGAACTTTTTTAATGGTTTATTACACTATTGTTTTACTTGTCTGTTGTTTGCTTTGTGACAAGGTTTGTTAGTGATATGGTTACTTTGTGCTCACCAACCGGCAAACCGACCAACCGATAGTTATCTGCCCCAACAAAGCAAGTAAACAATCACTGCCCACCTGTTGCAACAAGTGTTTTCGCTAACCGACAATACAACGGACAGCCACTTGATTATTGGTTTGTTTTACCGTTCACGCTGCAAATAAAAGGGTATTTTTTCATACCTGCACTATGTTTTAAGGGAGGTGACGACCTGTGTCATCATTTGTCATCACGTTACATATAACCCGCTATTTTACAATAGGATAAACCGCCATAACTTTGCACCGGCAACGGAACGGATACCGCTGCGGAGGTTTCCCGAAGCCGAAGAATGAGGCTGAAGGTCAAAACTTAATTTGACGAAGGAAAATTCATGTTCAAGCGAACATAGCAAGTTGTGTTTTGAGGCACCCGAAATAAATTCGGGCACTCAAAACAACTTGCCGCTCGCCCGACGGCTCGGGAGGGATTCACTCCAAAGTCGTGAATCCGGGACGGAAAATCAGAAACAGGAAACATCAATGCGTATGGAAGAAAACAGAAAGAAAAAATCGACAAAAGGTGTGGGGCGGAAGCCAAAATCCGACCCTGCCGTGCACCGTTATGTCGTACGGTTGAACTCGGAAGAGAACGGGCGTTTCAACATCCAGTTCCAGAAATCCGGATTGAAAGAGCATTCAAAATTTATCAAGGCGATGCTTTTCGGACACGAAATCAAGGTGGTTAAAATCGACAAGGCAACGATGGACTACTACATCCGCCTGACCAATTTCTACCACCAGTTCCAGGGTATCGGCAACAATTACAACCAGACGGTCAAGGCGGTCAAGACCAATTTCGGGGAAAAACGGGCATATGCCCTGCTCCGAAATCTAGAAAAGGCGACCATAGACCTGGTAGTGCTGAGCAAGCGGATTATTATGCTTACCCACGAGTTTGAAGAAGCCTACCTTATCAAAAGGAAAAGGGAGGAAGGATGATATGGTGGCGAAAATCAACAGAGGCGTTTCCCTTTACGGGGCAATCGTCTATAACCAGCAGAAAGTGGATGATGCCACGGCACGTATCATTTACGGGAACCGCATGATTACCGATGTCACGGGCAATCCTGAACAGGTCATGCGGCAGACGATATGGGCGTTCGAGAATTACCTGCTTGCCAACAAGAACACGGAGAAGCCCGTACTGCACATCTCGTTAAACCCCTCATTGGATGACCGGCTGACAGACAGCCAATTTGCCGACCTCGCCAAAGAGTATATGCAGAAGATGGGATATGGCGACCAGCCCTACATCGTATATGTACACGAGGACATCGGCCGCCGGCACATCCATATCGTATCCACCTGCGTGAACGAGAAAGGGGAAAAGATTGACGATGCCTACGAGTGGAACCGCTCGATGAAAGCCTGCCGGGAACTGGAACGGAAGTTCGGCCTGAAACAGGTGGAAGACAAGCGGAAGGAACTGCTGGAACCGTATCTCAAAAAAGCGGACTACCAAAGCGGTGACGTGAAGAAACAAGTATCCAATATCGTCAAGAGCGTATTCGGTACCTACCGTTACCAGTCTTTCGGAGAATACAGCGCGTTGCTTTCCTGTTTCAATATCGAGGCGAAGCAAGTGAAAGGCGAATTTGGTGAAGTACCCTATAACGGTATCGTCTATACCATGACAGATGATACGGGAAAACCGGTATGCACACCCATCAAGTCTTCCCTTATCGGTAAACGCTACGGTTACGAAGGGTTGGAAAAACGTATCGGTTACAACGCCCGCGAGTATAAAGCAAAAAAATGGCAACCGAAGATACGGAACGAGATTGCCCTTGCCATGCACGGCTGCCGTGGCAACAGAGAGGAATTTGTCCGTCTGCTTGCCAACAAAGGCATAGACGCGGTGTTCCGTGAAAACGATGAAGGACGCATCTATGGAGCGACCTTCATCGACCACAAGAACCGCGAGGTCTATAACGGCTCCCGACTTGGCAAGGAGTTCTCGGCGAATGCCTTTGAACGGCTCTTCAATAATCCTGACAACATCCCCAATGTGGATGCCCACATGCCGGACATCGGTCTGCAAAGCGGATTCTCCTCCGATATGGAAAGCGCCATCGAACAGGCTTTCGGTATATTCGCCATGGAGCAGAACGGTCCCGACCCACAGGAAGAGGCTCTTGCCCGAAGACTGCAACGTAAAAAGAAGAAGAAACGCCGCTCACGCGGAATTTCCTAATTACCGATTTTTCTAATATTAAAATTAGTTCATTATGCAACAGGAAGATGATTTGAGAGGACTGGCCAAAGTCATGGAATTCATGAGAGCTATCTCCATTGTGTTTATTGTCATTCACGTGTACTGGTTCTGCTACCGGTCATTTGTGGATATGGGTATAAATATAGGTGTGGTCGACAGGATACTGCTCAATTTCCAACGGACGGCAGGACTGTTCAGCAACTTGCTTATAACGAAAGTATTTGCCGTCATATTCCTTGCCCTCTCATGCCTGGGTACCCAAGGAGTGAAAAATCAGGAGATGACATGGGGCAGGATATACGCCGCTTTCCTTTCGGGATTGGTGCTGTTTTTCATGAACTGGTGGATGCTTGACCTGCCATTCTGCCCGACGGCCAACGCTGTCATATATACGGTAACACTTACCGCAGGATATATCCTTCTCTTGATGTCGGGTATGTGGATCAGTCGTATGCTGAAACACAACCTTATGGAAGATGTCTTCAATACTGCCAACGAGAGTTTCATGCAGGAAACAAGGCTTATGGAGAACGAGTATTCCGTCAACTTGCCCACGAAGTTTGTCTATCAGGGCAAGGAATGGGACGGATGGATCAACGTTGTAAACGTTTTTCGTGCGTCCATCGTACTGGGAACGCCCGGTTCGGGGAAAAGCTATGCAGTGGTAAACAATTACATAAAACAGCAGATTGAGAAATCCTTTGCCATGTATATTTATGATTACAAATTTCCGGATTTGTCCGAGATTGCATACAACCATTTGCTTAAGCACAAGGAGCATTACAAGGTAAGACCGGAGTTCTATGTCATTAATTTTGACGATCCGAGGCGCAGCCACCGCTGTAATCCTATCAATCCCAAGTTCATGGCGGATATTTCCGATGCTTATGAAAGTGCCTACACGATAATGCTCAATTTGAACAAGACCTGGATACAGAAGCAGGGTGATTTTTTCGTGGAATCACCGATTATCCTGCTCGCGGCAATCATCTGGTATCTGCGAATTTACAAGGACGGCAAGTATTGCACCTTCCCTCACACGATAGAATTCCTTAACAAGCCGTATGCTGATATTTTCACGATTCTCACCTCTTACCCGTCCCTCGAAAACTATCTTTCCCCCTTTATGGATGCCTGGCAGGGCGGAGCACAAGATCAGTTGCAGGGCCAGATAGCGAGTGCTAAAATCCCGCTTTCGAGGATGATTTCACCGCAGCTTTATTGGGTCATGACAGGCGATGACTTCACGTTGGATTTGAATAATCCTGAACATCCGAAAATCCTATGTGTGGGAAATAATCCGGACAGGCAGAATATCTACTCGGCGGCTCTCGGTCTGTATAATTCCCGTATAGTGAAACTGGTAAACAAGAAAGGACAGTTGAAATCCTCCATCATCATAGATGAGCTACCCACGATATATTTTCGGGGTATTGACAATCTGATAGCCACCGCCCGAAGCAACAAGGTGACAGTCTGTCTCGGCTTCCAGGATTTCTCCCAGCTGACCCGTGACTACGGTGAAAAAGAGGCGAAGGTAATCCAAAATACGGTCGGCAATATATTCAGCGGCCAGGTGGTAGGTGAAACCGCAAAGAGCCTTTCCGAGCGGTTCGGTAAAATCCTGCAACAAAGGCAATCCATCTCCATCAACCGGCAGGATACATCCACCTCCATCAACACGCAGTTGGATTCTCTGATACCGGCATCCAAAATAGCCAATCTTTCGCAGGGAACATTCGTGGGCAGCGTGGCGGACAATTTCGGAGAAGAGATAGAACAGAAGATTTTCCATGCGCGGATTATTGTCGACAGTGAAAAAGTGGCGGCGGAAACAAAAGCCTACAAGAAGATACCCGTCATCAACGAGTTCAAGGACGAGGACGGCAACGACATCATGCAGCAACAGATAGACCGCAACTATTCACGCATCAAGGCTGACGTACTGCAGATCATTGAGGAAGAGATGGCAAGGATAGCCAATGATCCGGATCTGAAACACCTGATTCCGCAGAAGAAAGATGATAAAAAAAACGAATAGAACAAGTCCGCTTTTTTATTTCAGCCTGCAAAGGTAGTCCCGTGCCCGCCTGGATTGAGCAAGGCCAAGCCCTTACGGGTTTCCGGAAAAATCTTCCGCGCTCCGCTTGCGGTATTTTTCCGGAAAGCCTTGCACAATCCGGCACGGGACAGTGATGCAGGCAAGAAATAAAATATCGGCTCACGAGCCGGTGAATGTTTAACTGAATAAAAGAAATATGGCTATGGGCAGAACAAGAGTGGTCAATATCCGCAAGGAAACCTGTGACGTGTACATTGGCAGGGCTGGATATGGCAAGGACGGTTATTTCGGGAATCCGTTCAGACTGGAAGCAACGATGGCAAAAGGCAGTACGCTTGGCCGATACAGGAAATACTTTTATCATCGCCTGAGTACGGATAAAGAGTTCCGCAAGCGGATCGGGAATTTGCAGGGCAAGACATTGGGATGTTTCTGCAAACCGGATCCTTGTCATGGGGACATCATTAAAGAATACCTGGACTGGATGGCTGAAAATGCGAATGAAGCAATCGTCATCGGGCAAATCCATTGGAAAGGATGTGTCTATCCCGTCAGGGAAATAGATGCCGGCAACCATATATTCAGGGTGTCAGTGGAGAGCCTGCGGAATGAACTGGCAAACGATATGCGTAACAGTATATATGAGGCAATGGAAGCCAGCGAAGAGATTGACGGTTACTGTACGGATGAAGAGTTGTGTACGCTGTCAGATACCGATTTGTATAAAATGTATTGTTGAACGAATTATAATGACAAATGAATTATGAGGAAAAGAAGCAATTTCACACCGATGAATAGATTCCATGAGATTATCGACCATTACGGTCTGAAACTGATGGAAGTAGGTGTCAATCACCTGAGAATATTCTCCGAAGGACGGAAACTTTTTGATTATTATCCGCTCCGGATGAAACTCTTCGACTACCGGCAATGGCAACAATTGACTTACCCGTCTTTCCTTAACGGTACGGACAAATGGGAAACGGAACTTGACGGCATCATCCAAAGACTGCTGGTATCACCGCAATAAACTTGAAAGTATGAAGGAAAACAATAATATGCCGCTCGTTTGGAACAACATTCCCGAATGGGCGATTTTTGCATTGGAGTACGGCATTGAAGAAGAATTGTTCCTTACCGATGAAGACAAGAATCTGATAACCCGATTCATCGGTGAAAATTTTCCGAACGGATATACCATGTCGGTGGATTGGGAAGCATACAGAGAGTTTGATGCTTACCCGGCCTTTGGGAAACCATGTAAAACGTATGAAGTGACTTTTATAACAGCATAAACCGATTTGAAATGAAAAAGATAATATTGAGTGAATACAATGCCATCCCGGAAAATTACCGTGGAATCTGGACTGTAGAACGTTGGGACTTGCCGGATTGGGCGGAAATACGAGAAAAATATATCGGCAAGCGCACCATGATGGTCAATGACAATGGCACGTGTCTGTTGGTTGAAGGAATAGGCTTTGAAATTGTGGATGACAGTACATGGAAAAAGCCCGATGAAGTCAGACAGGAAATAGGAGGTCTTTATCTGAAGTTCTACAGTGAGCAAGGATGTGAACCTCATTATGCGGACTGTGTCATCAGATGGTGTGACACACTGGAAACAGTAGAAGTAAGGATCGCTTTGGCTATGGATTCCGACACGGAAAAGGATGACGAGATATTCTTCTACTGCAATAGTCTGGAAGACTTGAAATCATTGACGGACAAAGATGGGGAGGATTTTACTGTTGCCGGATGCCTCGATTTCGGAATATACGAAGAATTGCTACAAACAACTTAAAATTACCGGATATGAAAATCAAATGTCAGGAACACTACGACAAGGTGGCGGAATACGCCAAAAGTATTGGTGACACAACCTTTCAGAATTGCATTGAACGCCTCAAACAATGGGAGAAGAACTCTGGCGGCAGGTATGAAATTGAACTATATTACGATTTCGCTCCGTATTCATTCGGATTTGCGGAAAGGACACCGGATGGAAGAAACGGCATTGTGGGTGGATTGCTCTACCACGGCAGACCGGATGAGTCTTTTGCCGTAATGATGGAACCATTTCACGGCTGGAGCATACATACATAAAATTTTTATACCACAAGTTAATCTGCAATTGCGTGAAAAACGGTGCAGGTAAAGTCAAAACTCCCTTTCTGATAAAACCACCCCTGTTACAGCTATTTGTAGCAGGGGTAGATTTATATTTTGGGTGCATTATGCACATTGTCCTTACTATTTTTACACACTATTATGCTACATATTATGGTGGATTCATAATAGATTTCCTTCTGTATCTTTAAGGAAATCTATTATATTAATGATTGATATGCCATCTGTATTCACATGAGAAGGGGTCAAACCTCCCACAATGACTATTTTAGGGAATCCATCTTTGATATGACGAAGGGAATTGGTTTCCTGGTCAATTTTTTCTTGAGTGGGCATATCAAGTGCTGATTGTATGTACACACGTTTATCCCCACTATTGCAAATGAAATCAACTTCCAGTAGTTTTCGCATTTTCTTTCCATCATCATTTGTTATTCTCACTTCCACTTGCCCTACATCAATCGAATACCCTCTGATACGCAGTTCGTTATATATGATATTTTCCATAAGATGACCCCCATCAATTTGACGGTAATTCAGACGGGCATTACGTAGTCCGACATCTTCAAAATAATATTTTGAAGGCGTGTTGATGTAATGCTTTCCTTTGATGTCATATCGAATGGCTTTTTCCAACATAAAGGCATCTTGTAACATTCCAAGATAACTCTGTATGGTTGTATCTGAAATACTATGACCTTTTACGGACTTGAATGTATTTTCAAGGTTTGTCGGATTGGTCAGGCAGCCTATATTGGAAGCAATAATATCTATAAGTTCACTCAAATCATCATCGTTTCTAATATTGTAACGCTCTTTTATATCGCGTATATAAGTTCCTTGAAACAAGGATTTTAGATAATTTTCTTTTTCTGTTTTCTTTGAAAAAGATACGACTTGTGGCATTCCTCCATAAATCATATAATCCTGTAGGGCAGAAAGTTCATTTGTGTACTGTCCTGCCTTGAGAAATTCCGAAAAACTCAGTGGATGGACTCTGATTTCATACCCTCGACCACGAAATTCTGTTTTTACATCACTGGACAACATTCGGCTATTGCTTCCTGTCACATATACGTCTGTATTTTTAATTTTCAGATAGCTGTTGAGTACATCTTCAAACTCAGGAACAAGTTGTATTTCATCCAATAGTATGTAATACATATCGTTATCTGTGATATGTCCATCGATGTGATCCAATAATCTGTCCGGCTCTCTGAGGTGTTTATTACGTCGGTCTTCCAAATCAACTTGAATAATGTGCTCTTCATTCACACCGTTTTCAAGTAATGATTGTTTGAATAATTCAAATAGAAGATAAGATTTTCCACAACGGCGTACACCGGTAATAATCTTAATCATTCCGTTGTGCATTACACTTCTTAGCTCTTGCAAATATTTATCCCTTGGTATAATCATGTTGCAAAAGTAGTGAAAATTATCAGTATTACGGTTATTCTATTGGAGAAAAATGGGTAAAAGACCAATTTTCTCCAATAGAAGGCGGATATAAGCGAATCCATGTTCATTATTTGCTCGCATTCATTAAAAATGAACATCCATAGATGAGTGAACAAAAACATTTTTTCATGTATTATCGTTCTGCAAGAGTAATCATTTTCTGATTACTTCTGCGAAATGATTGCAATTTTCTTGGGCTAAAGGTACATTTTTCCATATTCCTCTATAAAAATCCATCATAAGCCACGCTTCACTTGTCAAGTCCCTTTAAGAAGATAACTCGGAGGGACGATACCTTCTACGTTCAGGCCTGCGGTTTTCGGGCAAAAAATTCCCTTCGGTAATTTTTCACCCGAAAAAACGTTCCGGTATCGCCGTCCGAGTTGGAGAAACGTTCCGGGACTTAGCAAGCGAAGCGACCTACGACGCATAGGACAAAACCAAGATACAATCCGGCGGCGGTATTTTGCCGACACCTGATGTCCTAATGGATTATGCTGTCAACATCAACCGCACGTAAATTCTCATCCAGTCCTATGGAGTAACAGAAGGAAGCGGGGACTAAAGACAGCTCGCTCTCCACTCTGCATAATACAGTTTCTCTTTATCGGCTTCGTGTCGTTTGCGGCTTTTCCACCCTTTCCCATTTTCCCGTTCCGCCTTTTTTGTTTTTGGCTTTCCCTTCGCGTATTTCTCTCTCTTCTTTTATCGGACCCGGTACGTTTCTCACACTTTTATCCTTGATTCTTCCGTTTTTCCGCCTTGCGTTTTCTCCCTCTGCGGTGAAACGTGATGACATCCGATGAAACAGATAGTACAACGCATTGAGACATAGTGATTTATCAAATTTATGACTATATATTTGCGGTGACAACAACAGTTATAAACCCTAAAAATTACAGTTATGGCAAAGAAAAATGTAAGGGACGAACCCCCAAAAACGCAAGTCACCGAGAACGCCCAGCTGAGCGACATCGTGTTTATCCTCGACAAGATGGAACTGCTTCTACAGGCAATATCCGACATCGACAAGAACGGCAGGTACAAGACGGTTCCGGCAGACAAAAAACACCGGAACTCTTTCCTGAAAATTGACCGATATGCCAGCATGTTCGAGAATTTTCTGAAGAACTTTTGGAGCCAGTTGAAAGACCCGACTCGTTTCGGCATCCTTTCCGTCAAGGAGAATGCGCTGGACAACCCGGAAGTCAGACAGGCAATTGAGGATCTTGCCGCAGGCAGAAAATCAGACGCGGTGGAGGAATTTCTAAAGAAATACGAGATTGTTCCCCGCTCCAAAGAAAACCAAAGTATAAACCATCAAAATCAAGAAGAAATGGCAAAAAAAACTGAGACACAGCAACAGGCCGCTCCGGAAACCGCGCAGCAGCCGAAATACCGCTACAATGAATCCATGATCAACTGGGAGGAACTGAAGAAATACGGGCTGTCCCGCGAGTATCTTCAGGAACGCGGACTCCTTGACCAGATGCTCAGGGGCTACAAGACCAACCAGGTCGTGCCCATCAGCATGAATTTCGGTTCTGCCGTATTGCGTACCGACGCACGGCTGTCACTCCAGCAGTCCGTGGGAGGTCCCATCGTGCTGGGCATCCACGGTATCCGGCAGAAACCCGAACTCGACCGCCCGTACTTCGGGCATATCTTCTCCGAGGAGGACAAGAAGAACCTGCTTGAAACAGGCAATATGGGACGTGTCGTGGAACTGAAAGGACGGGGCGGTGAATACATCCCCTCTTTTGTCAGCATTGACAAGCTCACCAATGAGGTGGTCGCCATGCGTGCGGAAAATGTCTTCATCCCGAAGGAGATTAAAGGCGTAAAGCTTACCGAGCAGGAGCAGAACGACCTGCGCGAAGGCAAGAAGGTGTTCATCGAGGGTATGATTTCCAACAACGGAAAGGAGTTCGACGCCCACATCCAGATCAACGCCGAGCGCAGGGGCATCGAATATATCTTCGATAACGACAAGCTCTTCAACCGCCAGTCATTGGGTGGCGTGGAACTGACCAAACAGCAGGTTGAAGACCTGAATGCCGGAAAGGCCATTTTCGTGGAGGGAATGGAGCGTAAGGACGGGGAGAGATTCTCCTCCTATGTCAAGCTGGACGAGGTGACGGGCAGGCCCGCCTATACCCGCTACAATCCCGACTCCCCGGAGGGCGCACGGGAAATTTATATCCCGAACGAGATCAATGGCGTGAAAATCACCGCCGAGGAGCAGCAACAACTACGGGAGGGCAGGACCATCTTCCTCAATGACATGGTGAACCGCAAGGGCGAGGAGTTCTCCTCGTTCATCAAGGCGGACCTGGAAACCGGACGGCTCAGTTATTCACGCACTCCGGACGGTTTCGAGCAGCGTGCGGAATTCAAGATTCCGGATAAGGTGTGGGATGTGGAGCTTACCCGCAAGCAGCGTTCCGACCTGCAGAGTGGCAAGGCTGTTTTGGTGGAGGGTATCAAGGGATATGACGGCAAGACCATCTCCCAGTATGTCAAGGCGAACTTCAACCAGGGCAGGCTGGACTTCTACAACGAGAACCCCGACCGCAAGCGTGACGCCTCGCAACGAAATGTCGTGGCTGAAACACAGAGACAGGAACAGGGCAGCCGGAAATCCAAAGGCGCAAGTATAGCATGATGCATGAATCAAATGAATGTGGAATCCTAAAAGAAAAGAAATATGGAAATGAACAAGGAAAACAACACGCCTTTCAAGGTAGAGGACGTAAACTGGGAGGAACTGGCAGGTATCGGCATATTGAAAGACGAGCTGGAAATGTCGGGAGAACTCGACACGTTGCTCAAGGGGGAGAAAACGAATGTGATACGGCTCAGCCTGGTGCTGCTTGGTGTGGACGTGGTGATGGACGCCACGCTACAGCTGGTGCGCAAGGACGGCGGACCGCTGCTCGAAATCCTCGGCATCAAACCCATCGGACAACAGTAGCCCCTCCTTATATATAATATGTAAACTGAATGTATAACCGCCGTTTTCCGTTCCACCACACACCGGCAAGCGGGAAACGGCTTGACTTTATCCGAATCATGATAGCAATCATAGCAGAAAAACCGAGTGTCGGTCAGGACATAGCCCGTGTGGTCGGGGCTACAGAAAAAAAGGACGGCTACATAGTGGGAAACGGTTACATGGTGACATGGGCACTGGGACATCTGGTGTCACTGGCCTTACCGGATGCATACGGCTACACGAGAACCGCCGCCGAAGACCTTCCGATGATTCCCGATCCGTTCCGTCTTGTCGTGCGGCAGGTACGCACTGACAGGGGGATGGTGACGGACATCGCAGCCGGCAGGCAGCTCAAGGTCATCAGCGAAGTGCTCACCGGATGCGAGAGCATCATCGTGGCGACCGATGCCGGACGTGAGGGGGAACTCATCTTCCGGTGGATATATTCTTATTTGGGCTGTACCAAGCCGTTCAAACGGTTGTGGATCTCCTCGCTTACCGACGAGGCCATCCGTGAGGGAATGGCAAGCCTCAAGGAAGGAACTGGATATGACAGCCTGTATGCAGCCGCGGACAGCAGGGCGAAGGCGGATTGGCTGGTGGGCATGAATGCCAGCCGCGCATTGGCGGCAGCCTCCGGTTCGGTGAACAACTCCATCGGACGGGTACAGACACCGACCCTTGCCATGATATGCGCACGCTTCAAGGAGAACCGTAACTTCGTCTCCACACCATACTGGCAGTTGCATATAGTGCTGAAAAGGGACAACGGGCACCGGCAGTTCATCCACACGAAGGAGTTCAAGGACAAGAATATGGCGGAAGCGGCATACAAGAGTATTACCCCCAGATCGGTGGTAACAATCACTAAAGTGAAGCGAGGGAAGGTATTCCAGCAGGCTCCGCTCCTGTACGATTTGACAGCCCTCCAGAAGGACTGTAATATTCATTACGATCTTCCGGTGGACAAGACCCTTGCCATCACACAGTCCCTGTACGAGAAAAAACTGGTTTCATATCCGAGGACAGGCAGCAGGTATATTCCGCAGGATGTCATGGCGCACATTCCGGTATTGTTGGAAAAGATAACAGCCATGCCGGAGTTCCGTGAGTACAGAAGGAGCTTAGACCTTTCCGCCCTGAATACACGAAGCGTGGATGCCGCAAAAGTGACCGACCACCATGCGCTGATTATCACCGGTATCGTCCCTGAGGGATTGTCCGAGGCGGAATCCACGGTTTATACTCTGATAGCCGGCAGAATGCTGGAAGCCTTCTCTCCCCCTTGCGAGAAAGAACTGCTGCTCATGGAGTGCGTATGCGGGGGACTGGACTTCCGCTCCCGTTCCACTGTCATCGCCAATCCGGGCTGGCGGGCGGTGTTCTCCCGAAAGGAGGACCGGGAAAAGGACGAGCCGGAAAGAGACGAAGGCACAGCATCTTTTACAGAGGGTGAGGAAATACCGGTCATGGGACATGGACTGTCACAGAAAAAAACATTGCCCAAACCTCTCTATACGGAAGCCACCCTGCTCACGGCCATGGAGAACTGCGGCAAGGAAATCACTAACGGACAGGCACGCGAAGCGGTGAAGGATACGGGTATCGGTACGCCTGCCACCCGTGCCGCCATCATCACGACCCTGCTCAAACGTGACTACATCGAGCGTTCCGGCAAGAACATCCGTCCGACGGAAAAGGGGCTTTACCTCTATGAATCGGTAAAGGACATGATGGTGGCTGACGCGGAGCTGACCGGCATATGGGAAAAGGCGCTGGAACAGATAGAGTGGCGTACCCTCGATCCGGAAAGCTTCATGCTCTCCATCAGGGAATACACGGGAAAAGTTACCGGCGAGATACTGCGTCTCAAATTTCCGGAGCCGTCATCATGCGTCCTTGCCTGCCCCAAGTGCAAGACCGGCAACGTGGTGGTGAAGTCCAAAGTCGCAAAATGCGACCGTGAAGGATGCGGACTGCTGGTGTTCCGCCGTTTTCTGAACAAGGAACTGACGGACCAGCATCTCGAACAGCTTTTCTCTTCCGGCTCCACCCGGCTGATCAAGGGCTTCAAGGGCAAGAAAGGGGTGCCTTTCGACGCGACGGTCATCTTTGACGAAAGTTTTAACCTGAAACTTTCTTTCCCAAAATCCAAGGGCGGGAAAGGTAAATGATACCGTCATCCCAATTCCGGGGCAAAGGTAGCGGAACCGCCCGTTGCCACCTGCAAGGTCGGGCCTTGCAGGTTTCGGGGAAAATCATCCTCGCCATGCTCCGGTATTTTCCCCGAAAACCTTGCCTGTGGAGGCGGTCCGCATACTGGCCCCTGAAATTGGAAATGGCATGTTTCACCTTTTAATAGCAAATGATCATGAAAGCAAAGGAATGTATCGAAAAACCGAGAACCGGCAAATGGATAAAAAGAATGGCACTGGCCGCCGCAGCCTTCATAGTGTTCAGTTATCTCTATTCAAGAGGAATTTCGCCGGTATGGACGGCAGTCGCCATCGTCTGTTTCAGGGGATTCTTCAGGTTCCTCTATAAAATCGCCTGCCTTCTGGTAGCGGCGGCGATACTTTTCTGCATCCTCAGTTGCCTGGTATTCTGATTCCACCGGCAACAATATCGGGAAATGAAACAAATGCTGCATATAAACCACTGTAATACCTTGCAGAACAGGGCTGTCCCCACGAACGGCCCTGTTTTGTATTCCACACTTTATGAGGACAAGGGTAACGGGAACAGGGACGGAAAGGAAAGAGGGCATATACAGCCATTGGCAGACCGGGAACTACAGGGCAAAGTTGGCAAACGCTTCTTTTCGGACGGCAAGGCCGGGACCCTTCGGGTTTCGCGGAAAAATCATCCTCGCCCGGAGGGCTTGCGGTATTTTTCCCGAAAGCCTTGCCTTTCCGGAAGCGTCTGCCGTAAAGCCCTTGTAGTTCAACGGGCTGCCAAAGCCCGAGTATCCACAATTAAAATGATAAAGCTATGAATCAAGCAATCATCTCAAGACCGCCGACGGCACCGGTACAGATACCAATGCCGATACCGGCAAGAAGAAAGTACCATACCCCGGAACCGACCGTCAAATTCCCTCCACGGGAAAAGGGCGGACCCGTACACATCTCCACACTGCTGGACCCGATACTGGAGATAAGCAGTCATCCTGACCGGAACAGGCTGCTGGTGGAGTTCTTCAACAGATAGAAAGAATACGGTTATTCACACTTTAATCCATATAATTATGTTTTTTACAGCAATCAACCAGATGATGACAGAAGGAGTCGACCTGACACTCGTCATCCGTAAAGCGAACGGACAAATGGCGGTATCCGTACTGCCGAAGTCAAACGGGCTGAAAGACGAAGCCCAGAACCACATTATCCCGTTGACCCTCAAGGGAGTTCCGCAGGAACTGGATACCGGATTCCTGCAAGCCGTCGCCCGGCCGGTGCAGAAAGCCACGGGACTGATCACCAACATGGCGCAGTTCGAGGCACAGACGGAAAAGGCCGCTTCCGAGAGCAAGGTGGCGAAGGATGCAAAGGCCAAGGAGACGAAAGAGGAGAAAGAGAAACGGGAGAAGTACGAGAAGCATCTCAAGAAAGCTGAGGAACTGATTGCCGCGGGAAACCATAAGGATGCAGTGACGGCTCTCGGACAGGCCCGACTTTATGCCAAGCCGCAGGACCAGAAGAAGATTGACGAGATGCTGGAGCAGCAGAAAAAGGCCATGAACCGGGGAAGCCTGTTCGAGCTGATGGAAGAACTGCCTGCACCGCAACAGCTCCGGTCACAACCACCGGCAGCAACGGCACAACAGCCGCAGCCTGCACCGCACTGTCCGCCGCAATCCCAGGCATCAGGACCAGCGGGCGGACAAATTCCTAACAAGCAGCAGACAATGTGGCCGCCACAGCAGCCTGCGCAAAGGCCTGCACCGCATCAGGCTCCCCCACAGCCGCAATATGCCGGGCAACGGCCGATGAGCCACCAGCTCCCTCCACAGCATGCATACGCGGAACAACAGATTTCATACCGGCAGGAACGGGAGCAAAATCCCGAAGACCTCTATCCGTACTATCAGAGGGGACAGGAAGTCCCTACCTACCGCCCGGAAGATTATGAGGAATATCCCGATTTCCCGCAATCTATGTTAGAACCCAATGTCTCACATTATCAAAGCATTTAATATTATGGCATTAGAAATCAAGGGAATGACACGTTCATTCACATTCAAGAAAGGCAACGGGATGGTCACACTCGATGACCCGAACACGTCGGACAGCCCCGAAATGGTCATGAACTACTACTCGAACTTCTATCCGGAACTGACCACGGCGACGGTGCACGGGCCGGTCATCAAGGAAGACAAGGCGGTGTATGAATTCAAAACTACCATCGGGACAAAAGGATAAAAGCAATGGGAAAGGACAATAAAAAACAGAAGAAATCATGTGTACCATTGGACGAACAGCAGGTGGAACGGCTTGCAAGGCTCATCATCGGACAGACCGTACGCAATATCCGTTACGGTACGGACAGGAAAGAAAGGATTACGGCACCGAGGGGTGCCGTTCCTCTTTTCTGAACACCACGTTTCAGCCAAAACCTTTGCCGAGTCTTGTCGTGGAAGATTCCGACGGGAAAAGGCACAATCTCATCACGCGGGACAACTACGGGTTCCTGCGTGACTCCTTCTTCAGATATGCCTATCTGATGGAGAAGGAGGCGGTACATACCCCGGGCCGGACGTTCGGGGAAGGGATCGCAAGGCTGCACGAGGAGATGGATGCCCTTGTCGGTGAGGGGCTGAACGTCAATATCGAAGAGCAAGACGGACGGTTGCTGTTCAAGCTCTGGAAAGCCCATCATTGGGGAAAACTGACACTGTATTATTTCCCGATGAAGTTCGTGGAGGCTCTCGGATCGGAATTGAGACGTATCTCCATCACGTTCATCCATGAATTGATGAAGGCAAACGGAATACAGACCGTTCTGGATGAGGACGACACGGAATATGTCCTGACCTGGATTTCAGAGGAAGTACCGGAAGAGACTCCGGAGGAAAGGAAAAAACGACTGAGACTCCTGCGCTCCTACGAGAACGGCAGAATAAAGAGGCTGCTCCAAAGGGTGGAATGCAAGTGTTACTACAAGAACCTGCCGAAGGCACTTGACAGGTATAAAGCCCGGAACGACTACGAACGGTCACTGGTCTCCGCCATGAAGGAGGGGCTGCAATTCCTGTCACCGGAACGTGGCATCATGGAATACAGCTACGATCCCTTTTATGAGAAAGAACCGGAGTTCCACCCCATGTACCTCTACCAACAGATACGTGTGATCTATGACAGTTACGATATGGTGACGGATTACCTCGTGGATTGTTACAATTCCCACAGTAGGGAGACTTACGACATCATACCGGTTACGACACTCGACCTGTCTCCCGAAACGGAAAAGCTGTTCCGCATGGATGACTATCCGGAACGCTTCTTCAAATGGGCGGACAAATTCATCAACATAATAATTTGAACACTATGATGGAAACAAACGAACTTACAAGGACTTTGAAGAACCTGCTTATCCCCAAGGCGGCACTGATTGCCTACGCCTCGGAGGATAACAAGAACTTTTTTTTGGAGATACGGGACATAGATGATCGGGGGAATATGGCGGAAGGCAGGCCTGTGACCCTGGAATTCATGAACGGGCTTGTAAAGGGATATTCGGAAAGGCATAGCAGCACGCCTTACGGAAAAGTACCGTCCAGCCTGATCTATTGCGATTCACGCAAGGGCCGCGAGCGGTATGTATGGTACAATCCCCCGCATAAGCGGATGATGTTCTTCAGCTCCGACCTCAAAATAGAAAATGCGGAATACAACCTGCCGGGAGTGATTTACGAGGCGGGGGAACATGGGATGAGGATATATGCTTACAAGGATGACATGCCCGGCAAGGATACGATGCTATATGTCGCGCCGTTCTTCAACGTGACCGGCTCCAGCGTATGCCTGGGCTCTGCCAATATAGACTTGCCAAAGGACCTGACATACGAAAGCCTGCTGCAATACTGGGAAAAGAAATTCTGGCTGACGGAGTTTTCGCACTTGGGAGGCAACGGAAATCCGACCCGGTCGAACCTTGTGCTAGTAACGAAAGCGGCCAGGAACAAACCATTCGACCTCAAAGAGTTGAAACCGTTGAACAATATGAAACTTAAAGACATACTGACATGAAAAGAGTACATTATACCGACAGTTACCTGATGAGTCCGCAGCATCCGGTAACGGTAAACCTGATCGGAGCGGGAGGAACCGGGTCGCAGGTACTCACCTGCCTGGCACGTCTTGACACAGCTCTGAGGGGACTCGGACACCCGGGACTGTTCGTTACACTGTATGACCCCGACACCGTGACGGAAGCCAACATCGGTCGCCAGCTTTTCGGACCGTCCGACCTGGGACAGAACAAGGCACAATGCCTCGTCACCCGGATAAACAACTTTTTCGGGAATGACTGGAAGGCGCAAGCGGACATCTATCCGGCAGTATTGAAGGATACCAGACGGGACAACCTGGCCAATATCACGATTACCTGTACCGATAACATCAAGTCACGGATCGACTTGTGGAATCTGTTGAGGGCTTTGCCGCAACCGACATACTGCACTTACGAGACCCCCTTGTACTGGATGGATTTCGGAAACACGCAGACCACGGGGCAAGTCGTGCTGGGTACCGTACCGAAGAAAATCAAACAGCCGACGTCCAAACTTTATGAAACCGTCAATTCGCTAAAAGTCATCACCCGCATGGTGAAATACGCGAGAGTGAAGGAAACCGATTCCGGCCCGAGTTGTTCGCTGGCTGAAGCGTTGGAAAGACAGGACCTGTTTATTAACTCCACACTGGCACAACTCGGATGCGGCATCCTATGGAAGATGTTCCGAAACGGAGTGATCGAGCATAACGGATTGTACCTGAACCTGGACACGATGAAAGTGAACCCGATAATCATATAGACAGGTCAGCAGTTATAAATTCTTTCGCTTGAATGGAAAGAGTTCAGGAAACAGCCTCTCCATTTTGAGTTTTCCATTTTCTATATGGCAAGATATTCTTTGCATTGGCTCTGACACTCCGTTTCAAGTCTTCACGCAATATACAGAACGCGGTCTTTTACTTTATCATATTATGTCATATTACTCAATACAATGCTTTAGATAAAAATAATTAAAGCGTCTTTTATCAATCAAGAATAGTTTAGCTGGAGATATACATAACAGCTTGAAGTTTTTTGAATTACTTCCTGTTTTTATTCCATATGTTAAACTAATAATTGATTGTTTATGACTAGTGTAAAAGTAAAATTCAGTCCTTCATCCGTTATCCTTAAAGAGGGAACGGTTCATTATCAAATAATTCATCATTGTAAAGTACGGCATATCCGCACCGGTTACAAACTGTTTCCAAGTGAGTGGATTTCTGCTTCCGGTGAAATCAATGTCTCGGCAGGAAGTGGAGAAGGCCGAAAAAGCTATCTTGCCGCATTAAAAAATCAAATTGATAAAGACCTTTTCCGAATAAAGAAATGCATCAACCGATTGAATCAGGAAGACACTCCTTTCACTGTGGACCGTATAATAGAACTTTACACTGCTCCTGAAGGGAATTGCACTTTCCTTTTATATGGAAAAGAACTGCTGGTAGAATTGAGGCAGATAGGTAAGGTACGCACAGCCGGCACCTATCAGAATGCCTTGAACAGTTTTGAGCGGTTTCGGGGACACCGGGGCGATATCCCATTGGATGAACTGGATTCCAATCAGATGATAACCTATGAAAGCTGGCTCAAAGGAACCGGTGTCTGTCCGAATACCAGTTCGTATTATATGCGTAACCTCAGGGCCATTTATAACCGGGCCGTGAGTGAAGGGCTTGTTGTTCAACGAAATCCCTTCAAGCATGTCTATACCGGCATAGACAAAACAAAGAAACGGGCGGTTTCCCTCAGCGTGATTCAAAGAATACGGGATTTAGATCTTAATAAAAAGTCTCTCATTTTTGCCAGGGACATCTTTATGTTCAGTTTTTATACACGTGGAATGTCCTTTGTGGATATGGCATTCCTGAAAAAGAAAGACCTCCAGAATGGAATCCTGACCTATCGGAGAAAAAAAACCGATCAGCAATTGTTTATCAAATGGGAAAAGCCAATGCAGGAACTTATTGATAAATACAATACCTCTGAAACTTCCTACCTGCTACCAATTATTCAGAACAATGGTGTGGACGAATGGCATCAATACCAAAATGAAGCGCACCGTATCAACAGAAATTTGAAACACATTGGCAAACAAATAGGTTTAGGTATTCCACTTACCACCTATGTTGCGCGCCATGCTTGGGCCAGCATCGCTCAAAGTAAAAATGTTTCTTTGCCTGTTATCAGTGAGGCACTGGGACATGATTCGGAGCAAACCACCCGAATTTATCTTGCCTCTTTAGACACATCTATTGTAGACAAGGCGAATAGTCTCATTTTGATGTCTATATAAATACCGAAAAAGGTACATATCTTCTTAAGAGAAGTACATCTATATAATGAACTTGAAAGAGTAGCGATAGTCACTTTATCTTCTTAAGAGAAGTATATTTCGTTTGCAAAAGTACGAAAAAATCTAAAAATCAAGGCATAAAGTGAACTTTTTTTACTACTTATTTTTAAGAATCTTCAACATAATGCGTAAAATGAAAAACAATCATCCCCATATATCCTCTAACATGACTTTGTTTATCAAGTTATTATCGCTTTATAACTAAAAGATGTACTTCTCTTAAGAAGAGTAGTATGTTTTAGTATAAGTGAATACTTGCCTTCTAGAATAGCGATGCAAGGGATGATTAAAGGAACAAAAGATTCCTACTTTTGGAAAGTATTATATAACTGCTTGATTATTAGTAAATAGATCGATCAAGCAGGATTGGTAATATTTGCCTAAACTAAAGCATTTCGATGGAAAATACTGAATACGCACAATGGTATGTCATGCGTGATTTGAAACGGTGCAATGCTAAAAAGCCGGCATACAAACAATTGCAAGAAGCGGGTGTAAAGGTATTTGTCCCCTTGAAGTGGCAAATCATTTTGCAAAAGGATAAAAAGGTACGTGAGAAAGTTCCGGTCATTCAAGATTTGCTCTTTGTTTATGATTCCCGTCGGCATTTGGACTCCATTGTGGAAAGAACCAAAACGCTTCAATACCGTTGGTTGCGGAATACGTTCCGGGAACCTATGACTGTGTCTGATTTGGAAATGGACAGATTCATACAAGCCGTCAGCAGTTCCGATTCACCCAAATATTATTTGCCGGAAGAGATAACCCCTCAGATGTGCGGACGTAAAATTCGGATTATCGGAGGCTCTCTCAATGGATATGAGGGCTGTTTGCTTAAAATACGAGGCAGCAAGATAAAACGCTTGCTTGTCGAATTAAAGGGTTATCTCGCTGTTGCGGTGGAGGTTCTTCCTGAATATATTCAATTTGTCTGATACGATATTTATGACTGTTGTTTCGAATGTAATGGACAATCCCAGTGCCTTTTGGGTTGTCAATTCCTTATTTGTATTCGCCTTGAGCGTATTTTGTGCCGGCGTCTTGATTCCACAAATCTTGTTGATATCATTTCGTAAGCGTCTGTTTGATGTGCCTGATGAACGGAAGATCCATCAGGGGGTAGTACCCCGTTTAGGAGGGATAGCCTTCAAACCGGTTGTCTTTTTCTCGGTGGCACTTGCTTTGGGACTCAATATGTTGTTGGGGTACGGTCAGCTTCTTGGTAATATCGGCAGTGAAAGCCGCCCGTTGGCATTCGGCTTCTGTACCATTATAATGCTTTATCTGGTTGGGATGGCTGATGACCTGATTGGTATCCGTTACCGTGCCAAGTTCGCCATACAGATTATTTGCGGATTACTGGTCATTGCAGGCGGGCTGTGGATCAATAACCTGCACGGTTTGCTGTTTATTCACGCTCTTCCTGAATGGATTGGATACCCCATTACCTTATTCGCCGTGGTATTTATTATCAATGCCATCAATCTGATAGATGGGATAGACGGATTGGCTTCCGGATTGTGTGGAGTAGCTATGCTTTTTTATGGTTTGGTGTTTTTTATAATAGGTGAATACATTTATGCCCTGCTCGCTTTTGCGACACTTGGAGTGCTCGTCCCCTTTTTCTATTATAACGTATTTGGAGATCCTGCCAAAAAGAACAAAATATTCATGGGTGATACCGGCAGCTTGACGATTGGTATGATGACTTGCATTTTAAGTCTGAAACTGCTTGACGGGTTTCCGGTAAATCACTCTATGCAACAGCCTAATGCTTTCTTTTTAGCCTATTCACCGCTTATCATTCCCTGTTTTGATGTGGTACGGGTTTATTTGCACCGTGTGCGAAACGGAAAGAATCCCTTTTTGCCAGATAAGAACCATATCCATCACAAAATGCTTGCTGTTGGCATGAGACAGCGTACAGTTATGATTGCCATTGTACTGGTATCTGTCTGTTTTACACTGTGCAATATTCTGCTTTCACGTTATATAAATGTAACCTTGCTTTTAATACTGGACATCTTTATATGGATCTTGGGTAATCTATGGTTAACCCGTAGAATCCATATAGCTCATTCGAAACTATAGTTTTATATCAATATGAATTTTTGCAAAAATTTAATTGGGGCAATATTACTCCTGTTTTTAGGAGCTTGCTCAACTTCAAAAGAAGTCACTTATTTTCAAGATTTACGTCCGGGCGAAAGCGAATTGGCGCTTACCGCTCCGGTAGAGATTAAGATTCAACCGAAAGACAAATTGTCTATTTTAGTCAACAGCCAGGATTTGCGCCTGACCAACCTGTTTAACTTGCCGATTGTTTCTCAACAGATCGGCATGGAGGGCTCTTCCGGTTCTAATCGTGGTGTGTCCGGTTATACGGTAGATTCCAAAGGGAACATTGACTTTCCCGTATTGGGAGAAATTCACATAGCCGGTATGACCCGTGAAGAGGTGGCTGCCTATATTAAGAAAGAGCTACAGTCGCATGATTTGATTAAAGACCCTGTCGTTACGGTGGAATATATGAATCTCAGCGTAGCCGTAATGGGTGAAGTGAACAATCCCGGCCGTTTTAGTATCGACAAGGATAACCTTACAATCCTGGATGCCTTAAGCCAAGCGGGAGACCTCACTATTTACGGAAAGAGAGAAAAGGTATTAGTATTACGTAAAGAAGAAGGAAAACAGCGGGTTTATGGTGTCAATCTCTGTTCGGCTGAGCATCTTTATACTTCACCTGCCTATTATCTGCAACAGAATGATGTGGTATATGTGGAGCCTAATGCCACCAAAGCCCGTCAGTCTACCGTAAACGGGAACAATGTGCGCAGCACCTCTTTCTGGATTTCCCTGGCTTCTTTATTGACCTCCATCGCTGTACTTATCGCTAAATAAAAAAGAGAAATGGCTACTATTCAGAATAAATCAACAGTACAAAATACGCAGGATTTCATTACCATACAGGATTTGTTTTACCTCTGTCTCGACAAATGGCACTGGTTTGCCATTTCATTGGCCTTATGTTTGGGGGTTGCGACCTTTTATCTGTTGAGAACCCCATCGGTATATGTCAGAACTGCCTCTATTTTGATTAAGGACGATTCCAAAGGGAAATCTTCTTCTACGGATATGGAGTCTTTTTCCGATCTGGGACTGTTTACGACCAACACCAATGTCTATAACGAGATGGGAACTTTGAAGTCTCCCGACATCATGCGTGAAGTGGTGTCTCGATTGCATTTGGAAATGAATTATCAGACAGACGGACGTTTTCATAAACAGACTGTGTATGGAAACCAACTTCCTGTCCAGGTGGTGATTCCTAATCTTTCCGAGAATGAATCCGCAACTTTCGAACTGCATCTGGCAAAGGATGGTGCAGTGGAATTATCCTCTTTTACACGGAATGGAACAGAAATAGAAAATGATGGTTTTGTGAAAGGCAATTTGAATGACAGTATTCAAAGCCCCCTAGGCCCTATTGTCGTTATTCCATCGGCTGCTTATTCAGATAAAACGGTAAGCACAATTTATGTAACCCGCCAGTCTTTGTCTGCGGCATCAGCTGGCTGTTCAGCTCGCTTGAATATATCCCAGAACGATGAGAAGTCCAATATCATCACGTTGTCTTTTCAGGATGTGTCCACCCAACGGGCGGAAGATGTGCTCAATACCCTTATATCCGTTTACAATGAGAACTGGGTAAGGGACAAGAATCAGATAGCGGTCAGTACCTCCATGTTCATCAATGAGCGTTTGGGTGTGATAGAGGGTGAGCTTGGCAATGTGGATGATGATATATCTTCTTTCAAAAGTGAGCATTTGCTGCCGGATGTACAGGCGGCGGCAAATATGTATATGACTCAAGCCAATGAAGCCAATGCCGCAATTCGTGAATTGAACAACCAGGCATATATGGCCCGATACATAAAGAACTATTTGACCAATGAAAACAATAAACATCAGTTACTCCCTGCCAATTCCGGCATTGAAAATGCAAGCCTTGCCACACAACTGAATGAATATAATACCAAGTTATTGGAGCGCAATAGCTTGGTGTCTCACAGTAGTGCCAAGAACCCCTTAGTCAGGGAAATGGACAAGTCGTTGGATGATATGCGAAGCGCTTTGATCACTTCCATTGACAACCAAATGGTAGCTTTGCGTGCACAAATCAGAAGTTTGGAGGCCATTGGGGGACAGGCAACTTCGCAGATTGCCTCCAACCCGAAGCAGTCCAAATACCTGCTTAGCGTGGAACGCCAACAAAAGGTGAAGGAGTCACTTTACCTATATCTGTTACAAAAACGTGAGGAGAACGAGCTTTCTCAGGCATTTACGGCCTACAATACCCGTATTATAACAAAACCTGGAGGAAGCATGATTCCTACCGCTCCCGTAAAGAAGAACATTTTCCTGGTGGCTTTTGCCTTGGGTATATTGATACCGGTAGTCATCATCTTCATTCGTGAGAACATGAATACCCGTGTTCGTGGAAGAAAGGACTTGGATGGCCTAAGTGTTCCCTTTATCGGAGAGATTCCTTTGTCTATACGTGGTAAGAAAAGAGTAAAATCATATGAGGCACATACCATTGTGGTTAAAGAAGGAAGCCGTGATATTATGAATGAGGCTTTTCGTGTCTTGCGTACCAATCTGGAATTCATGATTGGCAAAGATCAATCCTCCAATGTGATTGTAGTTACCTCGTTCAATCCGGGCAGTGGAAAATCGTTCTTGACCATGAACATAGCCATAAGTCTTGCCATCAAAAATAAAAAAGTATTGGTTATTGACGGCGACCTTCGCCATGCCTCTGCTTCAGCTTATATCCATTCGCCCAAAATTGGTTTGAGTAATTATTTAGGAGGACAGATCGACAAACTTTCGGATATTATTGTTACGAACGAGCAGCACCCTTCATTCAGTTTCATCCCCGTCGGCACTATCCCCCCCAACCCGACCGAACTGTTGTTCGATGACCGTCTACAGAAAGCAATCCATACCTTAAAGCAGCAATATGATGTTGTATTGATAGACTGCCCGCCAGTTGAATTGGTGGCCGATACGCAAATCATAGAGAAACTGGCCGACCGTACCGTTTTTGTGGTACGTGCAGGCTTGCTGGAACGCAGCATGCTTCCGGAGTTGGAAAACATCTATCGAGAAAAGAAATACAAGAATATGTCTGTAATCCTCAATGGGACGGAAGGCTCTGGCGGACGTTATGGTTATCGTTACGGCTATCAGTATGGTTATGGAAGCGGTTCTTATTATGGAAACAATGACAGGTCCAAGTAATCATGTGGTTGTTTCATAAAACAACAGTCCTTTCTCGAAGTGGCTTACTCAAAGGTATGGTGGATTGCCATAGTCACCTGCTTCCCGGAGTAGACGACGGTGTACAATCTATGGAAGAGTCTCTGCAAATTTTGCGGGAAATGGAGCAACAAGGGATTCGTAGAGTATGGCTCACACCCCACATCATGGAAGACATCCCCAACGAGACCCTTGCGCTGCAGCGTAAGTTCCGGGAACTGTTGCAGCAGTACCGTGGCGCGGTGGAGCTGAAGCTTGCTGCGGAATATATGCTTGATAATCTTTTTGAAGAGCGATTGGAGAAAGAGGATTTGCTTCTTTTGGAAGAAGGAAAACGTTTTTTGTTGGTGGAGACCTCCTACTTCAACCCTCCGATGGATCTTTTGTCCGTTCTGCAACGCATTCAAAAGAAAGGTTATTATCCTTTGCTGGCACATCCGGAACGGTATGAATATATGCAGAAGGAAGACTATAATACTTTGAAAGAGGAACATATTTCGTTTCAGTTGAATCTGCCGTCACTGGCAGGTATGTATGGAAAGCATGTACAGAAAAAGGCGGAAGATTTGTTAAAAGCCGGAATGTATGATAGGATGGGGGGAGATACACATTCTTGTCATCGTTATCAGCAAATGCTTTTCTCTTCAATAAAACATAACCAGACAAAGCTCTTGGACGGGGTGAATGCTAATACATTATAATTCATGAAAAGAATTCCTAATTATATCGATTCCCATGATTTACCCAGTTTCAAGAAGATTCTCGGCGATGGTTCGGACTATGGCACTGTGGGAAGATAATTTTTTATGTAGAAGATTATGATAAATCAAGAAACTAAAACACGCATACAAAAATACTTTGACGAAGCGTGTAAGGAACTTCATATTGACAGTTCTTTGTACACCTTACGTTTTTGCATAGATGACGGCAGATTCCCTTCTGCATTTAACTCTGCAGAATGGGGTGGAAACACCTTGTATATTAATGAAGAATGGGTAGAACTATGCTTGCGAAGTGATTGCGAGTTTGATTTGAGATACATCCTCAGCCATGAAGCTCGTCATCTTTACCAACATCAAGTGATAGCAGATTTCAAGCAAAGAGGAAAATCAAGCGAACTTCCTGCTGTCATCAATCAATGGGAATATGAATTTCTGCACTATATCAGAAACGAGGGCGATGAAGATAGTATGGACAAGAATACAAACCAACAGGTTGAAATAGACGCTAATGCCTTTGCCAATTGTATGCTTATCAAAAATGGTTTGGGGGCAAGAATCAAATCTGGTCAAGAAAAAATCATGGAAAAGGCTATCAAGGCATTGGCGAAAAAGATGTGGAATATTAAAATTGCTTGATGCATACGTATGCTTCAAAATTAGTAGATAATATCACTAGTGTCTCTTAAAAAAATGCAAAACATCTCAATATGGCTCATTATGATGTAAAATCCAATTCCAACTGACCGTCATTTTTATAAAGAATGTCGTATTCAGCATAGCTAAATAAATCCTTGATATTGTCTTTCACAAGTATAGAACTACCAAGGTCCTCATTACTTCATAAATGTCCCTATTGAGTTTTAATACACTCTCAATAATGGCTACCAAACAATAAATAATGATAGCCACATATATTTGTATTCTGACTGTATTCTCAGAGTTTCCCCAAAAGGATTTTACTCGAAGATGCTGCTATCCAACTGGGTATGGACTTTGATACCAGACTTTGTGCTCCTGAATCGGGTTCAATCATACAATGACAGGCACAAGTCTATTGCTGTTGAATCAAAAGCATAAAAAGTTCCGTTCAAATCGAACTCCTTGTCAATTCGCTTTTGTTGAGCCATGTTTACCATGTGATAGGCAAAAGCTTCAAAAAGAAGATAATCTCTTAGCATATCGCTCAAAATAGCGTTTTAGAAGGAATGAAGTCATTTGATTGAAAACATATTTCTTAATATTCATAGCTATTGCAATTTGGCTCAGTCCCTAAGATAGCTGATTCAAATGTGCGACAAGCATTTTTTGAAAATAAATATTGTAATTCAAATAATTAACGTATCTCTTTACAATTATTAAGAGACACTAGTGATTCTCATGAATATTTTTGAAATAGAAAGAAGTAAAAGAGACGCCGACTTTATAAAGCAGAATGGGGAACTGGAGTTGGAAGTTGCAGCCGACATTATCGAGACATACAAAGATGTCCCGTATGTTGGTTCTCTCCTTAAATTTGGGAAGGTTTTTATCAACGTCAAAGACTGGTGTTTTACGAAGAAACTGGCCAAATTTCTCATAGTGTCAGAAGACATTGACGATAAAATCAAGAATCAGTTCTATTCTAGCCTGAGTCAAGAAAATTATAAACACATCTCTGCATATTTGATTCACCTGCTTAGCACAGAAGAAAACAAGGCGATGATTATGGGCAGCATCTACAAGGCAAGATTAATGAATAGAATCAATAATAACGAGATGCTCAGGCTCTGTTCTGTCGTAGCCAGAGCATTCTTGCCTGACCTCAAAAGTCTTCCTGACTACTTGGAGGAGAATACAAACATTTCTATAGAAGCCCAATCAATCATTAATCTTGGGCTTATAGATAATTTTCTCGGCGGTGAATGGACTAATCATAAAAGTTGCTGCTTGAATGGTACTGGAAAACTTTTCCATGACATATTGAGCGAGTCTGGTTGGCTGTAAAATAACTAATGTAAAAAAATAAGTAGATTAATTTTAACTTCCATATTGGTTATGATTGAAAAAATTCTGTCAATTCTTTTAGATGAAGACAAGGCTAAAGGAATCCATTATCTTTTTAGATACAGAAAGCATGTTGATTTCCTGAAAACAATATATACTAATTTTAAGTATTTCCCTATTTCTGATGCTTTAAAATTTCCTATTGTGATTGGCAAGAACACGGATATTAAACTGGGGTCAATAAAGTTTAACTGCCCTATAAAACCTTCTCTTGTCCGATTGGGAACACAGCCTATCCCTGTAATTGAGGATGGATTTTCAAGATTAGTTGTCAAAAATAGCGGAACAATCGAAATAGGTGGTCTTTTTATATGCCAAACGGGGGTAAAAATATTAATTAGAGAAGGTGCTGTTTTTTCGGTAGCTGATAAAGTGAAATTTGGCCATCTAAGTAAAGTCGTATGTCACAAGAAAATATCCATAGGAAATGATTTTAGAATGTCTTGGGAGTGCCAGATATTTGACACCGATTTTCATTTTGTCTATAATACAGAAAAAAACAAGTATTATCCCCGGTTAAAACCTGTTATTATCGGAAACGATGTATTTGTGGGTAATCGTTCTACAATCGGTAAAGGAACGATCTTACCAAATGGTTCGATTGTGTCATGTAACTCAAATGTTTCAGGTGACTTTTCTATAAATGGTGATAACATTCTCATTAAAGGGAATCCTGCTGTGTTCGTGAAAAACAATTTAATAATGGGTAGTAATAGCTTTTATCCGGAAAAGGAAGAAATAGTCGCTCAAATGTTAAACGAATAATGATTCAAATAATCCATTCACAATGAGCAGCATCAAGAAAGATCTAGCCAAAAATACTATTTGGAATAGTGTAGAGCGCTTCTCTAATATGGGTATTCAACTATTGTGTACCTTTATTTTGGCAAGATATCTCACACCTTCTGACTATGGTATAATTGGTATGCTTGCAGTATTTAATGCCGTTGCAAATAGCTTTATAGATTCAGGCTTTGGTCTTTCTCTAATCAGAGAAAAAATGGTATCTCGAGAGGATTATTCTACAATACTTTATTTTAATGTTGTATTGTCTATGTTTTTTTACATAGCACTATACTTATGTTCGGGGTTAATCGCGGATTTTTATAATCAACCAATCCTTGTTGATCTGAGTAAGGTAGTGTTCCTAATGTTACCGTTTCAGGCTGTAGGACTTGTTCAGAATACTATATTGCAAAAAGAGCTAAAATTCAAAAAACTATGTATTATCTCTATATCATCATCTATAATTTCTGCAATTGTTGCTATTATTTTTGCATATATTTATGAGAATGTGTGGGCTTTAGCAATCCAAATGGTATTGAGTCAGTTCCTGCGATCGTTGTTTCTGTGGATATCAACAGATTTTGTACCTATATTAAAATTCTCAAAGGTCAGTTTTGCTAAATATTTTGCTTTTTCTAAGGATATTCTTATCTCTGGACTTATAGGAAATATTATTGGTAATATACAGTCCATTTTAATAGGGAAATATTATTCTGCTTCAGATTTAGGGTTTTACTCTCAAGCTGACAGAATAAAAACCATAGCCTCTACATCAACTACAGGGGTTATACAAAATGTAACATATCCAACATTAGCAAAAGTCTACAATGATGGAGGAGATTTAAAAGGAGCATATAAAAAAGTAATAATGATAACAATCCTTTTTGTCGGTTCTGTAATGTCGCTATTAATGGGTATATCCTCAGATTTGTTTGGAATATTGATGGGTTCTCAATGGCGTGAGGCCGGCGTGTATTTTTTGTTGTTAGGTATAAGTGGATTGCTCTTTCCACTGCATAGTGTTAATCAAAATATTTTACTTGTAAAAGGAGAGTCAAAAAAAATACTTTATCTGGAAATCAGCAGGAGATGCATTATGTTGATTATCGTATTCATTACAATACATTTCAACGTCTATCTATTTGCCGCAGGTTTATCTATATATTCTTTTCTACTTCTTTTCCTCAACCTTTCGGTATGTGGAAAGCCCATCGGTTATGGTATATGGAGTCAGTTAAGGGATGTTTCTCCTACTTTATTGAAACAGATTTTTGTAACTCTGCTTTGCCTTGTCGTTTCAAATTTTATGGAGGATATAAATATCTATTTTAGAGTAGTCGTTACATTGCTTTTGGGCTGTTCACTTCTATTATTACTTTTTGTGAGAGACCCTTATTTTAAAATGGGTATAAAGCTGCTTCCAATAAAACGTAAGTAATTATGCTGGGATTGGTTGTATTATTAATTGCGCTCCTTCTGCATTTTACCGGTTATAGAAGATATAGCCTATTGCTGTTTGTATTCATGGCTTTGCGTTACATGAAAATTGTACCAATGGCAGTTATGGCCGTAAATGGTATTGATTTAGCTATTGTCTATATGATAATAGTAACTGTAAGTCAACGTATCCAAACGCTTGCTTTTACAGAAGATTCTAAATTGTTATTCTGTATCAGCCGACTCTCCCTTTTCCTAATTATATCTTTTGCAGTGGGAATGATATATTATGGTCTTACTCCTTTTCAATCCTTTATGGGATGCCGCCAATTGTGGCTGTTTCCGGCATATTTTTTTCTAAGAGACGTACCAAAAGATGATATCATTTGGCTTTTTAAGGCATTATATTATATTACTCTTATTCATGCATTGTTATACATAATACAGTGTTCAACAGGTTTGCCTGTATTAGGAGTGGCAACACCGGAGTATGATCGAATCACTCATACGCTTAGATATAACAATCATCCTGTTTACATGACCTTGTTTTTCTATCTGTCTTTATTATTTCCCAACTACATAGGAAAACAAATCTCCAAGTTTTCAGCAATAGTATTTGCTGCCGCAGTCTTTATTACAATGACAAGAACCATTATGGTGTTTGTTGTCTTATTTACATTTCTTGGAATATTTTTAAGTGGTAAAAAATCTACAATACTAAAGTTTTCAATAATTGGTGCTATTCTTTTTATCCCATTGTCAGATGCATTGCTATCAAGATTTGGTGAAAAAGCTGGTACAAAAGGTGATATTTTTGCATTTATTCATGGGCGGTTTATAGATTATGCACACACGGGTAAAGCGCATGATGATGTTGGGACATTAACATATCGTTTTGCTTGGGTTTATGAGAGGGCAGAATATATGTTGACAAACGGTATTGTTGAATCGGTTTTTGGATTGGGTTTCCTGCCTCCATCAGAACCGGAAGTCGCAAAACGGCTATATAATTTCAAAATAGGTCTTGTTGACCAGAACAAGATTATTAGTCCAACATTTACACCGGACATAGGATATGGTAATATCATTGCGCAATATGGTTTTCTGGGTGCATTCTTTTTTATCTCTCTTTGGGTTAGGCTCGTAAAAATTCATTTTGAAAATAGAGAATATCACCCAATCACATTTTGCATGTATTTATATCTATTGACTCTATTCGCATTGAGTATCTCTGGACCAGGAATATCATATCAAGATATGCTTATACTACCATTTTTATCCTCTAATTTGGCACTAATGCCATCGACAAATGAAAAATCTATCAAAAATTATTAGTAGCAGCTATGATAATAATCCACATAGAATCTGGTCTGGGCAACCAGATGCTTTCCTATTGTGAATATCTTTCACTGAAATATGCCAATCCGAATCAGGAGTTTTTTGCAGAAACGATAGTTTTTGAAATTCCTGAGTGTAACGAGGTCATTTGCCAATGGAACGGTTATGAACTTGAGAAGATTTTTGGTATCAAAGAACCAAAGAACATCAAGTCTCTCTTTTCGGACGACGAGTGGACTCAGATAATATCAGAAATTCGTGCAACAAAATTCTGGATTCACAACTGGAATTATCCCGTTGTATTCACGGAGGTTCTGAATCGTCATGGTCTTCAACTTGAAAATGTTCGTGGCGACTTTGATCCTAACCATAATATTATTACAGGTACGGAAGACCAGCATAAAACGTGGAAGGACAGACTCAGAGAGTCATATATTGGAAATACAGTAAAGCGCGTACTTCAGTCTCTCAACGAAGAGAAATACGCTTATGCAAACGATTCTCGTGACAAACTGTTCTGTCATACAGATAGCGATATTTTCACTGGCCAGTGGTTAAAATTTAGCAATCGTGGAAATGATATCCATTTGATTGAGGCTCAGATACGAGAGTCATTCAGGTTTCCCGAGATAGTAGATGAACAGAACCTACAGATGGTTGAATACCTCAAAACCGTCAATTCTGTAGCTATTCATGCTCGTAGAGGTGATGCACTTGGCGGGCTTGCATGGTGTTATAAGTATGGTTATTTCAAGCGTGCTGTAAAATACATCCGAAAGCATGTAGATAATCCGGAATTTGTATTCTTCACCAATCCAGGTAGCGTGGAATGGTGCAGAGATAACGCTAAGTTATTCGGCCTTGACATACGTAAGGACACCATCAAGTTTGTTGACTGGAATAAGGGCGAAGACAGTTTCCGTGATATGCAGCTTATGGCCATGTGCAAGCATAATATTATAGTTCCAAGTTCTTTTGGGTGGTGGGGTACTTTCTTCAACACCAATCCAAATAAGATCACTATTTCTCCTTCTATTACAATTAACACCACAAATCATTGTTAAGATATGGCTGATTCTCGCTTCGTGAAATTGTTATCCATCCCTAAATCAATTTACGTTTCTGTCAAACTATTGGGCTGGGGGGGGGTAAAATATGCTCTCAAACTTCCTATATTCGTAAGATATAACTGTGTACTTAATTGTCTTGATGGAAAGGTGATAGTTAAGAAAACTCCAATCACACCCAAAATGTTGAGCATAGGCTTTTCATCAACTGGTATATTTGACAAGAAGTATTCTCGAACAATATTAGAGATAGCTGGTTTAATAGAACTCGAAGGACCTGTATGTTTTGGACAAGGCACAAGACTTAGTGTAGGCAAAACAGGAACATTATCGCTTGGAGCAGGTTTTTCAAGTACTGCGGAAAGCACATTTGTATGTGTCAACAAAATGCACATGGGTGTTGGTACGGCTATTGGCTGGAGTGCAATGGTAATGGATACAGACTGGCATTCCGTTATGAATACAGAAACAGGAGAATTATATCAAGCCGCTGGCGAGGTCTATATTGGTGACTATTGTTGGATAGGAACTCGTAGTTTAGTTCTCAAGAATACATTGATACCAAATGGTTGTATTCTTGCTGCTAATTCAACTGCAAATAAAAAGTATAACACCCCCAATACGTTGTTAGCAGGTACTCCTGCTATTGAAAAGAAACATAATGTAATAAAGTCAACTAATGGAGACATCCAATTTATTGAAAAATGAAACGTTACGAGCATATTGACATTTCTAAGGGTATAGGTATCCTACTAGTCGTATTCTTTCACCTACCAGGTGTTAACAGATTAATATATTTTAACAATTGGGGGGTGGATTACAACCTTTTATATGCCACTATTCTTTACCCTGAGTGGATTGTTCTTTAAAGCCGATAAACCACTGAAGCGTATAAAGAGGTTAATGGTTCCATACATCTCATTCTACATAATCGGGTATGCTTTTGAGGCAGCCAAGACCATTACCAAACACGGACAGCTTGATTTAATGGATTTCTTTGACCCCCTTTTAGGAGCAACACATGGGTATGCAAATACACCTGTATGGTTCTTGCTTTCATTAGCAGAAATCTCATTAATAGGCTATGTGCTGTTGCGGTATCTTCCTAACCTATTTGCATTTGTCGTAAGTATGGTATTAGGAATAGTAGGATACTATTGTGGAAAGTATAATGTGTTACAGCCATATTACGTGAATGTATCATTAATGTGTATACCCTTTTTCCTTGGAGGATCCTTTTTTAAGGACTTTCTCTTGAAAAAGCAAAAATATCCTTTTGTGGGTATTGGGTTACTGCTGATATCGTGGTTTCTTTATTTACCCAATACACCGTCATGTAATGTCAGTCAATGCTATATTTCATGCTCAATGTTTCAGTTTGCTTTGGTTTCCTCTTTAGCCACTATCGGTATTGTGCTTCTTTCCGGTGACATTGCCAAATATACGAAGTTTACATCTAATGCATTCTGCCATTATGGAGCAAACTCATTAATCGTTCTCTGTACTCACATGTTGTTTGTTAATATACCTGTGTTTGTTAATAAGGTCTTGCATATAAATTCATTATCCATCATCATTGGATTTTTCATTTTACTTTTTGTTGAGATACCTGTAATCAAAGTTATCAATCAAAGATTCAAAATACTCATTTCAAAATAATGTCTGAAAAAGTAAGATACGATAACATTGACGTTGCTCGTGGATTAGCAATGCTTGTCATCATTCAGTGGCATGTTGTGGGCATGCATACAACATGGACAGATGGTTGGGTAATGCCCATCTTCTTTATCATTATGGGCGTATTCTACAAGCAGGAGTCTTCTTTCAAGGTGATGGCTATAAAGAAACTCAACACCATTGTGATCCCAATGGCTTTTTTCTCAGTTCCGATGTTTATCATAAGCATATTTGAGAAAGGCTTTATGACCACATTGTTGAAAGTTGCAAATCCATATAGTATGATTCATGGCGTTTCGTGGTTCTTTATATGCACATTGTGGTGTTATGTCATCAACTATATTCTACATAAATACATACATAATAGCAAACTGTTGTTCCTTGCAATGATAGTTTTGTCCGCTGTGAGCTATTATATCACCAGTACGTATTCTTTTCATGGCCACAAACTTGTACTTCCTCTATTTTGTAGTACAGCATTAACAGCCATGGGTTATCTAGCAATAGGTGAGTTTGTTAGGAAGTATTTCCTATATAGGGGGGGGATTCTATCTTGCTGATAATTACCGGTTTATGTATTGTCGTAATAATTCCGTCTGGTATTCAAGATAACTACTGGAATCATTATGAAGATAATTGGTTGAAACTGTTATTAGTTGGTGCAATAGAAAGTTTGGCTTTGATCCAGTTTTGTTCTTATCTTCCTAAACAGTTGGCAATCATCGGAAAATTTTCGCTTTTGATATTACTAATACACCCTTATATTGTTTTGGCAATTTCGCCATTGCATTTAAATATATGGTTATCATACGGAATCGTCACACTAACAACCATCCTTGTTTCGTTTCTTTTATTTAAATATTTGCCACAGATATGTGGCTTCAAACCATTGATAAAACTATCATAGTATGATTCATATTATTATTTTCTCGTTCAATCGCGCTTTGCAGCTTGAGGCATTACTATCAAGTATCCAATGCCATTGGCAGAAGACGAACTATAAGCTCTCCGTGCTTTACAATACCAGTGGTGATGATTTCCAGAAGGGTTATGATATCCTTCAAAAGGAATATCCAGCATATGAGTTTATTAAGGAAACACGTAAGACTTCTGGCTATCACGTCTCGGATTACATGACCCCATACAATCTGAAAAAACTATTGAAGTATCACCACATACGTAAGCAAAAATCCAACTTTCGCGATTTGCTTAATAACATGTTGGCTACTTCCAGTTGTGAATACACCATGTACCTGACCGATGATTCTGCATTCATCCGTGACGTTGAACTGTCAAAGAATGACCTTGCATTCATTGAACAGAATCCGGATATAAATCAGATTTCACTTCGTTTAGGCAAGAACATTACAGAACGTCCAGCAAGTATCCCTGTTAATAACGGTAAGCTTGAATGGGATTTTCATAATCACCGCGATGCTCGCAGTTGGGGTTATAACTTCTCTGTTGACGCACATATCTATAGCACCAAGCTGTGCTTGAAGTTGCAGTCAAAAATCATCTATGCCAACCCCACTACACTTGAAGCAAATATAGTTCATTATGTCATGCCTCGAAACCTGATGGATCATGGCTTGACATACGAGTATCCTTTCATTCTAAGTTTCCCAATCAATATGGTACAGGAGATTGCCGACAATGAATCCATGGGCATATCTATAGAGGACTTAAACAATTATTATCTCGAAGGCAAACGATTGGAATATATCGTGCCTGATGAGATCCTCGAATTCCAACAATATCCCGAGACTGTTTATCTATGCAAGAATGGTCAGAAGGAACTGCTAAAATTGAAATAGTATGAAATATTCAATAATAACCCCTGTCTATAATCGAGCTGATTGTGTCGCGAGATGCTTAGATAGCGTGATTCGCAACCTCCAATGGGGTGTGGAACTGGAGCATATTGTTGTGGATGATGGTTCTCATGATGAGACTCCGAAGATTGTGCAAAACTATGCTGATAAACACCCACATATTAAGTTCATCCCATTTTCACAGAATCGAGGTACCAATGCGGCCCGTAATGCAGCTATTGCAGCGGCTACTGGTGAGTATTGTATCATCTTGGATAGTGATGACTATTTTGTGGATGAGGCAATCAATTTTATAAATTCTATTGCTAGCAATCAAAAGTATATGCACTATTGCTTTGCCGCAGATGATATGGTTGAATACTACCAGAGTTGTTCGTTGCTGATGGGTAAGCAAAAGGCTGAGCTAACTTTCGAGAACTTTCTATTTGAGGAGGTTACTGGAGACTTTGTTCATTGCATCAAGACGGAAACTTTACAGAAATACCCTTTTGATGAAGATTTGAGAATATACGAAGGAGTGTTCTTCAAGCGTTTCTATCGTGAGGCTCAGAAGATTCTTTATACAAATAGAATTGTTACAATTCGCGAAAGAAATCGTACTGATAGCGTAACCAGAAACGTTCTTCGAAATGATAGAAAACAGATTGCAAAGGGGCTTCTTTCTAAACAACTGCTTGTTGAGTGGTATGGTGAGGAACTCTCGCAAAAGCCCAAAGGAGTATCGATTCTTAGAAATGCTTATAAAGTTATGCTGGATTGCAATCTTCTGATTGGTAATTATAAAGATGCAATGGTATGTAAACAAAAACTAGTATCTATTGGAGGTAAGGTTCCTACACATTTGAGATTCGTATATACATTCAATTTGGGTGGTTTGTATTTTTATGCCGGTTGTATTTATGTGTATGTCAGATATTATTTATTAAGATCAAATATAAAATAATGAAAATCGTACATGTTACTTGGATGTTTACATTCGGAGGTATTGAGACCATGTTGGTAAACATCTGTAATGAACAGATAAAGTTGGGGCATGATGTGCATCTGATTGTTATGGAGGACTCTACGGTTGAGAGCACGCTCTATGACAGTCTTGACAAGCGAATAAAGCTCCATTATGGCCATCGCAAGAATGGTGCTAACCTTTTATTGCCGATGTTGCGACTGAATTATCTCCTGTACGAGTTGCATCCCAATGTAATTCATATTCATAGTTCGTCTATGTATAAGTTAATACTTGCACCCTGGCATAAGAAGATTACTAATGCTACATTACATGCACTCCCCAAACCGAAGAATACCCAAAGTATAGATCTTGTACCTCGTGTGTTTGCTATCTCTGATTCCGTTCGACGAGCCCTTCTTGCATATAATGGAACGGAGAGTATCTGTAATCCCAATGGTATTCGTCCGGAACTTATCAAACAACGGCAATCGGGTGATTGGAAAGATATGTTGCAGATAGTACAGGTTGGACGTCTTGACCATGATGACAAAGGACAACATATCTTGATACAGGCTGGTGCAGAACTTTTGAAACGTGGTTACCATAACTTTATGATCAATTTTATAGGCGATGGATCTTCACGCCCATATCTTGAAGGTATGGTGCAAAAGTCTGGCTTAGGACAGAATGTAACCTTCCATGGCATGAAATCCCAATCGTATATCTTTGAGCATGTATGTGATTATGATGTATTCGTTCAGCCAAGCATACGTGAGGGGTTCGGAAATACTGTAGCCGAAGCAATGGCTGCAAAAGTGGCTGTGGTGGTATCTTCCGGCCAAGGCCCTGAAGAGGTTATTGATTATGGTAAGTACGGCTATGTGTTCAAGAATGGCAATCCTATTGATTGTGCAGATAAACTGGAGGTATTTCTGAAACATGAAAACGATCAGCAGCAGGTAGAAGCTGCTTACAAGCGAGTGCTGGACCTGTATGATATCAAAGTTACCGTAAAAACTTATCTTGATAAATACAAGAGAAGATAAGCCATGGAGTATATGACTTTTGAGCATGCCATTCAAACAGGCATTCCTTCCCCTGTTTTGGTTACCCCCCATCACAGTCAAGCTAAGGGTAAAGACTTGTCACTTGAACTGTTAAAGTTCGTGGCTATGATATTGATTATAAATGTGCATAGTTACATGATGTATCCACCCAAATACGAAATGTTTGCTACTGGCGGTACGATTGGTGATGCACTATTCATGTTTTGTTCTGGATACACATTGTTTCTTGGCAGAATAGACCGATTCGACAATTGGTATAAGAGGCGTATTAATAGAATATACCCCAGTGTATTTGCTTGGGCGATATTCTCGTTCTATTGTTTTGCAGATGACATGAACATTGGACAAATTGTTGGAGGTGCCAGTAGATGGTTTATCCCTTGCATTATGATGTATTATGTACTGCTGTACTTTGTTCGTAAATATCTGATGCGTTTTAAGTGGTGGGTATTTGTTGTGGCTTGCATAATACCGATAGTGAGGTTTGTAATGTATGAAGACATAGGCAGTTATCACATGTATAGAAACCATACCTTTAGATTCTTTTATTGGTTTCCATTTATGCTGATGGGAGCATACATAGGTTCGAAGAATGTAATTCTGAAACAGAAGGTTTGGCGCGATGCTATTATGACTTTAGTGTGTACCGGGTTACACTTGGGCCTTGTTGGCGTGTACTAAAAAAGAAAATCTCTGCCCTTACCAGATGTTATCGTTAGTGCCCTTAATGGGCACATGTATCTATTTGTACAATCTGTTTCAGGCGGATATATTTAAACTACTGATGAAGTCTAATGTTGGGTATGGTATTCAGGCTATTGCTGCATTGTGTTTGGAATCATACATTGTTCAGTATGTATTGTTTACAGATAAAATAAATTACCTGTTCCCGTTGAATATTATCATCTTGGTTGTTGAGGTTATTCTATTGGCATACGCCGTGAGGACATTAGGTAGAACATTTAAGCAACTATTTGAAAAAGAAGATTTCAGATGGAAGGAAATCTTTAGACTGGTTTAATGAAATAATTCAAGATATGCGTAGTTATTCAATTAATTGGGGCAAATTTCTGTTTTTCAGATGGTTCCCCGTTAGCTGGACATTGCAGGCGGTACATGTCCTGGACAGGAAAGAAAGAGCTTTTCGTATAGGATTGGAGCTGATACCCGTTGCAGTAATAGTGACATTGGCTTCAGTTTGTATTTATTCGTGGTGGGTGGCCTTGGCTCTATTTGTAGTGCTACATACGTTATTCTGGCTGTTTGATTCTACATGGCTGGTAGGGTTCCGTGAAGTCTATACCGGTTTCAAAGGTAAGGGCATACAGTCAGTAATAGATTATGTAGATTGGGCTGTTGAGGAACTGAAAGATTGTGATAACATCGGTGCTGTTACTATATACGGAAGTATCTGCCGACACATGTACCATGACCGTAGTGATTTTGACCTGCGCATTGTACAGGATTATTCAAGCTTGAAAACGTATTTAATAGGTATCAAATTGAGGGCTGTCGGTATCTGGAAGTACAAAATTCCAATGGATTTGAAGATTGTTGACAGCCAGGATTATCTGCGTAAGGAGATGCGCGAGGATGAGCATCCAATAATAGCATATAATAAGTATGACAGTTTTTATGATATGAAAGGTGATTCATACGAAGCCTTGAAAGCAAATCCTTTAACATATAGAAAAGATTATAAAGGATGAAAGTTTTAAACGTCATTTGGGCATTTGGTACGGGTGGTATAGGCAAGTTGTTTCTGACCTATGCTGCACTGGGAGAATATGACCTCGAATTGCAGATTTCTTCTGTGTGCATTGACCTACAGAATTGTGAGTATGACCGAAAACCTCTGACTGAGGCCGGAATACGGGTAATCGCCATAAAAAACAGAAAAGATATGAGTTGGGTGAAACGTTTGGGCGGCATTGCCCGCGAAGTAAAGCCTGATGTTGTGTTCTGTCATGGTTTTAACGGGCCTGTGATCATCAAGCTGGTAGCATGTTTGGAGCGGTCTCTTCGGGTGCCGATGGTATGTACTTACCATGGTCTGTACAATCCTCCGACTGAGGGCAGGCGGTATATTGCAGACGCCATTAATAAATTGCAAGCCTGGATGTATAAAAGATTTGCACGAACGGTGGTTCTGGTGGCGGAATATAGCGGACTGTACCTGTTGGAGCGCAAAGTGCCCAAAAGCAAACTGGAAGTGGTGTATAATGGTATTGTGGAAAACGAGCCTGCCCTAGAACCTGTTGTGCTAAAATCCGATGGGGTCAGCATCGGAATGGCCGGACGACTGGACGCTATCAAGGGATTGAATTTCTTAATAAAAGCTATTCCGGAAGTCAGGAAGCGTGTGGATGAAAAATTCCACATCTATATCATTGGTGACGGTCCAGAGGAGGAGGCTTTGCGCAATTTGGCAAGAGAACTTGGAGTTGAGGAGTTAATCTGTTTCGAGGGGTATCAGGATAATGTACCTGCTTGGTTAAAAGCATGGGACATATTCTGTCTGCCTTCTCTTCAAGAAAATCATTCCATTGCATTACTGGAAGCAATGCGGGCAGGAAAGGCTATTGTATGTACCTCTGTAGGTGGCAACCCTGAAACGGTCGAGGATGGGAAGGAAGCTCTTGTTGTGCCGGCGAGGAATTCGGAAGCTATTGCTGATGCTCTTGTGAAACTTATCGAATCGGAATCCCTACGAAAGAAGATGGGACATGATGCACGTGAAAGATTCCTCAGAAACTTTACGGAGGATATAATGAAAAAGAAGTTGTGTGAGGTATTAAAGAATGCAACAATAAATCAAAACAAAATATGATGAGAAAGTTTTGGCTGGTCTTGTTTTATGGTTTCGCAAACCATTTGCCAGATTCGTACACTCCTGTATTGGGGGGGGTAAGTAATCGAATCCGTATTTTCCTGTGCAAGCGCATATTTAAGGAGTGCGGGAAAGTATCAACAATAAACAGAAATATTTATTTTGGGAACGGAAAGGATATCGTGATAGGTGATTATAGTGGTATTGGTGCCAATTGTAGCATCCCCAATGACATCCATATAGGTAAATATGTAATGATGGGGCCGTTCCTGTATTGCATTACTTTTGGACATGAGGTGTCTGATACATCAACCCCGATGTGCTTCCAAGGTCACGTGGAAAAAACCAAGGACTCGAACATCGTCATAGGAGACGATGTGTGGATTGGAGCAAATGTCATCATTTCGAAACGTAGGCACATTGGTACTGGATCTATTTTGGCTGCCGGTGCCGTTGTAACGCATGATGTTCCCGATTACGCCATTGTAGGAGGTAATCCTGCAAATGTAATCAGAATGAGAAAATGAAAATTATATTCTTTACGATTGACTGTTTTAAGGGAAGGGAACATCTCATGCCTTGGCGAACAATATTGGAGGTTGCCAAGGTGATGGTGGAATACGGCTATGAGGCAAGCATTTTGAATGCTTGCAGCAACAGTGAGGATGTCATTGATTATGATTGGGCAGGAAGCGATTCGTCGAAACCTGTCCATGTGTGTTCCGTGATAAAGAATAATGAGGCAATCTTTGTCCAATGCACGGAACTAAAACCGGAGATACTTTTCATCCCTTTTACTTTTCGTGATGGGCTGACACCAGCCAAGTGGATTGCTCAAATCAACTGCAAGAAGATTGGTTACATGACAGGAGGGGTGTATGACCTGAAGAGTGGAATGCTGCTGAAGAAGAACGGTGGTTTAGCCGCTGCAAAGCCTTACCTGATGGAGGCTATAACGTCCAAGTGCATTTTTGCTCATACATTGAAAAATATTGGTGTGAGCCATGTGATTGGTTTGACCGATGTGAGTGCCAAAGCAGTGAAGAGAGGCGGCTTTAAAAATGTGACAACCATATACCCTGGCAAGGATTCGTTTGATGAAATTGTACCAGACAACAGTGTCTTGGATAAATATGATTTGAAGGGAAGAAAATGGCTACTATTTAGTGGCGCTCCTGCACCTACTCGTGGGGCAGAGGTGTTGCTGGAGGCTTTAGACAGCGTGAAGGATGATGGTGTCCGGCTTGTCATGTTGATGCGTACGGATGTGGGTTCCCAATATAAGCGGTTTGAAAAGACATTGTCCGGACTGAAACATCCGGAACGAGTAAAGATTATCAAGGATAGACTGACGAGAGAACAGCTTAGGGCTTTTTTTGGCTCTGCTTGGTATGCAATTCTGCCTTTCATCGTGATTCCAAGTGAGGTGCCTTTGACATATTTTGAGTTGCTGAGTTGCGGTACACCTGTAATCACCTTTGTCAATGGAGGTACTACGGAATATCTTAAGTATGGACTGCTGACTGCTGATAAGTCAATCAAAGGATTGGCCATTACAATCGAAAAGGCTTGGAGCGATGTTGCTTTGAGAAATTCAAGGTCTGATAAGGGTAAAATAATAATGAATGCGCATCCTACATGGAGTCAAGTGGGGATGGAATGGATTAACTTATTGAAACAAAATGACTAAATACATCATCATATCAGGCGTGGATGGCAGTGGAAAAACTACAGTCATCGAAGGTGTGCGTGCCCAATTGGAAGCAGAAGGTAAGACTGTTGGATATATTTGGATGCGTTATCATCATAAATTGATAAAAATAATGCATGCCATAGCTAAACTTACAGGATTAAGTAAAAAGGAGAATACCGCAATGGGAGAAATGTGGTTGCACTATTTCTATAAAAGCCCTTTGTTTTGCTGGTTCTACTTATATAGTTCTTATATAGATAGTTGGTTAGCTCGCAAAAAACCAACTAAGTTAAGAACTGATTATGTAATCTGTGACAGATGGGTAAATGACATAATCATTGATATGGGAAGTGAAACTCATAACCTCGACATACTTGACGGCAAATGGTATAAATTATACCAACGGCTTTTGCCTAATGATAGCTTTCAGTTTGTGATAAGCCGTAATCGAGAAGATGTTTTGAATTGCAGAATTGAAAACACCTTTAATGAGGCTTTTGATTATCGGTTTAGGTTATATCAAAAGATAGCTCAAAAGCCAGAAGTCATAAAAATAGATAATACAGGAAGTATCGAAAAAAGCGTTTCCCTGGTTATAGAATCCATAAGAACAAAAGAAAAATTGTAACATGTAAATGTAGTTATGTTGAATAAGACATTGGATATTACGGTAATTATCCTCACCTATAATGAGGAAATACATATCCGTAGGTGCTTGGAGAATGTAACACCTTTTGCCAAGAAGGTATTTGTGGTTGACTCGCCTTCAACTGACAGGACAGTAGAGATTTGCCGGGAGTTTGAGAATGTGGAGGTAGTGGTACATAAGTATCCGGGTAATCAAGCCGAACAGTTCAACTGGGCGTTGGATACATTGCAGATAGAGACCGAATGGATTCTTCGTCTGGATGCGGATGAGTATTTGTTACCCGAATTGGTTGAAGAATTAAAAGAGAGATTACCTGTAATGCCGGAGGGCGTTTCAGCCCTCTCTCTCTCTCTCGCGCGCGCTTATTGTGGTAAGATCTTACATCATGGCATTGTAAATAATGTCAAGATCGTGCGTGTTTTCCGGAAAGGAATGGCTCGTTATGAGCAGCGGTTGATGGATGAGCATTTGGAGATATTGGACGGCGAGACGGCAGAATTGAAACATCAATTTGTGGATGACAACCGAATGACTTTCGGGCAGTTTACAGATAAGCATAATAATTATGCTTCGCGGGAAGCGGCTTTGTTGCTGGATGCAGAGTTTCATTTGACGGGTTCTCAAATCGTATCACAAGATCATGGGAAAGAGGTTGAACGAAAGCGGGCACAGAAAAACCGATATGCGAAGATGCCTTTATTTTGGAGGGCTTTCGGCTACTTTGTTTATCGTTATATCATAAAGTTGGGGTTCTTAGATGGCAAGGAAGGATTCCTCTGGGACTTCTTGCAAGGTTGGTGGTACCGTACTTTGGTGGATGCTAAGATCTTTGAAATAAAAAGAGCTTGTGGAAATGACAAGAAAAAGATATGCCAATATTTGAAAGATCATTATGGCATATCTTTGGAGTAATATAGATTTATAACTCCTGCCGTTGCAGGAAATCGAGCAAATGAATGTGGTGGATTCCTTCGTAATTGCTGCCTATCGTCCATTCATCAAGGCTGACGACATATTTGGGGCAGTTTCATGTATTCTATTATTAAGTATGATTTATAAATTATGGCAAATATACCGACATTGTTAGTTATACTTAACAATATAGAAGAGAGAACGCATAGAAGCCCAAAACATAACATTACATTATAACTTACATGAAAGTATCAGTTATTACCGCTACATGGAACAGCGGTAAAACACTTTGCACGACCTTGGATAGTGTACTCAGCCAAAGTTATCCCGACATAGAGCATATCATTGTGGACGGGGGAAGTACAGACAATACGATGGAAATAGTCCGGGAGTATGAACCTCGTTATAATGGACGATTGCGGTTTATAAGTGAACCGGACAAAGGTCTTTATGATGCTATGAACAAGGGGATTCGGATGTCCACGGGGGAGGTGGTTGGTATCTTGAATTCGGATGATTTTTATACTTCTTCGGATGTAGTGGAAAAATTAGAGAAAGAGCTTGCTACCAACCGAGTGGATGCAGTATATGGAGATATTCATTTCGTGGATGGCAATGACTTGGGTAAATGTGTCCGTTATTATTCGTCAAGACTTTTCCACCGTAGCTGGATGCGACTTGGCTTTATGCCTGCACACCCAAGTTTCTACTGCCGCAAAATTATATATGATAAGTATGGTGGCTTTGATTTGTCTTATAAGATTGCTTCCGACTTTGAATGTCTTTTACGGTTTATTTTCGTACATAAAATACAGACAACATATATCCCAATGGATTTTGTAACCATGCGCACAGGAGGGACTTCCACCAGTGGCTTTGCCAGCCATAAACAAATTATATCCGATCATCAAAAAGCATTCAAACGTAATGGCATATACAGTAATGCCTTTTTGGAATCATTGAGGTATATTTATAAAATTCATGAAGTATTACTAACAAAAATAACAAGATGAAAACAGCTTTAATCACCGGAATTACCGGGCAAGACGGTTCGTTTCTTGCAGAATTTCTATTGGACAAAGGATATGATGTTCATGGTATCATCCGTCGTTCATCAGTTGATTATCGGGAGCGTATTGCTCATTTAGAGGGGAAACCTCATTTTCACTTGCACTATGCGGATATGGGGGACTCTATGTCTTTAGTGAAATTAGTAGGTAAAGTACAGCCTACTGAGATTTACAATTTGGCTGCTCAAAGCCATGTACAGGTGTCGTTTGATGCACCTGAATTTACAGCTGATGTGGACGCTGTAGGAGTACTCCGCATATTGGAGGCGGTTCGTACCAATCATCTGGAGAAAACCTGTAAGATTTATCAGGCTTCAACTTCCGAACTTTATGGCAAGGTAGAAGAAGTTCCTCAAAATGAAAATACACCGTTTCATCCTTACAGCCCTTATGCCGTAGCCAAACTCTACGGCTATTGGATTGTGAAAGAGTACCGCGAGGCTTATAATATGTTCTGTTGTTCGGGTATCCTGTTCAACCACGAATCGGAACGCAGAGGCGAAACCTTTGTAACGCGCAAGATTACATTGGCTGCTGCCCGTATTGCTCAAGGGAAGCAGGATTGTCTGTATCTGGGTAATTTGGATTCCTTACGTGATTGGGGATATGCTAAAGATTATGTGGAATGTATGTGGTTGATTCTTCAACAGGACAAACCGCAGGATTTCGTCATTGCAACAGGTGTACAGCACACTGTTCGCGAATTTGCTACATTGGCATTCCACTATGCCGGCATTGAACTGCGTTGGGAAGGTGAAGGTATAGATGAGAAAGGTATTGATGCAAAGACCGGAAAGGTACTGGTAGCTGTCAGTGAGGATTTCTATCGTCCTACGGATGTTGTCAACCTATGGGGTGATCCTACGAAAGCTAAGAATGAATTGGGATGGAATCCGCAATCCACCTCCTTTGAAGAGTTGGTGAAAATTATGGTGTCTCATGATATGCAAAAAGTGGCTGCGGAACATGTGGCCAACGTAATGCGTACCAACTTGGCCGAATATCTGGAGAAAGGAATTGTAAAATGATGGATAAGAACGCAAAAATATATGTAGCAGGACACCGTGGGATGGTGGGTTCTGCCATTGTCCGTGAGTTACATCGGCAAGGGTATATGAATATTACCACTCGTACTCATGCAGAATTGGATTTGACACGGCAAGAAGCTGTGGAAAAGTTTTTTGCGGAAGAAAAACCGGAATATGTCTTTTTGGCTGCTGCCAAAGTAGGTGGTATCATTGCCAACCAATCTGCATTGGCTGATTTCATGTATGACAACATGATACTGGAGATGAACGTGATTCACGCAGCTTGGAAGAACGGCTGTAAAAAATTGGAGTTCTTAGGTTCTTCATGTATTTACCCACGTTTGGCCCCTCAGCCTATGCCTGAATCTTGTTTGCTAACATCAGAATTGGAGAAAACGAATGAAGCGTATGCCTTGGCCAAAATATCGGGTTTGAAATATTGCGAATTTTTGAATCGGCAGTATGGTACGGATTTCATTAGTGTGATGCCAACAAATCTGTATGGACCCAATGATAATTATCATCTTGAACATAGTCATGTACTTCCTGCTTTGATCCGCCGTTTCCATGAGGCGAAAGAGGCGGGTCTGGATGAAGTGACTTGCTGGGGTGACGGCAGCCCGCTCCGGGAGTTTCTATATGTAGATGATTTGGCTAATCTGTGCGTGTTCTTGATGAACAACTATTCGGGGAATGAAACTGTGAATGCAGGAACCGGTAAAGAATTGACCATTAAAGATCTTACAGAATTGGTGGCTAAGGTTGTAGGATTTACAGGCGAAATCAAATGGGATACCTCACGTCCGAATGGCACACCCCGAAAGCTTTTGGATGTATCGAAAGCAACGGCTTTGGGGTGGTCTTACCAAACTGAATTGGAAGATGGTATCCGATTGGCTTATGATGATTTCCTGCATAATCCCATGCGTGCAGAAAGGTAACGATTTAAAACATTATTTATGCAAATTCTTTTATTATCCGGAGGCTCTGGGAAACGTCTTTGGCCTCTGTCAAATAACAGTCGTTCCAAACAGTTTATAAAATTACTCAATTCTCCCGATGGTCAAAAAGAGTCGATGGTACAACGGGTTATTCGTCAATTGGGAGAATCCGATTTAAAAGGTCATGTAACCGTGGCTACCAGCTTGTCTCAGGCTGATGTTATTTACAATCAGCTGGGTGAATACATCGATGTAGTGGTGGAGCCAGAAAGACGTGATACATTTCCAGCCATTGCTTTGGCAGCTTCATATCTGAAATATGAGAAATCATGTGCCGATGAAGAAGTAGTTGTTGTTATGCCTTGTGACCCTTTTACGGAAGCAGGATATTTCAAAGTTATTGAGCAGATGGTGCATGCGGTGGATGACAATGTAGCTGAGCTGGTTCTTATGGGGATTACTCCAACCTATCCATCTGTTAAATATGGATATGTAGTGCCTGATGAATCGAAACTGAAAGGTGGAATCTTTTCGGTCAAACGGTTTACGGAAAAACCAAATGTAGCTACAGCGGAATATCTTATAAAAGAAAATGCATTTTGGAACGGTGGCGTATTTGCTTTTAAGTTGGGATATATGATGAATATTGTGGAGCAATATATCCGGACTGTTTCTTTTTCGGAAATCCGTAACAGATATAGTGAATTCCCCAAAATCAGTTTCGATTATGAGGTGGCAGAAAAGGCCAAATTGGTAGCAGTAGTTCCTTTCTCTGGCAAATGGAAAGATTTAGGGACTTGGAATACACTTACAGATGAGTTGGAAGACCATGTAATAGGTAATGTTATCACAGATGGAGAGGCGGAAAATACACATATCATTAATGAATTGGATCTTCCGATTATGTGTATAGGAACCAAAGATTTGGTGATTGCAGCATCGAATGACGGTATTTTAATTTCCGAAAAGAACAAGAGCGAGAACATAAAAAAATATGCAGACCGGCTACAGTGTTGTCCAATGTATGAGGAAAGACATTGGGGAGAATACAAGATTATTCATAATGTTCAATATTCAGATGGCTTTCAGTCGTTGACGAAGCAATTGATTATAAAGGCAGGAAAAAGTCTCACATATCAAGCTCATCATCTACGGAAAGAGGTATGGACGGTTGTTGATGGAGAGGGACTGTTGGCTATAGAAGGAAAAATTACCCCAGTTAAACGGGGAGATACTGTTTGTATCCTTGAAGATATGCGCCACGGTCTAAAAGCCATAAATGACTTGACCCTGATAGAAACGCAAACCGGAAGCGATCTTCTTGAAGATGATGTGGAATTGTTTGATTGGAATTGGCAAAAGTAGATACAAAGTTTGGCGAGAACTTCCAGATAATCAAATCCGATTAAATATCTTACACAAAATTCAGAATTATAAAAGGTAAGGGCTTTTGTGATTCTTCCATTGATTATGAAAATCGAGTTTATGGGAGAATCAAAATTTATATTGCATTCCAAAAATGCAAATGTTCAGTGGATAGTATCAAAATATTCCGGTGTTAATCCATTAAGAATTTATCTTATGCTATTTCGTATGGGAATGAAGAAAGAACAAGAAGTGTTGGAACAAACTGCGTCTTGTACATCACTTTTTGTTCTTTTGATATCTTGAAAACATTGATTGTATAACATGGTTTCTTCGTTATCGGTTTATTATCGAAAACTTGCTTATCACGTAATAGAATCGGACGGCTTCCTATGGGTCGGATTCAAGCCGGGAATGGTACATTTTATTGCTAAAGAGGTTTGGAATATTCGCCCCTTGACCCGAACGGACGTTGAGAGATATTATGAGGAGTTTACAGTATTAACCCAAGGTAAAGGGAGTCTTTATTTTCGGATTGTAGCTCATGGTGGATTTCTGAAAGAGGCGTTGGCTTATGAGTTGCATGGTTTGACTGTTTCTGACGACAACTACCTCAGAAGCCTTAATTCCGGCAGACATGTAGAACTTTACCCACATAACGAGAAAGCTTATCGTGCTATTATAAAAGGCTTTGAACAGCATCGTATCGGTACCGTTGTGCAAGCGACCGGGACGGGAAAGTCATATCTGCTGGCTCGTTATATATCAGACCATGCCACAGAACGAATTTGCGTATTTGCTCCAAATGTCACAATCCTGGAGGAGATCAAAAAAGCGGTAGGCTTTACCTCTCCTTATATCTGCTATCGAACGTTTCAGTCATTGATATATTATCGAAAAAATGATAAACAACTCAAAGCAGATCATATTTTGATTGATGAGTTTCATCATTTCGGTGCAGAAATATGGGGGGCTGCTTTGCAGGAGGTAATTGAATCCAATCCGCAGGCCTATATATTAGGAACATCGGCGACTCCTATTCGCCCGGAGGGAATGATTGATACGGTGGATCTTTATTTCGAGGGAAATCTGTTTTATGAACTTACCTTACCTCAGGCTTGGTATTACCGTATTTTACCAGTCCCAATCCTGGTACAAAGTGCCTATGGATTAGACGGTGAACTGAATCGTTTACAAAAGCGATTGGATCGAAGCGGATGTTCAATTCGACGAAAAGAACAAGTCCAAAAGAAACTGGATGTGGCTCGCGTTGATTTTAAAGGGGCGTTAGGAGCTCCTGAGGTAATCCGAAAGTTCTTGCCCAAAGATGTATGTAAACTGCTGGTTTTTTGCCGTGATCTTACCGATCTGAAACAGATGGTTCCTGAGGTGTGTGGCTGGCTGACACAAGCCGGACGGGTAATCATACCATTTGAGATCCATCACACTCAAAGCGAACGGACTAATAATCAAATACTAAAGGCTTTCCAAAAAGAATCTGGGAAATTGCATGTATTGTTCTCTGTCAATATGCTGATAGAAGGACTGCATGTGGAGGGCATAGATGCCGTCTTGTTTCTACGGCGGACAGAATCCTATATTGTTACCCTGCAACAGCTGGGCCGTTGCTTGGATGCCGGAAGCGGGAAACAGCCTGTCGTATTGGATTTTGTGAACAACCTATCGGGCAAATCTGTATATGACATGATGGCCTTGCACATGGAACGCCTTGCCTGTCAGCCTTCACCCAAGGGATTTGAAGGGGTGACCTCTTTTCTGACCACAGGTTTCCTATCAGACATACGGCTTCGTATTGAGGAGATATTGACAGAGTTGGAACCTTGGCAGATCATGTATGAGAGGCTTATTGAGTTCCGTAAGAAAGAAAATGACTGGCCTTCGGTTACAGAGGGGAAGCTGGGCTTGTGGTGCAATACGCAGCGCATGGCTTACAAACGGGGAAGACTCTCGGAGGAGCGTTACAAACTGCTGGAGTCTGTCGGCTTTGAATGGAACTTGCTGGATTCAAACTGGATGAAGGAATTCCAATCATTGAAAGTCTTCTTTGCGACTCAAGGCCGCTGGCCCAAACGGGAGGATGGAGCTTTGGCTACCTGGTGTTATACTCAACGGGAAAGACGCAAGAAAGGACGTTTGAGCAAAGAACGTATTCGTGTGTTGGATGAGATCGGATTTGTGTGGAGTCAGGACTTGAACGGTGAATGGATGAAAAATTATGAAGCGTTGAAAATCTTTCTTGACAAACAGCAGCGCTTTCCCAAATCAGCCGAAGGTTATTTGGGCGAGTGGTGCAGTAGACAGCGGAAAATGCGCAAGCAAGGGAAACTTTCCCCTAATCGTCAAACACTATTAGATCGAATAGGATTTGTCTGGTCGGTGGAGCAGGTCTGGCGAAGCTACTTGGAACAGTTGCACCAGTTTCATGTCCAAAATGGACGGTGGCCTGGATGTCGTGAAGGGGCGTTGGGGCGTTGGTGTACGGTTCAAAGACGGAATTATCGAAGAGGAAGCTTGTCGGATCAAAAAATCGCCCAATTGGAACAAATAGGATTTATACCCTTGAAAGGAGACAAGTAATACAGAAGAAATGGAAATACTCTCATTTCATACGAAACAATAGAGTTTCCGCAGCCTTATTATCGCAGTTCAAAGTACACTATGATTTTAGAATACAATATACCCAATCGCTTTTCGTACTAATAGGCATATTACCGTTTATACAAGCCACCCTTAAATTTCGGATAGAAGGACTGGTTGCTTTCCACATACATATAGTGTCTAAATAAACAGCAAATATTGATAAATGAGTATTCAATATAAAATCATCTTTGGATATATGGTGTTGATTGTGGCTATAATCGGTATGATTATAATCATGGTACGTGAGCGGAATAGGGTTTTGGTGATTGAAACTGAGGCACAAACAATTCATCGGGTTCAACACAATGGAAATATAGTCCAGCATCACATCACGATTCTCTCAACTTATGGTGAAACAGCCCTTTCTTGGGAAGAGGAGGATTTTGCGAACTATCATTCTCTTCGTCTGCATATCGATTCCATGTTGCAGGCCATGCACAAGGGGTATGAGGAATTTGTCAGCCAAAGTCAAATAGACTCGCTGCGCTATCTATTATCCAGTAAAGAAGAGCATTTATACCAAATTATGCAACTTTTCCATAGTCAGAACAGTCAGGAAGGTATGCAATTCTCTCATTTACCAGCGGAAGCTCAACCGCGTACTGTTATTCGTAAAAAGAAAGGTTTTACAGGATTTTTAGGGGCAAAAGAAACTCTGGAGATAGTTCCTTCCGCATCTACAATTCTCAAGACATTGAACAAGGAATTGCTATCCATGCAGGAAGAACGGCAGAAAAGTATCAATGCTTATACCGATAGCCTCCGCAACCACAACAAGGAACTCAACCGAAAGCTTCGCCATCTGATAACCACGATGAACAACCAGACAGAACGTGTACTTGAAGCGAAGGAATGTCATCTTAGAGAATCTTACAACCGTTCCATATGTGTCATCTCCTGGCTGATTATCTCCGCCATTATTCTGCTTGTCATATCCTATCTGATTATTCAAAAAGATTTACGGGAAAAGGCAAGAACAAGGAAGCGTTTGGAAGATACGATACAACAAAACACTGCGCTGTTGGAAATGCGCAAGAATATTATCCTGACCATATCGCATGACATACGTGCCCCTTTGAATGTCATTGACGGCAGTGCCGATCTGGCAATGGATACACGTGAAAAGAAACGGAGGAATATCCATCTGAATAACATAAGGAGGGTGTGCAAGCATGTGGTACATCTGCTTAACAACCTGTTGGATGTGTACCGGTTAAACGAGGCGAAAGAAATACGGAACGATGTCCCATTCGACCTGCATGAATTATTGGAACGTACCGCTGCCGGTTTTTCTCATATAATCAATAATAAGGGTATCCTGTTCAATTGTGATTTTAAGGATACGGAAGTCAAGTTATATGGTGATGCAGACCGCATAGAACAGATTATAGACAATCTGCTTACCAATGCAGTTAAGTTCACGGAGACCGGCACAATCAATTTCAATGTGCACTATCTCAATGGACTGCTGGTCATGGAAATAGTGGATACCGGTGTTGGTATGAGTGAGGAGACACTTTCCCGTATCTTTCGTCCTTTTGAACGCCATACCTCTGCAACCAATGCGGACGGATTCGGATTGGGGCTTCCGATCACGCAAGGACTTGTCAATCTTCTTGATGGGACAATAGAAGTAACAAGTTTGATTAATTGTGGAAGCACATTTCGTGTGACCCTTCCCATGCCGGAAACGGATGAACCGTTGGAAAGCGAAAAACATGTCCCGACGCATTCCACACACCTGCATCACAATGTACTTGTTATTGATGACGACAGTATGTTGCAAGCTGTCATTAAAGAAATGTTAGAGCGTAATGGCGTGGCCTGTACAACTTGTACCACAGTCAAAGAGGTAGTAAAAGCCATGCGGGAAAAAGATTATAACCTGTTGCTTACAGATATCCTGATGCCTTACACCAACGGGTTTGAATTGTTGACTTTGTTACGTAACTCAAGTATTGGCAATTCAAAGACTATACCCATTGTCGCTATGACTGCACGTGGAGAGAAGGAGAAAGATGCTTTTTTGAATGCCGGATTTACAGCCTGTATTTATAAGCCGTTCTCATCTACAGAGTTGATCGGTCTGTTGTCAACTATAGAAAGGGGTTGCCCTGACAAAAAGCATGATGTAGATTTCAGCATGATGTTGTGTGAGGTGAGCGATAAGATAAAATTATTATGTTCCTTTATTGACCAGTCGAAAAAAGATGTTGAAGAACTCAATTCGGCCATAGAAAATTGTAATAGGAAGAAATTGCGTGAAACGGTTCACCGTATGCTGCCGATGTGGGAATTATTACATAATGAAGAAATGTTGTTCGCTTATCGTTCCCTTTTAAAAGATGAAAGGGCCAGTGACACTGCTTTAAAAGAATATACTCAACGGATAATAAATCATACCGATATGTTGATGGCAGCAGCAAAAAATGAAATAAAAAGACAGACAAATGAAACGGAAAATACTGATAGTTGAAGACAATATCAGTCTGTCTCAGATGCAGAAGGACTGGTTTGCACAAGCTGGTTATGATGTCGTGACAGCTATGAACGAACCGATAGCCCGTTCACTGATACGCAAAATACAATTTGATCTGATTCTATCGGACGTACGTCTACCCGAAGGGGACGGAATATCTCTACTGGAATGGCTGCGCAAGGAAAGAAAGGATATTCCTTTCATCATCACGACCGAGTATGTGTCGGTTCCCGATGTGGTGCGCACTATTAAGTTGGGAGCGATAGACTACCTTCCCAAGCCGGTACGCAAGGAACATCTGCTGGAACTGGCAGAAGATGTGTTCCGCCCCATGGTTACGGTACGGAAACAGGAAAAGGTACTGTTTCACCGTACAAGTCCGAAGATCCTACAAGTGGAGAAACTTGCCAGACTGGTAGCTCCATCGGAAATGTCGGTGATGGTACTTGGTGCCAACGGTACAGGGAAGGAGTCGGTGGCACAGAGCATCCATCTGGGCAGCGAACGCCGGGAGATGCCTTTCGTGGCGGTGAACTGCGGGGCACTGCCACGTGAACTGGCCGCCTCGTTGTTCTTCGGTCACGAGAAAGGGGCATTTACCGGTGCCGACACCGCCAAGACCGGATATTTCGACATGGCGAAAGGCGGAACTCTGTTTCTGGACGAGATAGGTACAATGTCCTATGAGATTCAGTCCATGCTGCTGCGCGTGTTACAGGAGAATACCTATACTCCGATAGGCAGTGACAAGGAACGGGTAGCGGACGTGCGTATCGTTACCGCCACAAATGAGAATTTGCAACTGGCCATCAAGGAAGGGCGGTTCAGGGAAGACCTTTACCACCGCCTTTGCGAATTCGAGATACGTCAGCCTTCATTGGCGGAATGTCCGGAAGACATCATCCCTTTGGCTGAGTTTTTCCGTGAACGCCATTCGAAAGAACTGAAAAGGGAAACACAAGGCTTTACGGAAGATGCCAAGCGCAGGATGCTTACCTATTCATGGCCGGGCAATGTCCGGGACTTACAGAACCGGATCAAACGTGCTGTATTGATTGCGGAGACTCCGATGCTGGATATGGAAGGATTGGATATTGAGATCCGCCAAAGTGGAGATACGCACTCCCCGGCAATTCAGCCGTTGAAGGATGAGTCATTGGAGAAAATAAATATTATCAATGCTCTTAAAACTTGCAACGGACACCGGGAACAGGCTGCCGCACTGCTGAACATCAACCCAGCAACACTGTACCGGAAGATGAAGAAATACGGGGTGAAATAAAAATGAGCCTGCCGTTAGTGCAAATCTCACTGAATATGTGTACATTTGCAAACAAATAGAGAAAAATCGACATATTGTCTCTAAGACAATTGCTGACTGTATATGACATAAGACCGCAAGGTGTTTCTAATGGGAATCTGGAAAATTAACATTGAAAGGAACTATTGCGTGATTGCTTATGCTATGCCTACGCATAGCGTGCATTCACCTATTCCTTTCAAAGGCATTCCAGAGCCTCCATTAGAAGTAGCGTGTTTGCACGCTTCTTTTTTTGACGGCTTACGGTCCGGTATCAAAACAGAATTTATGCCAAAAGTCCAAGCTGTAACGGCGATGACACTGGACGGCTTCCTGCCGGAAACCGACAACGTGCTGATGCGATGGGTAATGAACCACAGGAAAGGTTTTGCCCGTTGGCGGGAGCGTTGTGATGCCCGGATTTTACCCTATTACATACTAGACCTTCTTTGTGAAAAAGACACTAAAGGCGATTCCTTTATCTACCTAGCAGAAGTTTCTGATGCAGAAACATTGGATCTCCTGCGTGGCCTCTTCCATTACAATCTTGTGGAAGAATTTATTATCTACCTTTTTCCTTATTCCGCCGGCAAAGGGAATTCCATACAGGCCATCTTTCCCGTCCGGCAATGGCAGTTACACAAGGCCGTTGTCCTGCCTGGTGGCATCTGCCGTCTGATTTATCGTAATCCTTGCAGGATGTAACTTGCAGATTGCGAGAATCCTTGCATCCTGCAAGGTTAATTTCCCATCAAATATTTCTCCTTTATTTTTTATTATACTGTATTTCAACGGAATAGCTATGTCATTTCGTGAAATACAGAGCCATTGGCACGCCGTTAGCCCTATATCATAATATAACCTGTTGCGCGACAAGGTGTAACCGGTCAATTATTTACACTTTAAAGACAGACCGTATTATGATACAGACAGACCGTGAGACCTTCCAGATGATGCTTCATCAGATTATGGAAAGGTTCGACAGGATTGAAGACAGGCTGAGCCGTATGAACCGCCAGACCTCCGCGCTTGACGGAGACAAGCTGCTGGACAACCAGGACATGTGCGAGCTGCTCGGCATTACCAAACGCACTCTCGCGCGGTACCGCCAGAAGAAACTCGTGACCTATTACATGATAGACGGGCGTACCTATTACAAGTCCTCCGAGGTCGAGGCGTTCCTCAACCAAAAGGGCAGGCGTTTGCCGGCGAGACTGAAAAAACAGATGGAAAATTAATATAAATGAAAGAATATGGAACTTGTATGTATTGACAAACAGACTTTTGAAGAACTGCGTGTCCGTTTTTGCGAATTTGAGGACCGGGTGACACGCCTGTGCCGTCCGGTCGAGGATCTCGGCCTGAAAAACTGGCTGGACAACCAGGAGGTGTGCGACGTACTCCGCATCAACAAAAAGACCCTTCAGGCGTATCGTGCCAAAGGTCTCCTTCCTTTCAGTCGCATCAAGAACAAGCTTTTCTACAAACCGGAAGATATACGGAGATTATTGGAATTGAGTTACCACCCTTTAATAAAGAGCAAATTATGAGCTATCATTTTATAGACAAGAAAGACCCACGCATTGACGTGATGTTCCAGGGACTGGAGAAAATGGAGAGGATGCTTTCAGTAATGGAGGATGTACCGAGATCACTCTTCAACGGTGAACGTTTCCTTACGGACGAGGAACTTTCCAAAGTCCTGCGGGTAAGCAGGCGTACATTGCAGGAATACCGTACATTCGGTGTAATCCCTTACTATCTGGTGCAAGGGAAGGCACTCTATAAAGAGTCCGATATCATGAAAATACTGGACGATGCCTACAAACGGTGCCGGGAGGAACAGCGCTGGGTATAGTACTGCTTCTTTAATCAAGCACGGAGAAACTGCCTGCTGTCAGCCGGGCAGTTTCTCCGTTTTCCATTTCATACAGCCGGTGATTTTATTTTCCGCTTTTTCCTGACGGTGAAATCCTCCTCGCAAAGGTCTATCCTGTTTCCGAAACCTGTGGACCTCAACCGTTTCATGTCCTCGTCCACTTTCGTGTCCGTAACCTGCGCGTAAATCTGCGTGGTGGAAATAGAGGTATGTCCCATCATCCGGCTTACCGTCTCTATCGGAACGCCGAGCGAAAGGGTGATGTGGGTACCGAAATTATGCCGGGCCTGGTGAAAGGTCAAATCAAAACCATATACCTGCCCCAATTCCCTAGTCAACAGGATAAAATACCCGCGGGCATAAATATTGAACACCTTGTCTCCGCTTCTTTGGCCGCGGTATTTCTCTATGATTTGAAGAGGAATATCCAGCAGACGGACAGAAGAGAGCGTATCGCTCTTTTTCCGGTGGATATGAATCCACCATGTGCCGTCGCCGGCCTGCGTGATGTCCTTGTCCGAAAGCCGTTTCAGATCCGCATACGCCAGTCCGGTAAAGGTTGAAAAGATGAACATATCCCGCACGAATTGCAGTTGCGGTTTCTCCACCGGAGTGGTCATGAGTGTTTTAAGGTCTTCCAGTTTCATGTGGCGGCTCTTCCTTTTGGGCAGTTCGGGATGCAGGCGGCAATAAGGGTCGCGTCGCAACGTGCCCTGGCTCACAGCCCGCATCGTGAGCTTTTTCAAACGGTACAGGTGTTCATGCACGCTTTTGGGTTTCAGGTTGCGGTCAGTCCGCAGGAATACCTCGAAATCGTCATAAAACGTCCGGTCAAGGCTTCGCAGCGTCACATCTTCCACGCCTTTCTTTTCCCGGACAAAAGCGGAAAGATGCTTGTAGGAACGCTGATAGGAGTCGTATGTTTCCTGTATGCGGTCTATCCCGACCCGTTTCCTGAACTCCTCGTTATGCTCCCTGAAAAGAGCCAGCAGGGTAAGCGGTTTCTGTCCGATACCCTTGACTGCGTTTTTGACCAGTTCAGCCGTGATGAACCCCAGGCTGTTTCTTATCCGCTCATAATGTCCGGCAATCTCACGTGTCAGGTCATCTATGGCACGGTTCACGGTAACGGCATTCTCGCTCCTTCCGTTGGCACGGCCTTTCTCCGGATTCCAGATACCCGGATTGACAGAGACTTTGGTTCCTATCTGTGCCCATTCGGCATCAATGCTCACCTTGCACAATAGCTGGCACATTCCGTCCTTTCGCACTTTCGTGCGGTTAATATAAAACAGCACGGCAAAAGTGCTGCGTCGTTTGACATTCTGTTTTTCAGTATTCTTTTCCATATTCTTTCCATTTAAAAGGTTATTAAATGACGACAGAAAAACGCTCCGAGATTTTTCGGTTCAATGCCTTGGTGTCGGCGTCTATCTTCTCATCGGTCACTTTCGCGTAGATTTGTGTGGTCTCTATCTGACTATGGCCGAGCATCCTGCTGACCGTTTCAAGGGGGACCCCATGAGAGAGTGTGATTTCCGTTGCGTATGTATGCCGTCCTGCATGGAAGACCAACGGACGGTCAATGTGGCAGATTCGGGCAATCTCTTTCAAGTAGAGGTTCAGCGTGGAATTGCAATACATCGGCAGCAGCTTGTCACCGGGAGCTGTACCGCTATATTTCTTCAGAATCTGCAACGGTAAATCCAAAAGAGGAATCTCAAATTCTATCTTGGTTTTCTGCCTGGCACTCTTGATCCACCATATTCCATCTTCCGCAAGGCATAGGTTGTCCTTTGTCAGCAGGCGCATATCTCCGTATGGAATGCCGGTAAAACAGGAAAAAAGGAACATGTCACGGACATGATAGAGGGTCTGCCTGTGAAGCGGGGTGGTCATAATCCTGTGCAACTCTTCTGCCGTGAGATATTTCTGCACGTGCTTCGGGCGCACCGGCTCGTAGCCCATGAACGGGCTGGCGGTAATAATACCGTCAGCAATGGCCTCTCCGACAATGGTTTTCAGTTGGACGGTCAGGTTGATGATTGTTCCGGGAGCGAGGTTACGTTCCGTCCGGAGATACAAATCATACTTGTCAATGAAAGAACGGTCCAACGCAGAAAACGGAATATCGGAGAGCTTGTATTGCGCCTGCAAGAATCTTTCGATATGGCTATAGGCATTGCTATAGGCTCTCAGGCTTCCTACCGTACGGTTTATCCCCACACGCTTTTCAAAGTTGCGGATGAACCGCCTGAAATATCCCAGAAGCGTTTCCTGCCCGCTTGCCATTCCAAGCAGTATGCCTTTCACCTCTTCGGCCGTCACACCGTCACGGACAGCCGACTGTTCCATATAGATATTCAATGCCATCGCACGTATCTCATCCAGCCGGTTGTTGATTTCCTTTGCCGCCACGCTTTTTCCGGAAGCGCGTCCCGAAGACCAGCGGGATTGCGGGACTTTTATCTTCACACTGAATGCCGCTTCGGAATATTTTCCGACATTCAACTTTGCCATTACGGGGCAATTCCCGTCGGCATCCACCTCGCTCTTTTTCAGGTAGAACGACACCTTTACATTTGCCTGGTTCATAACCAATTCCTTTGTTTGCAAAATTATTATATGCAGAGTAAATGAACGGCATGAAAAATGTAGCGGAACGTAGAATAAGACCCCTCGGCCTGCAAACAAAGCCTGTATTTTTTTCTGATACGGAAAAATATGACTAAGTTTGCGTCAGCAGACATGGAAAAAACAGCGTTCTTTGCGGTGGTAAACGGGGTTATCAATGAAAGACGAAAGCTTGTTTTTCAAGCCTCTTTTTTTATCCCGAAAAGGCAACGGATAAGTAGTGATTTGTCCTCCTAACTCCACCTAAAACTTGCTAAAAGCCTCCTGCGGAAGAATGTGGTACAAAACGACATATCCCTTTTGCTATCAAACACTTTACATTATTTTCTCCAAAGTTATCCGTATGTGAGCGAGTTTTCCTATCTTTGATCCATTGGAAACATCCCAATCTGTATTATATGCTGTATATCAACTAGATGATAGAATGGTTAGAAAATAAAAAAGAAAAGTTTCCAATGTAATAAATCCCGTCTTATGACGGGATTTATAATTTCTAGAAGAGCTCTAATTGTTGACCGGGCGTATTAGGAGGTTGTACTTTTTTCCCATAGAACAACTCAATATTTCCAAATTGTTTGTCTGTAATGCACATTATTCCTATTTGCCCGTGTTCTGGTAAAAATGATTTTACTCGTTTTATGTGTACTTCTGCATTTTCTTGGCTGGCGCAATGTCGCACATAAATAGAGAACTGAAACATGGTAAAGCCATCACGCTGCAGATTCTTACGGAAATCACTATAAGCTTTCTTTTCTTTTTTTGTTTCCGTAGGCAAGTCAAATAATACCAACACCCACATAATACGATATTCGCTAAATCGATCCATGATTATTACCGTTCTGGATACACGATTCTTCGTTGCTCTCCACTGAAACATTTGTAAAGAGAGGCTGTTGTTTGAGCTACAGCGATCATTAACGGACTTCGTTTACCTCCAATCTTAACTTCTAATGTAGGAATGGAAAGAAGTGATGCTTTCCATTCTTTTGTTAATATTTCGGGTGATATGCCTCTTGTTCTTATCAAACCAAATACAAGCTCATCAACATAAGGTCTATAAGGTTCCATGATGTCATCGGCTAAACAATAAGCATTATATCGGTTATGGTGATGAATACCCAATGTGGGTAACATACCACTTGTGACTAGTCCACGTGCAACAATAGCACGAAGGATAGCATAACCATAATTTAATAAATTATTAGGAGGTATACCTTCCCGATCTCTTGTAAAACCTTCTATGTGTCCGAACAGATACTTCCAATAATAAGCAGCTGCACGTCCTTCCAAATTGTCAGGATCTCCACTACGTACATCATTGGCCCATATTCGCATACATTTTATTTCTTCGTTTTTACAAGAGCATAATACTGATGCTTGATTGTTGATTTTCGCTTGAATAGTCTGTTGCCAAAGTTGTTTCTTTAAAGGTAAGGAAGCGTCTAATTGATCTCGAAAGCGCTCATTTTGTGTCGTGTTTCCATAAAGCGGAAGCATGAGGCCTACTGGCATACTTCGTCCATCACATGTAATAACTGCGCAATTATTCTCTAGTAATGCTTCCAATACACCCTGGGTAATAGTAATTTGTTTGTTGTCAAGAACTATCACTGCAATATCTTCAATTGGTTTAGTAATTTCTGATTGTCGTTTGAAGCTTTCGGGCACAGTATCATTCTTTACTATCTCCGGTAACTTAATAACTAATTGCTGGTTACGAAGTGACAGGTAAGCAGGATTACCAAAATAAAATGTTTTCTTAATCATAGGATAAAATCTAATTAGTTAGTATACATAAACCTACTTGAATTATATTTCCTAATCTATCAACTTTAATGGGAAAACATATTTCTTTAACCATTTCACCTGTTATAGCTTTTTGATTTTTAGATTGAAGACTACCAATACCATATTCATTCTGAATGCAATTTTCACCATTACAATAGATTTCTGCAGTAGCTTTAGGTAAAGCAAAAATCAAATTGGCTGTTGAAGCTGGGATGAAATTAGCGGTAATGCCACTTGAGTCAACCATTTTGTATATTCGATCCCTATCTATCGGCATTACGACTTCCCCCTTATTAATCTCCTCCTGTGTCGGTACATATACCAGATCATTAGGAGAGAGTATATATTTAGGTAGATTACCATTCTCATCTTCAGGAGCCGAGGAAAGTCCCTGCTTTTGGCGTTCGATCACTACATTTAAGGGAATCGTGCTATAACTTCTTTTACGGATTACTTTTTTCGTATCCTTATCAATCTCTTCTGTTTCATAGATAGCAAAGAACAGGTTGGTTCCTTTTGCTGCCTCTACAAATTTAGTTCGCTTATTCCCTTTTTGTCCTACAGTAAACTTTTCAGCTTTTTCGTAGACACGCACTTTATAAATGGGCTGATGCTTTTTTCCTTTATTCAATATAAGAATATTACGGTTCATTTCATCAATACCATCTGGAGAGAATGCCAATGTGGGATCATTGTCTTTAGTTTCCAAATGTCGAAGCATAATTTGTTGGATACCTGTATCTGTAATGCTTTCCTTTATCTTCTTTTTGTCGAAACTAGTATCTATAGGCTTCCGCACCGCAAAATAGCGGTCTTTCGTCTCTTTTGTAAAGTAATAGACTTTGATTTTTGATGGATTAATATCTTGCCAAGTATCTTTATTTTCCTCGAAATAGTTCTTTATTCTTTTAGTGTCATAGCCTAACTCGAGCATAGCGAGTATTTTCTTCTTCAAGTCCATTTCTACTATTGCCTGTGGTTTCTTTAAGGCCTCATTAAGTGATACGGTTTTTATCATACGCAAATTTACTTCTCCGTGAACCGTTTCCTTATGCATTGATTTACGGATAGCCCAACTATCCCCTTTTGATTGGTTGGAGACTATCTTCTTTCCATTTTCATAATGCTGATAGTGGTTTGTTGTCTTGTTGATCACACGCAAATTTTGCTTAAAGCTAACCGTTATTTTCTGCAAAGCTGTCAATGTATCTTGAGTGAATGTTTCCCAAGGCTTGTCAATAACCCATTTGTAATTACCGTTATTATCAGTCTTGTCCTTGTGACATAATAGGGTTTGCAAATCTCGCCGTGTTATCTTTGTGTTTTTACTAGCCGACACATTATTGAGATAGTTCACGATGTTACGATTTGCGCATGCAATGATAATGGCATCCATCGCATGATGGCGGTGATCAATACGTTTTTTATTGAATCCCTTTTGTAACTCTAAGGGCATGGAGGGGATCATTGTATTATTGGTATTGATAGAAGTGAAACGGGTACTTTCAGTCAGTTCATTCAACCGAATGAAACGAGGAAGTACAATCTTATTCCAAACATCGTTGATGCCCCAATCCTTTTTTAATCGATCGGTAATACCTCCTGTACAAGGAATGACATTCTTGGAGATAGCCTCTTGCTCGTTTTCTTCACGCACTATATTAGAAAGCAGAGATTTTACTACTTTACTAATATAGCGGCTGTCGTTGAGTTGCCGTTCTATAAATTGATCTGGAATATCTTCCATGAGTAACTTTTTCATTTTACTTCTGTTATGTGAATAAGATTCATGCACAAGTTTTTCATAGGCTTCCACGGAAAGTACCTCAACAGGCTTGTCAAAAGCTAATTCCACCTTTTCTCCATGATGGTTTTTAATAAACTCATAGCCGAGGCTCCTATCCTTCAATTTATTTATCTCAGATTCACAGATCACCTTGTTGCTAAGTGAATCATCGAAATAACGTGATTGAGGAATAATATGCTCTATTTCATAAGCAGGAGTGAATAATTTACTTAATGGTATCATTTCGCCTGTATAAGGTGAACGATATTTTTGCTCCAACCATAGTTTGTAACGTAGTATTTCCGAGCGTGTTGGACGTTTTAGAGTATCTGTTTGGTTGAATTTTCCTAATATAATTCCTATATCTTCCGGTAATTTTAATATACTATTTAGTACGCCTTCTTCATAAATACGCAATAAATCCTGCTGGCTGGGGGAATATGGACGTACATTCTCTATTCCAAATTCCGGATTCAAAAATTCAGTCAATAGTGCTTTTATGCGTAAATTGGTATTCTCGTTCTTTATCATTTGTTGTGACATCCGGGCACGCTTGTCCGCCGGATTTTTCATTTCCCGTCCTAATTCAATATGTATCTCATCGATATGGCCTACTTGTTGCCAAATATCTCGTACGGTACGCAAGGTTTCCGTTATCACTTGCTCCACGATTGGGTTGCGTAACGAATGTTGTTTAAACGATTTTAAATAGAGATCTATATCCTTGGGAGTCTTCCATTTAACTATATCCTTGACTTCGGAGTGACGATCGTAAACTAGATAACAAGCTAACCATAAAGGCAAAGCTCGAAAATGGGTAATATCAGTTAGGTTAATAGCTTTTTGTCTAACTCTCTCACGAATGTTCTCGTCATACTCTCCATCTATAATTTTATTAATTCGTATTCTTGTCCCATTATCTATGTTTTCGATACTCCAATATTTACCCATTCGCATCAATGGAAGCAATTTCTTTATCGCCTTAGCCGAGTAAGAGCCATATTCCTTCTTGAAAGGAGGGAAATTCTTGAATTGTTCAATAAACTCTTCGCTTAGGTTATTCTTATTGGCAAAAGAGTGTAAGGCTTTTTCTATTTCTTGTTTATCTTCTATGGAATATAATATATGCCATAATGTCTCTTCCTTTTCCTTAGAAAGAAAAGCTTTTGGGATATGCGCTTTTCCTAAACGAGTTATTATTTGTGCATGGGTTTCATTACAGGGATAAGGTTTATCTTCCACATAATTCCAACGATAGTTTGAAGTTGTTTTCTTAAAGCCGAATGGCGGGTATTTAAAAAAGGCTTTTTGATCGATTTCTTTCTTTTCATTCAGCCACTCAAATAAAGTGACATAATCAGCCTCGGTAGGGAGTAATTCTTGTGTTACGTCAACATCCGTTTCCTTCCTGTAGATACGTAGGTTTACAATAAATTGCCAAAGGCGAAATTCTTGATAGAGAGGATGAGACTTGGCTATACATTTAATGGATGCATGTTTGATTTCTCCACTCTCTTTATCAATATACCTATTTTCCTCATAGGGACAATTGTCGATCAATGATTTCTTGCTCTTCAGTGGACGTTGATAGAAAATGATATCTTCTATAAATAAATGACAGAAATCTCGTGTGGAAATACTATTCCTACGTGGTTCGTTATTGGGATAAAGCTCATTAAGGCAAGCGATATATAACTGTTTATCTCGTAATTCCTCATGAAATTCACTTTGGGTCTTTAGTATTTGATAGAGTTCGTTTTTATAGTATTTACGTTCGATAGTACGTACTAGCTTCCCACGTATTTTCTGGTCTGGTTTTTGCAGAAGTGTATCATAAATATAAGCGCCGACAGTCATCTTGATCTTGTCGATATCTGCTTCCGTCTTCTTTTTTATTAATGTCCAATCATCATCTTTTGGCGCACGGAAAGAACGCTTTATATTTCCTTCCTTATCTTTCTTAGGACTACCATCAGCCTCTAGATCAGTGGTGACTATAAATTCTTTAGTTTTACCTTCCCAATCCAATGGTATATTACTTGTGCGCCGGTAAATCATCCCATTCTCCAAATGTACGTTATACCAGGTGTCCTTGCCTTTTCTCTCTCCCGAGTCTTCGACTTTTTCTACTTTCAATGAATAATATTCTACTAGTTTATTTGGAGTTTCCTCCTCTTCACCTCGAAGTTGATAGTATCCTCGTTTCTGATTAAAGTTCAAAAGAATCCAAGCGAGTTCCTCTTTTGATATTTTTTGTGTTAAAGCTTTCTTTCTAAGGTAATAGATCGTCCAATCGTAGGGTACTTTTTTGTTGTTTGCGATAAGTTTGGGGTGATGTTCGGTGAAATCGGCCAACATCTCTTTGAACGATTCCTGAAAGATAAATTTGTAAGAACCTGTTTCGTCTTTTACCCAAGGTAATTTACATTCTATGTCATTTAAGAATTTGCCATAGCGATTGAGAGAATCAGAATAATGCTTTGGTAAAAAGCCGAGTAAATCGAGAATTCTATGCAGGCGCTCACGTCTTAATAGATGGCGTTCACGCAATCTACGTATACCACGATAGCTTGTTCGATCCGCAGTTTGTGAGATAGAATTTCCCTTATCGAAATTTCCTAAGATGGCTGCGTCCATAGGTATAATACGACTGCCACAAGCTTCTATACCATATAAGTGTTCTTTATTATATTCATCTATATAAGCATTGATTAATGCCCATCCTATACTATTTGTACCTAAATCTAATCCTACTATTTTTTTCATGACTAGTATTGTGTTAACGATTTTTTCAAAGATAAAATAAATTATCAAGAAATACTTGCTTTATAAATATATTCTTTATTTCTTTGCTATACTAATTTGAAGCAAATCACAATAAGGATTATTCCGTTGTGAAAACATTTAGGTTCTAGCCCATCGTCCTTTATCGGTGGGCTTTTTTTATGTGTAACTAGTCCTGTTTTTTGATAAGAATGCCTTCGTTAGGCTACGCATATAGTCATGATAGGCTACACGATTACCTTAAATTTTTAAGGAAGTGTAGCTTGAAGATGAAGTATCGGGAATGGCTTGTTGGAGGAATCTGTCTCGTCTCTTCCTATCACTTGGAATCCCAGATGCTGATAGAAATGAAGTGCGGTTGTGTTTTGCTCATTTACGTCGACTTTTCGGATGGGTGTCTCTTGCAAGGCGAATTGGATAAGTCGTTTACCTAATCCTTTGCCTTGCTCTTCCGGATGTACGAAAAGCATCTCGATAAGCTCATCGCTTAAGCCCATGAAGGCGGCGATCTTTCCTCGCTCATTTCGGATGATATAAAGTTCTACCAATGGGAAATATCCGGGAACAAGTTCTTTATAAAATAAGATATCCTCTTCTTTTAGGAAATGATGGGTACTACGTACGGACGCTTCCCAAAGCAGAAGAAGCTCATTGAAGTCCTCGAAGGAGGGACGGGTTATCGTTCGCCTCATCGGGGTGTACTTCATCCCATGTGTAGTTTGTTCTTCGCAGATTGGTTCGAACCCGAATTTCCGGTAGATTGGGATTGCATAGGAAGAGGAATTGACTGTCATTTCCGAGACTGGCTTATCTTGGATAGCGGCCTCGAATAATCGTTTGCCGATACCTTTTCCATGATACATAGGCGTGATGAAGAATAAGGAAATATGCTTTCCTTCATTTTTTGTAGCGATTAGACCTATTAATGACTCACCCTCGAATGCTCCGTAAATGGTTAGCTCATTTACCAGATCCTTATTGTAAATGAAACTCTTGAAGGTTTCCAATCCCTCTTCGTCGAAGTCATTCTTGCCACATTGGATGAACACGTCCAAAGACAAGGTTAATGCCCTATCGTATTCGTTTACCTGTAATTGTCTTATTTGCATAAATGGATTATAAGTCTTTGTTCCCAACTAATTTCTCATCCGCTACGATCTCAAAATGATGCGCATCGATGAATCGCCCGTTTTTGTAACAAGCTTTTCGGAAGATGCCAGTCTTCTTGAATCCCACTTTCTCTAATACCCGCATGGATGCCAGATTATATTCATACACCGTGGCGAATATACGAATAACCTCCGTATGCTCAAAATAATACTGGATCGCATCGGCTAACGCTTCAGAGGTAATCCCTTGGTTCCAATATCTCTCACTGATCCAATAACCAACTTCCGCATTGAAACGTTCCACATCCGTTCCTCTCACAAAACCTATATTGCCGATTGCCTCACCATGAACCACAATGCAGAAATCCGATATTTCAGTTTTTTCTCGTGCTTGGCTGATGAAGCAGCGGGCATTTTCTTTTGTATAAGGATGAGGCAATCCATCCCGACAGTTATCCCAGATCTTCTTGTTATTAAGGTGCAAGGTTAAGGATTCCGTATCTTGACCTTCCCAACTCCTGAGCGTATATAAATCTTTTGTTACTACTATCATAAACTATTGTTTTTGTTTGAAAAGGAATGATGGTCAAGATAATAGCACAAATGATCCTCTATTTGTCCAGTATGCATTAGCTCTGCTTGATGAAGCCGTCCTTCGTATACGAATCCATTCTTCTCTAATACACGTTGTGAGCGTTGATTGTGAGGATAACAATTCGCCGTGATCAAATGTAAATTCATTTGAGTGAACCCATAATTCAATACGGATTGCACTGCTTCTGTCATGAAGCCTTGTCCCCAACACTCTTCTTTTAGCCAATAACCCAGCATGCGAGCATGTGGGTTTTCTCTTTTGGGATCAGGAATGATGCCAATGGAGCCAATGACTTGTTGAGTCTCTTTTGATACGATAGCCCAAACCCCTTCTTTTCCGATAAATATGGTATTTAGTACATCAATAGTCTCTTCGATCGTTTCGAGAGGTTTCCATCCTGCGTTATTGCCTAGGTTTGGATTCTTACAGCTCTCAAAAACATCAGGAGCATCGCTTTCGCTGAAAGGACGGAGCACAAGACGGTTGGTTTCTATGTTCGATGTTTGTGTCATATACGGATGTTTATTTAGTCGAGATAAATCATTTTCTTGGTCATCCCACCGTCAATCGTAATATTCTCGCCATTAATGAAATCGTTTTCCTCTTGACAGAGAAATAAGCACATACGGGCGATATCCTCCGGCTTTCCCACCCTTCCGGACGGATGTTGAGCATGATCCTCCGGACGAAGCTGGTCGTAATTGTTATTCTGTATCCAACCGGGAGCGATAGAGTTTACCGTGATATGCCATTCCGAGAGCGATAAGGCCAACGCATGCGTCAAAGAATAGATACCTCCTTTAGAGGCGGCGTAACCCTCGCTACCGGGTTCACTCATCAAGTAACGGGTAGAGCAGATGTTGATAATCCTGCCGTATGGATTGGGGGTATCGAGAGATTGCCGATGGAGCGCTAATCGCCGGGAAGTGATGAACGCAGGACGTAGGTTTATGGATAATATCTTATCAAAATCCTCTACACTCGTTTCCGTGATGGATGAGAACTGGCTGATACCCGCATTATTGATGATGATATCGATATCGCCCCATTCCTCGATGATCTTTTGCAGGCAATTCTCCAATGCGGTCTTATCGCTAACGTCCACGGGAAAGAATTGAGTTCCGGTTTGTAACGCGGTCTCTTTTCCTGATGCTTCGTTTTTATCACAGAACGCTACTCGATGGCCGGCTCCCCTGAACGTTCTCACGATGGCTTTTCCAATCCCCTCGGCCCCACCGGTAATGAAGACTCTTCTTGTTTTATGGAGTGTCTTCGTATTGTGACTGGTTCTTGTCCCGGAGGTTTTCCGGGCTTGATATTGCTCGTATTTTTTTTCCAAATAGTTGTCTGCCATGATCCATTATTAGTTGAAAGAACAAATATAGTGTTTAACTAAATAGGTTGTGTGCTTGTTTATAAAGTAAAGCTCATTTAGAATCATGAAAATAGCGATCAGCGGTGCGAGTGGATACATAGGCCAGCATCTTACTCTTTTTTTCACGGAGAAGGGTGATGAGGTAGTTCCTTTAGGAAGGAACCTGTTCAAGGATGAGAATTTCGATGAGCTATGCCATCGTGTGGAATCGTGTGACGTGGTCATTAATCTGGCGGGTGTTTCCATTAATAAGCGCTGGACAAAAGCGTATAAACAAGAATTATATGATAGTAGAATCCGGACAACCCATCAGTTGGTAAATGCCATAAATACCCGGGATATTCTCCCTAAGTTGTTTATATCAACTTCTGCCGTAGGTTATTATCCCACATCCGGAGAATATGATGAATATAACAATCGGCAAGGTGAGGGTTTCTTGGCCCGGTTATGTGGCGCATGGGAAAAAGAGGCGCATGCGTGTTTGCCGGATGTGCGGCTTGTGATTGCCCGGTTCGGGGTCGTACTCTCGGAGGATGGCGGGGCATTGAGACAGATGCTTCATTTGCAACGTCTCTCCCGGATAGGTGTGGTGATAGGCGATGGCCAACAGAGTTTTCCGTGGGTTAGCGTGCATGATTTGTGCCGCTCTTTTGATTTTATGATACAAAATAGTACGTTGAGAGGAGTGGTCAATCTTGTCTCTCCGCAATGTATCACCCAAAAGCAACTGGCATATGCGCTGGCGAGAGCAGATGGAATCCGTTGGGTTATGCCTTTGCCTACATTCATTTTCCGACTGATGTTCGGTGAAGGGGCTTCGTTTGTAACGAAGGGGCAAACAGTTCATCCCACGAAATTATTGGAGTCTGGTTTTACGTATGATTATCCGACAATAGAAAAGCTTATGAATATAACAGATCATCGTACCGTGCAGGCACTGGATGTCCGCCGGTATATGGGAAGGTGGTATGAGATCGCCCGTTACGAGAATCATTTCGAGAAAGGTATGACGGATGTTACGGCTACTTATACATTGCGATCGGATGGAAGAATCCGTGTGGAAAACGAGGGGTTTAAAGATGGAATCCATAAAAAAGCAGTAGGCCGGGCGAAACAGCCGGAACCAGAAAATAGTCCGGGTAAATTGAAAGTCGCTTTCTTTTTATGGTTCTATTCAGATTATTATATCTTCGAACTCGACGAACATTATCAATATGTTGTGGTAGGAAGCAGTTCTGACAAGTATCTCTGGATTTTGAGTCGTGAGAAATCCTTGCCGGAAGCGGTTATGGAAGATTTGCTCGGCAAGATACTGAAACGAGGATATGATATCTCTAAATTGGTTTATAACAGAATTTGATTACATAGTTTCCAAAATTAGTATTGATGGTAATCTAGGTTACTATCAATACTAATTGCGTTTTCTATAGATACTAATTGCTATTACCCTGTCATTTATTTCAATTGTTTTCCATCGGAAAAGGCATTTCCTACCTTTTCGCCCACTCTCAAATAGTCGTTGTTGAATGGATCAAAGATGATGGGAGCGGCTTTAGCTACATTCACCTTGCCGTTCTCATCAAGTACACGCTCGTCAACACTGACATTTACGATCTCGCCACGGAGTATGCAAGTATCCGGATCGTAATCTTTCAATTTACATTCGATAGCCACGGCCAATTCGTCGATCAACGGAGCATCTACGAAGTCTGATTTTGTAGCGTGAAATCCTGCTTTGGCAAACTTGTCGGTAACTTTATTGCCTGACACGATACCTACATAATCACAAGCTACGACATGATCGGCATCTGCCATGCTTACCGTGAAAGCTCCACGCTTCAGGATATTCTTAACAGTCTTGTGACCGGCGCTAAGACACATGCTGATCTCATTCATCTCACTGATACCGCCCCAAGCGGCGTTCATCGCGTCGGGAGTTCCATCTTCTCCATACGTGGCGATAATAAATACGGGTTGCGGATAGCTCAAAGGCTTCGCTCCAAAATTCTTTCTCATAATCATTTATTTTTTAGTCCAATTCTTGATATCTTCTTCTGTCGCTCCGTTCATCAACTTCCCTTTTTGCCAGTTCACATCCGGATAGGCTTTCCGCAATTCACTCTCTGCGTTCGAGATACTGCTACTGCCTGATGTGGCGAATGGGATAACGGTTTTACCCGAGAGATCGTATTTCTCCAAAAAGGTGTTGATGAGTCTTGGGGCTTGATTCCACCAGATGGGAAATCCTAGGTAAACGGTGTCATACTCCGCTAGGTTCTTCAAATCATCGATAATGGCCGGTCGTGATGTAGGATCGTCCATCTCTACGCTGCTGCGTGAGGATTTATCCCGCCAGTTCAGATCGGCGGAGGTATAGCTTTTCTCAGGTTGGATCTTGTGAAGATCACCGCTGACAATAGATGCGACTTGTTGGGCCGCTTTTTCAGTATTTCCCGTTGCCGAGAAGTAAGCTACTAAAACTTTTGTCCCTTCGGCAGCCTTTTGCGCATAAGAGGCGATACATACCATTGAGACCATGACCATGAATAATACGATTCGTTTCATACTTCTTGAATTTTTGTTGTTTTTATATTCATTACGAGAATGCTATGTATTTATGGCGATAAAGATAGGAGAGAAAAATGAAACAGTTTGTACCCAAATTACTGATATATCTGATATTTTTGGCGATACGATCCTTATCTTTGTAAGGCGATTAACTAAAAGAAGAAAATATCATGCTTGCGTACACTTATATTGAACAAGGGAAATTTGAATTGCGGGAGAAACCGATACCGGAAATACAGGATTCATGGGACGCTATCGTACGTGTGACTTTGGGTAGTATCTGTTCTAGCGATCTTCATATCAAACACGGTAGCGTACCACGTGCGGTACCCGGAATAACCGTTGGGCATGAGATGGTTGGTGTGGTGGAAAAGGTGGGTGCCGATGTTACTGTAGTCAAGCCGGGTGACAGGGTGACCGTGAATGTCGAGACCTTTTGCGGAGAGTGTTTCTTCTGCCGGCGTGGATATGTCAATAATTGTACCGATCCCAATGGCGGTTGGGCGTTGGGCTGTCGTATCGATGGGGGGCAGGCGGAGTATGTCCGGGTTCCTTATGCGGATCGAGGCTTGAATCGTATCCCAGATACGGTTAGCGATGAGCAGGCTTTGCTGGTCGGTGATGTGTTAGCGACAGGTTTTTGGGCTGCCCGCATCTCGGAGATCTCAGAGGAGGATACGGTTCTCATTATTGGCGCTGGTCCTACGGGGATCTGTACTTTGTTGTGCGTGTTGTTGAAGAAGCCACGACGTATTATTGTTTGCGAGAAGTCTCCGGAAAGGGCCCGGTTCGTTCGCCAGCGTTATCCGGAAGTCTTGGTGACAGATCCCGAAAACTGTAAGGAATTTGTTCTTCGTAACAGCGATCATGGCGGTGCGGATGTCGTATTGGAGGTCGCGGGGAGTGAGGATACCTTCCGCTTGGCATGGGATTGTGCCCGTCCGAACGCCATTGTCACCATCGTAGCCCTCTATGATAAACCTCAGCTTCTTCCTTTGCCAGACATGTATGGCAAGAACTTGACTTTCAAGACTGGTGGGGTGGATGGCTGCGATTGCGCCGAGATTCTTAACCTAATAGAAGAAGGTAAGATAGACACGACGCCTCTTATTACCCATAAGTTTCCATTGAGCGAGATTGAGGAGGCTTACCGTATCTTCGAAAACAGGTTGGATGGGGTTATAAAGGTGGCGATTGAGGGGAATCTCATCAAACCTGTCTTTGTTTTGCCGCATACACCTTGATTCTCTCCTCGCAACATTGTCGCGTGATATCCCGGAGCCGTTCTACTTTGGGTATAAGCGCCTCGATATCTTCTTTAGTGACGCGGAAGTGTAAATTATAACGAGCTTGAACGTATGCGTCCTGCAGCAAATCGAAAAGTCGTTTTTCTTCTTCCGTATCCCGGGGAAAGGCTTCGGATGACTCTAGGGAATGCGTTTTGGCTCTGCCGGATAACGTTATTAGGCTATGCTCTTTGGGACTATACAATGTAAAAGTCAAGATTATGCTGTTGTAATAATTCTCACAAGCTTGATGCAAATGAAAAGAACATATTTTATATCTCTCGTCGTTTTTGTCATACATTGCATTTCGTAAAAAATCATTCGCACGTTCAAACCTGTCGTTGTAATACTCCTCCGCCAACTCTTTTATCTCCCGATAGTTCAGTTTACGACGGCGGGCCAACTTATAACGGCCGCTGTTGTAAAGCATGATACCTTCTCGCTTGATATCGGTATAGAAATATCGGTTTTTATCGATGGCTTTATTCAAGTCGTCGATGCTTTCGTCTATAAATTGTACGGTGGTGGATGCGTATCTGTTCTTCCCTTTGTAGTAATTATCGGTGGCCTTGCTCAAGATGTGATTGATAATATATCTTTGGAAACGGGTACTGGTAACTACCAAAATATCATAATCGCTCATAAAACAGGTGCGGATACCGTATTCGATGCGTTGGTCGTAGTCAACGTATGTATTCCGGGCATAACTTCCGTAGAGAATGATCATCTCACAATCGGGAAGTACTTCCAGTACGCACTCTACAATTCTTCTGAGGTCATCCCGTTTCTGTTCGGGAAGGTAATTGATGGATGTTTTCATTCTTCGTTTATCTATGCAAATTGTTTGTAATCACTTTTTACTTTCAATGAACATTGTTCTGTCCCGATAGCCTTTACGATAGCTAAAAGCGGTGCGCTGAACTGTTCGGTTAGCTTGTTCGGTACTTGTTCGGTCGACTTGTTCGGTTGGCTGTTGTGGGGTCATGATTTTCTCCCATCATTAAGTTTCTGAAAAATGCGATCAAGAAACTCATATCCGGTTCAACGTCTTTTCGCACATTTCTATAATTCGCACGAACCAGCGCATTGCGAAAGTACCAAGAGTTGTCGGCAAACAGATCATTGTTCACGTCAAAACCGATGCTACGCAAATGCTTTATAGCTGTATCTTTTAAATAATCGGATGTTTGCAAGCCATCTACAGCTTGTAAACCAATGGCTGTTTTCCAAGCTGAAGCCTTTTCTTTTTTGTCGGGCTCACTACCACGGATGTATGATTCGAAATCTATGTCCATATGTATCCAATCATGATTATAAACAGGCAATAAAGATATAAAATATCCTGCTATGTGATAGTGAAAAGATGAAGAAGTTGTATTGGCTCGGTCTTTTACGTATTATGAGTTTCCTGTAACATTGAATTTATAAAAATATCTACAATATCTACCACTCTATTATATACTTTTTGTAAATGAGAGTATTATCTGTTGGTTGTAGATCTCCAAACATCTACAATTATTATTCAATATCTACCATTTATTATTGATTTTCATGCAATTTTCTTTTCGCATGAAGGAAAAAAGTGTTATATTTGAGGAATACTGAAAATCTAAAAGATATGATAGAAAAACTCGATTACGCTATGGTGCCGACAGGCTTTGTACATTGTTTTAATGGAAATTGTAAGAACGCCAACCGCTGCTTGCGGCATCAAATCATCCGTTTTATCCCCGATACGCTTTGGGCGGTGAGTGTCGTGAATCCCGCACGTACCAGTCCTACCGGAAAGTGTGCGGCTTTCATGGCGGATACTCCCGTGCAATACGCTGTCGGCATGGATCACCTATTAGACCAGATACCTTATCTGGAGGCGAAACGCATCAAGCAACGTCTGTTGATGACATACGGTAAGAATAAGTTTTATCAGTTTAAGCGCAAGGAAAGAACCTTCTCGCCTGAAGACCAACAGTATATCCGTCAGGTCTTTCGGATGTACGGAGTAAAGGATGAGCCAGTCTTTGATGCTTGGCTGAGTGGCTACCGATGGACGAAAGGATAAGAGCTGATAAGAGTTTCCCTTAGGAGAACAAAGAGTTTCTCTTAGGGAAAACAAAAGTTTCTCCTAGAGGAAACAAAAGTTTCTTTAGTAAGAAACAAAAGTTTTATTAGGGGAAAACTTTTGTTTTTCTATAGGAAAAACTGTAAGCATAAGTTATTCAACTTCTTAAATGATATATTAGACATGAAAATAACCAAGCAAACAGCCTATCGACATACCGTCGCGCAGCGGGCGATGCGTATGGAGGAGATCGTGGCATGGGTAAAGGATGAGCGGACGAGGGATAAGCTTGCGCTCTTTCGAGAGAAATTAAGGCGGGCTTATCCCGACAAACGGTATCCGTTTACCCGGAAATTACCTCAGTTGCTCTTTGCCGGAACTTTTCGAAAAGGCGAGTTGAAGGAGTATAATGGCTGGATTTTGCTGGAGATCAATCGATTGAAGAGCATAGAAGAGGCTTTGTCCTTGAAACAAAAAATAGTGGAATATCCGCAGACACTGTTCGCTATGATCGGCTCTAGCGGACGGAGCGTGAAGTTCGTGGTGGCTTATACCTATCCCGACGGGTCGCTTCCCCGTTCGCGTACGGATGCCGAGGTTTTTCATGCGCACGCTTACCGACATGCGCTCAAGACGTATGAGCCTCGCCTTTCTTATCCCATCGAGCTGAAACGTCCGGTGCTGGAAATGGGCTGCCGCCTCAGTTATGATGCCGATGTGTATTACAATCCGGACGCTCTTTCCATTCATCTGGAGCAGCCTGTGGCTATGCCCGACGAAAGCGCCTACCAGGAACGGTTCGAAAAACGGGTGCCGGTACCGGTAGAGAGTGCCGGGCAGACGCTTTATGACCAATACCGTTACGTTGCCATCCAATATGAATTCGCTTTGCAGCGGGCTTTGGAGGAACATGGAAGTTTGAGCATAAAGGTGGATTTCAAACCTTTGTTGGTCACTCTAGGAAGACTTTGTTTCGCGGCTGGGGTAGAAGAGGAGGATTGTGTGAAGTGGACGATGCTTTATTTGGGGAATCTGATCTCGGAAGTGGAGATCCGGGAGACCTTGAGGCAGTCTTACCGCTTAGCCTCCGATTCTGATTTTGGCAGTACGTCCCTTTACAAGCCGGAGCAGCTACAGAGCTTGAAAATGGAGGAGTTTATGAACCGTCGTTACGATTTCCGGTATAATCTGATGGCCGGCGGACCGGAGTATCGGGAGAAAAACACGTTCTGTTTTGACTATCGCCCCGTGACGGATCGTGTGCTGAACAGTATCGCCTTGAATGCCCAGAAAGAAGGATTGCAGCTATGGGACAGGGATGTACGGCGTTTTGTCTTTTCAGATCGCATCCCGGACTATGCGCCTATCGAGAACTATTTGACCCGCTTGCCCGTGTGGGATGGCAAGGATCGCATCCGTCCGCTGGCCGCACGCATCCCTTGCGACAACGTACGGTGGGAACAGTTGTTTTACACTTGGTTCCTGTCGATGGTAGCGCACTGGCAGGGACGTGACAAACAGCATGGCAACAGCCTTTCCCCGCTCTTGGTGGGCGGGCAGGGATGCGGGAAGTCCACGTTCTGCTTCAACCTGTTGCCACCGGACTTGAATACGTATTACACGGACAGCATCGATTTCAGCAAGAAGCGGGATGCCGAGCTGTATCTTACTCGTTTCGGATTGATCAATATTGATGAGTTCGACCAAGTGAGCGCGAGGCATCAAGGCTTCTTGAAGCATCTGTTGCAGAAGCCGGTCGTAAATGTGCGCAAGCCTCATGCTACGCAGGTGGAATCGGTGAAACGTTACGCTTCCTTTATCGCTACGAGCAACCATACGGATTTGCTGGGCGATCCTTCCGGCAGCCGCCGTTTCATTTGTATCGAGGTGAAAGGGATGATAGACAATGCCCAGCCTATCGATTATCTCCAGCTCTATGCGCAAGCGGTTGCCGCCTTGAATAATAACGAGCGTTATTGGCTGACGCATGAGGAAGAGGTCTCGCAGATGCAAGCGAACGAGGCGTTTCAACAACGTCCTTTGTTCGAGGATCTGTTTTTTCAATATTATCGTCCCGCTTCGCATAAGGAGGAAGGTTTGAAGATCTCTGCCGGAGAGATCTACCTATCGCTGCAAAAAAAGAGCGGCGTAAAACTTCCGATGAGCAATGTCTCCGTCTTTGGTCGTTTCTTGAAAAAGATAGGGCTTAAGACGCAGTTAGCGAGTAGGGGACGGTTGTATTTAGTGGTCGAAAAGTAGTAAATGGTGGTAGATGTAAGTTGTTGGTGGTAGATGTTTTATTATCTACCACTATTAGATAAGTGATTTATCCCACTTCTGGATCTTCCCAAACACCTGTTTTGTTCATTCGATAGCTTCTCTCTATCTTTGGGGAAGAGTCTGCCTCCAGCGCATAGAGTATTTCACGACAGAACTCCAGAGTGGCAAATCCGTTGGCGGTAATAATGTTTCCGGCTCTGACGGCCGGTTCATTTATATAAAGACTTTCACCTGTATAATTTGGCCCAGCGAATTGTTTGAGGTAATCCAATCCGTTGCTGGTATGATTTACATGGTTCAAGAAACCGTGCCTGCCAAGAAAGACGGAGGCGTTACAAATTCCGGCTACCAGCCTCTTCTTCTCGATGGCCTCTTTTACCAGAGGAACAATGGCTTCGGCTTCCGGGGTGAACCAGCTCATGCCACCTATTAATACGATCCCTGCATAATCGGCCGGAATGTCATTGATTCCATAGTCGGGCAGCACCTTGAATCCTCCGATCGATACAACCGGCTCTTTCCTGACAGATACGGTTTTAACTATATATTTGCTTTCACTTCCGGGTTCAACACCTGCATTGAGGTTTGGAGCGATATAAGCCCCTTCCCAGTCGGCAAAGTCTTTTAACAAGACGAATAGAATTTCTTTTTTCATTATTTATTGTATTTATCGAAGTTATACTTCTTTCTAATCTCGTTTTGCTCGTCAGGCGAAAGAGATTTGAAATATCCTTTCCAACCTGGGCAGAAGTTTATGTGCCAACGCCAAAAGCGTCCCATTAATGACTGAGGACTTTTATCGTATTTTTTCCTTAGGGGGCAGTTGTTGCAGTTACTTTTTTGCATGGATGTTACAGAATGCTTGTTGTTTACAAAGGTAGTGCTTTTATTGGAATTGCTTTATTTCAATCTTTGTTTATTATGATAATATACCCCATCTGATATAATTGCCAATATTTATCGTAATTTTGCATTATTCGTGAAGATGGTAGTTGTTATGAGCATCCTCATTGGTTTGAATTGGCAAAGGATAAATGGGCGCAGGTTTATAAAACTACGGGAACTCCATGTAGTTGTTGGATGTGTAGAGGGGAGGAGTACGACCGCAAAGGATATAAGCAAGAGATTTTGCGTATTACCAAAGAATCAGAATATTAGATGTTTAATGAAAAGAAAGAAAAGATGTTGAAAGGTAAAACAGTTCTTGATGGTTTGTAAGTGTTTAATAGAGCCGTACACCGTTATAGGCTCAAAAATCTTACAAACAATGAGTAGAAGTAGAAAAGTAACCTTATGAGAAAAGTTAGAAAGAATACAGCAACTAGACAGGTCATTCATATTGTCGGTGAAGGATTGACTGAATTATTCTATTTCAACCATTTGAAAAAGTTGCTTGGTTATAGGTACTCTATTTCTCCACGTCTGTTTGACAATAATAGTGTTATAAAGCTATCAAAAAGTTAGCGAATAGTTGATTGGTTCTCAAGAAAATTCAGTATTTTTGCACTTACAATTGAATAAAAACATTAAAAAAATTACAATGCTGCAGAATAGAGTGAACATATTAGTAAACACATTATGTCGAAGCACAGTATGCTTTGAGAGTATGTCGTATGTTCATACTTTAGGCATTGAGTCATTCGGTAAATTCAAAAACACTTTCCAGCGAACGTTTTATAGACAGGTAGGAGTACATTAGATGCAGGTATTCCTATTAAAAAGATAAATTGAAGCCGTTGAAAAGTCCTTACTAAATTTTTCAACGGCTTTGTTTTTGCCCATTGGTGACGTTCGCATTATGCGCTCTACTCCGTCATTTCCGTCCATGGGCATTGAAAACTTCAGTTTTATTAACCAGCGCAGTGATGTGCATAAAAAAAGAAGATTATGGATTACAAATTCAACGGAAGCGGGGTGTTCTTTACATCCGATACCCACTTCAATCATACCAATATCATCCGGTTCTGTAGCAGACCATTCAAGGATGTAGAACACATGAATGAAACACTTATTGCCAACTGGAACCGTGTGGTCGGTCCGGATAATATCGTATTTCATCTTGGCGACTTCTGTCTTGGTGGCTCTGCTGAATGGACAAAGATACTCAAAAGGTTGAATGGGAAAATCTATCTCATAGCCGGTAATCATGACATGAAGAACTTGAGGCAGAATTATACAAAATATTTCGAACTGATCACGATGCAGATGTACATTGAGGTCGATAAACAGAAGATTTATCTGAATCATTGCCCGTTCCTTTGCTATAGCGGCTCATACGATGATACCTGGCAGCTTTTCGGCCATGTGCATACAAGCAGGAATAACACCGGAAAAGATAAGCCTCGCCTTCAAATGCTTTTCTCTACACAGTATGATGTGGGAGTTGACAATAACGACTTCACTCCGGTTTCATTCGCACGGGTAAAGGCAATCATAGAGAAACAGGTTGAACTATCAAAGAAATGAGAATACAATACATGAGTGATCTGCACCTATGCCCACTTTTCAGGTAGTTGCACCTTGTCACAAAGATTTGGTGCTGAACAGTGCCTTTGCGAGTGACTATGGGGACTTGATAAGCAACAACCGGATTGATGTCTGGATATACGGTCATTCACATACGAATATTGATGCAGAGATTGGTGGAACCAAAGTATTATCCAATCAGATGGGATATGTTTTCCAGAACGAGCATCTTATGAATGGGTTTGATTCGGGAAAGTATATTGAAATTTACTAAGAATGAAGATATGAACGAAAATAAGATAATAGATAGAAAGTTCTTTGCCGATTTGGCTGAAGAATATGCCTTGAATACCTCTCATTTTGAATGGTTGGGCGGGGTGCGTCATCTGGAGATTGTTGTTAAGGGTGATATGTTGGACAGGCTGATTGAACTCCAGTCCCAGTTTAAAAGATTGGAAGTGATGGGTGATATTCAACCCGATGGAAACACGCTGGTTTCATGTCGCTTCCATATACATGGAGCGAAGAGCAATCCGGTTTACAGACCGGAAATATACCCGTTTCGTTGTTTCAAATTATTCTTCGTATGTTTCGGATAATAATGAATACTATAACGATGAATGGAGCAGGGAAACTATTACCCGTATTTTTGCCTATCTGCGCAGACTGGTGGATGCCATTATTATTGTATGAGTCGTTCTACAGAAATTTGCCTGTCAGTAAATACAACCAGACTGAACAGACTTATGGCCCTAATGAATTGCATGACGTAGCTTATTATAATCGGATGAAGTTTGCAAAAATTGATGAGCAGTACGATATTGATAGTCCGGATGATTTCATCTGGTTTGCCAAGGATCATTATGGAGAACTGGGGCTTTCCCGCCTGAATATCTTTGCATCAGATACAGAACGGTCAGGATGGGTGATTGTCGTTTCCAACAGTTATTCTGCGAATGCCGGTCTCGCCATTGAAGTTGCCACAGCTCTATATAAGTCCGGTGTTCCATTAATAATCCACGATGCTGACAAGCTTCTGAAGATTCTTGAGGAAGAAGATTATGTCAGGTTGGTTCCTTATTCATACCATAACTATATGGGCTATCAAGAAGAAGGCTCCGTTTATGAGCTACCGTGGGAATACGAATGTAGTGAAGATGGTGGATCATCTCTGACTGCTGAGCAATACAAAGAGATTGTCTCGTTTGCTGAATGGCAGGAAGAGGAGAGGGTGAAGGTAAACTAATGTCATATTTCATATGTTAACGCACATCTGGCAATCCGTTTGGTTAGTCAGTAACATGCAAATTATCGGCACTGATTCGAAATAGTACCGATAATTTGCATAATTCTGATATTTCAAATATGACTTAATCAAATTCTAACTAACAGGCATTGTTCGATGCAATAGAATTCCCTACGATAGATGAAAGAATAAGAAATCTTTCTAATATGATGGATTGGATGAGATATCTTCCATCAGTTTCATTAGGTGGAGATCAAGAATTGTATTCAATAACGAAATAATAAGTTGTAGAGTAATGGTGTAAGATTCTATTAGCATATCGAGGATAATTTCAATAAACTTGGAGTTCGTTGATAACAACTTCTAGAGTTGCTGAAATAATTAACGAGGATATTTTTCTAACATTCTAAACGGAATATCATTTGTAGTAACTTTATCTATAGATATTTTGTTTATATTTAGCTGTATATCATTATTATAACATTTGTATGTATTCACAAATAAGAGATCCAAACAGCTTTATGAAATGATAATTGTCTATGATTTTGCCTAATTTGATAGGAATAAGTCTTCAAATTACATTGAGGGACATAAATTTGTCTCCCGTGTGCGACTTGAGGGGCAAATGGGGGACAAAAAACTGAAAAAATAATTATAACAAGAGAAAATACGAGTGAAAAAAGAAAATGGAGTAATGCTTTGAAGTGACTGATTTAACTCATTTTACGACTTTATATTTTCTCTTTTTATGATTTTGTTTTCATTTGGTTATTTGCCGATGCAACATGTAGATATAATTGATAATCAAAAACTTATATTTTAAACGGTAGAAAAGTATTTTTTAGACCATAACGGGTTGTTTTTGAGCCTGAATTTACTGTTCCTACGTTTATTCTTCAACATAAAATTAGAACCGTGGAAAATCTAAATTTTCCAACTGAAGTTCACCTGTTTTCTATCTACTTACAAAGATAGAGATAATACGTGAGTTTTTCGCCAAGTATGTCAACTAAATGCAAGAGAGTTTCGCGAATATTGTTTTACTGAACAAAGGGAAAAATAAAACTATTCTCTCTTTTCCCTTTATTTGACTTTACTTTAATAGACGTATATATGAATACGGTAGTAAAGTCAAGGCATTTTCCACTATTAACGCAATATATAAAGTTCATCATAATTCAAGAAAATGTCAATTCTATCATTTTTTTGAATTATACCATCAATAATTTATTATATGTTCAAATATAATAGTATATTTGTGGCAGTAATGTAATAGTTATGGAACGTAAACTTTTGAATCGTATAAAAGTTATTCTTGCCGAAAAAGGTAAAACTAATAAATGGCTTTCTGAACAGTTAGGAAAAGATCCTGCAATTGTTTCAAAATGGGTGACAAATACTTCACAGCCCAATGTGGAAATGTTAATTCAGATAGCTAAGTGCTTGGATGTAAAGGTTGATGATTTATTAAGAACCGAGTAATTATGGAAAATGAAACAGGTTATGTATATATATTGACAAACCCAAGTTTTAGAGAAGATTGGGTCAAGATTGGTAAAAGTTCACGTCCTGTAGATGTCAGAAGCAAAGAACTTGATAATACTGCTGTGCCTTTACCTTTTGAGATTTATGCAACTCTCAAAACAACTAAATATGCTAAAGTTGAGAGACAGATACATAAACAGATTGATCGTCTGACAGATTTGCGTATAAGACAGAATCGTGAGTTTTTCAATATAGCTCCATCTGTCGCTTTGGATATTATGCGTGATATTGCAGATTTGCTAGATGACGCCGAGCTATATGTGTATGTTGATGGGAAGCCTGTTGTCAGCAAAAGTAAAGATGAAGATAAGAAGATAGAGGCTGAATCTAAAGAAAAACAACGTAAGATCCAAAAGCCTCCGTTTAAGTTTCATATGATTGGCTTGAATGTAGGGGATACGATTGTTTTTGATCCACTTCGAATGCCTGTCAGAATTGCCAGTGATGATAAAATTGAGTATGATGGCCGTCTGTATAGCCTCTCTGCGTTTACAGCTAATTTCTTGCCAGAAGAAAAGCAGAATACATCGGGAGCATATCAAGGTCCTAAATATTTCAGTTATAATGGGAAGGTGTTAAGTGAATTGAGAAAGGAAAAGGAACAGCATTAAAAAGTAAATTATATATGATAAATATACGAAAACTTGAAGCAGAACTTTGGGAATCGGCTGACCTGTTGAGACAAGGCAGCAAACTGACAAGTAACCAGTATTGCATGCCGGTTTTGGCTTTGCTGTTTCTCCGTTATGCTTATAGCAGATATAAATTGGTGGAAGCAGAGATATTGAAAGATCGTCCTTCGCGCGGAGGAAGAGTAATGCCTGTTGAGCCAAGCGATTTTGAAGCAAAAAGCGCACTTTATCTTCCTCGGGAAGCTCAGTTTGATTTTCTTGTCAATTTGCCGGACAAGATCACTTCTGCCGGACTGAGAAACAAGGACGGTCAGCCGGTGAATTCATTGGGTGAAGCCGTAAACAACGCCATGCAATTGGTGGAAGAGCAAAGCGAACAGCTTACAGGTGTATTGCCCAAGACATATACGATGTTCGCCGATGATTTGCTCCGTGAATTGCTGCGCATTTTCAATAATAAGACAATTGATGAAATAGGTGGCGACATAATAGGTCGAATATATGAATATTTTCTTTCAAAATTTGCGAAAGCTGTAGCCAGTGACGATGGAGTTTTCTTTACTCCAAAGTCTTTGGTAAAAATGCTGGTCAATGTGCTGGAGCCGGAACAAGGCGTGATGCTCGACCCTGCATGCGGTTCGGGCGGTATGTTTGTTCAGACCGGTGATTTTGTAAATGCGGCAGGAATGAACGCCAATACGCAGATGACATTCTTTGGTCAGGAAAAAGTGGAATACAACGCCCAGCTCTGTTTGATGAATATGGCTGTTCATGGTCTTAACGGACGTATTGTGTCTGGCGATGAAGCCAATTCGTTCTATCATGATGCGTTCAATCTCGCAGGCAAATGCGATTATGTGATAGCTAATCCTCCTTTCAATGTGGATAAGGTAAAATCGGAGTCGGCTTTCAGTGCGGGACGCCTTCCTTTCGGACTGCCTGGTGTCAATGCCAAAACAAAGGAGGTGGGCAATGCCAATTATCTTTGGATTAATTATTTTTACGCTTATCTTAATGAGCGTGGACGTGCCGGCTTTGTCATGGCAAGTTCAGCTACCGACAGTTCCAACAAGGACCGCGACATCAGGGAGCAGTTGGTAAAGACCGGACATGTGGATGTGATGGTCAGTGTTGGGAACAACTTTTTCTACACATTGTCTTTGCCTTGTTCACTGTGGTTTTTCGACAAGGCTAAACGGGAAGAAAACCGCGACAAGGTGCTTTTTATAGATGCTCGTAAATATTATACAGTTGTTGACCGCACACTGAACGAATGGACTGAATGGCAGCTGCTCAATTTGCAGGCAATCGTCCATCTTTACCGTGGAGAAACAGATAAATATCAGGCATTATTGGAAAAATATAATCATGATATAAGCGAGGCGGTAAATTCTATTTCGGAAGAAGCACTTTCATTTGTGTCTTTCCTTGATGACGAGACTGCCAATCAGTTCAACTGTTCATTGGCATGGCTTAGCAGTCCGTGGAACAATTATGATGAATTATCCAAGAACTTGAATGGACAGATAGAGCAAACCAAGAGTTGCGTCAAGTTGGCGGAAGAAAGGCTGAAAAAGCGTGAACTGAAATCCATGAGGCTGGCAGGAGATAAATTCTGCAAAGTGCTTGAGGAAATTCTGACGATTATAGAAGAACACGAATGGCTGACCGGAAAATTCGGTAAAGGCAAGTATAACGACATTGCCGGGCTCTGTAAGATTGCCACTTTGGACGAAATCGAGGAAAAAAACTATTCGCTCACACCGGGTGCCTACGTTGGTGTTCCGGAAGCAGAAGACGACGGTGTGGATTTTCATGAACGTATGAATGAAATCCATGCGGAACTGGCAAAACTTCATGAAGAAGCAAATGTGCTTATGAAGGAAATATTAAACGACTGGGAGACGCTGAAATGAGCATGAACAATAAGACGGAAACATTGCTTTCCCTGCTGGATGAATATAAGGCATTGGGTATTGCGGAGCAGATAGACTACAACAAGTTCTATCTGTATTCCCTTATTACCCATTCCACAGCCATTGAGGGCAGTACGGTTACCGAAATAGAGAACCAGTTGCTTTTCGATGAAGGTATCACGGCAAAAGGCCGCAGCCTGCAGGAGCAGATGATGAATCTGGATTTGAAAGCGGCATACGAACAGTCAATGAAGCTTGCCAAGGTGCATGCTGATTTTTCTGTCGATATGTTAAAAGGCTTGTCTGCTTTGGTGATGAAAAACACAGGTGGAGAATATAACACAGCAAGCGGTAGTTTTGACTCATCCAAGGGAGAGTTGCGCTTGCTTGGTGTTACAGCCGGTGTAGGAGGAAGTTCCTATATGAATTTCCGGAAAGTTCCTGCCAAATTGGAGGAGTTTTGTCGATATATAAACAGTCTGCGAAAGGAACTGCTGAATACAGACGATGTAATCTCCAAATATAGGCTTAGTTTTGAAGCTCATTACCAGCTTGTCACCATTCATCCTTGGGTGGACGGAAACGGACGCATGTCAAGGCTGGTGATGAATCATCTGCAATATGAATTCGGTCTTATTCCTTCGAAAGTAGTCAAGGATGATAAGGCAGAATATATCCAGTCGCTTATTGATGCACGCGAACAGGAAACGCTTCTTCCTTTCTATGAATTTATGTTCGACGAACATATTCGGAACATAAATAAAGAGATTGAAGCATACAAAAAGTCACAGGCTGCTGACCTGATAAAACCTGTATCTGACCCGATAAATGATATATCTGACCCGATAACAGGACACTTGTATCAGGCTATTCTGAAGAATAATAAACTGAATTATGCTGAATATGGAGCATTATTGGGTGTATCGGAAGCAACTATCAAGCGACGTTTGGGTGAGTTGAGGAAAGTTGGGATGATTGTGCGTATGGGTAGTAATAAGAGCGGATATTGGGAAGTGGTAAGTTTGAAGGAAAGAAAGGAGGGAAAGGTATGAGTGAATGGAAGAAGGTGAAGTTGGGAGAATTATATACAGTGCATAATGGACTGTCAAAAAGTAAAGATTTCTTTGGAAGTGGTTATCCTTTTTTGACTTTTTCTAACGTGTTTAATAATTGGTTTTTGCCAGATAAATTAGATGCATTAGTAGAGTCTACAGATAAAGATAGAGAGTCTTTTTCTATTCATAAAGGTGATGTTTTTATTACGCGTACAAGCGAAACTATGGATGAGTTAGGAATGAGTTCTGTTGCTTTAAAGGATTATCCTAATGCTACATTTAATGGCTTTACGAAGCGATTACGTCCAAAAAGTGATAATATATTGCCTGAATATATCGGTTATTATCTGAGGTCAAAGAAATTTAGAAATAAATTTTTGGCGTTTTCTTCTATGACAACTCGTGCTAGTTTGGCTAATGGTGATTTGTTGAATATGGAGGTGGAAGTCCCTGAAAAGAACGTTCAACGAAACATTGCAAATATTCTCCTCCGTTACGATTCCTTAATAGAAAACTACCAAAAACAGATTAAGTTATTGGAAGAATCAGCACAGCGTCTTTATAAAGAATGGTTTGTTGATTTTCGTTTTCCAGGGCATGAGAATACTAAGATTGTGGATGGGATGCCGGAAGGATGGGAGAAGATATGTTTAGGTGAACTTGTATGTTTTAAGCGAGGCAAAACAATAACAAAAAAAGAAATAATTGAAGGTAATATACCTGTTGTTGCAGGTGGTACTGAACCTGCATATTATTGCAATAATTCGAATACAGGAAATCGTGTCATAACAATTAGTGCATCAGGCGCAAATGCAGGATATACACGTATGTATTTTGAAAAAATTTGGGCATCAGATTGTTCTTTTATTGATTGCTCTATGACGAACTATTTTCATTTTGTTTATTGTCATCTTATTGCAAATAAAATTGCAATTGATAACTTGCAAAAAGGAGCAGCTCAGCCACATGTATATCCTAAAGATATAAATGCATTAGCACTGTGCTGCCCACACAACGATATTCTTGATAGTTTTGAGTCTAAGATATCATATTATTTTGATTTGATATCTTCGTTACAAAAACAAATTCATAAACTCACCGAAGCCCGCGACCGCCTGCTTCCCAAACTGATGAGTGGAGAAATAGAAGTATAAAATCTAAAATTGAAATATTATGCAAGATATAACAATAAAAAATTTCCGATGCTACGAAGAAAAAAATATGGAATTTCGGAGAGGAGTAAATTTGCTGATAGGAGATAATTCTGTTGGTAAAACTTCGTTATTGCACGCCTGTAACTTAGTAGTAAATGCTTTTTTCTCTGGTTATAGCGATGAAAACACTGTATGGAAAAGTGCGGATGACAATGATTTCCGTGAAACGGGAGTTGCAGAATTACCCATTGAAATTATATTTCACCCCAATGAACAAGATTATCCCATTATACAAACACAGTCTGGTAACAATTATTCTTTAGACCCAAATGTAGAGCTGAAGATAGAAAAAAAGTCTAAAAAGAATTCTCGTAATCTTACAACAGGTTTAAAGCCATTAAGAGATTATGCCACTGTTTGTAATCATTCTTCTCATATACTACAAGAAGATAAAAGTATTCTACAAGTAAACGTATTGCCTGTATATGCTTGTTTTACTACGGAAGATATCCATTCAGTGCGTAAGTTTGATAAGAATAAATTTAACAAATACAATCACAAACCTTCATTTGGATATTTTGAGTGTTATGATTGTAGAGGATTGTTTGAGTGTTGGATAAAACGTTTGCTTGTATTAAAAGGGGCTCAAAAAGGTGAGGAGGAAATTAATTCCGTAAGAAATGCCATTATTGATGCATTAGGTCCTACTGGGTGTAATATCATCAATGATATGGATATACGTCATAATGAAGGCAAGGTATATTTCAAGTTTGTTGACGGACGCGAATCAGAATCCGCATTGCTGTCTGACGGTTATCGTCGTTTGGTAAATATTGTGATGGATATTGCTTTTCGTTGTGCTTTACTTAATAAATCTATGTTTGGCGCCCAGTGCTACAAACATACGCATGGCACTGTCATTATTGATGAGATTGATGAACATCTGCATCCGGCTTTGCAAGTCCGTGTGCTGAAAGCATTACAAGATACTTTCCCGAAAATTCAATTTATAATAAGTACGCATGCTCCTTTGGTTATGTCGTCAGTTGAACCAAGAAAAGATGAAAACGGTAATGACATCAATGTGGTGTACAGACTGGAATATGCCGATGGTATTTATTCTCATAAAGAATTAAAGCCATACGGATTAGATGCAAATTTAATTCTTGAAGAAATGTCTTTGGTAGATAGTCGGGTTCCTGAAATTGCTGACCGTATTGGAAAAATAAAAGATTTAATATCTGAAAAATTATTAGATCAGGCCTCTTCTGAGATTAGTTTATTAGAGGAAGAAACGGATCCGAATCAACCGGTATTGGTTAGACTCCGTGCTATTATTAACAGACTAGAAGCATTGGGAAAATGAGATATATTGAGAAAGATTTCAGCTGTGAAAATATAGATGTCATAGCATACGAAACAGAACTAATAGAAAATAAATTAGATAAATGTAATCTAAGTGATGCTGCTATTCATCCTACAATGTCAGGGCCTGATGTTTATGATGTAGTAAAGAGTTTTGACTCTTTTAAAGAACTTAAACAAGCAATGCTAAGAGAGCAAGGTTATATTTGCTGTTATTGTGGCCAGTCAATAAAAGATTCTACATGTATTGTAGAACATGTTTTGCCTAAATCGAAATATCGACATCTTGCTGGTGAATATGAAAATTTATTATTGTCTTGCAAGCCAACACAAGAAGAGGAGACTGAAAGAAAAAAAACTGGCGGAAATAAAAAAAACAATATAAAATATTGGCATTGTGATAAATTAAAAGAGAATGAGGAATTGAATTATACACCTTTGCAAAATGATTGTGCATCTCATTTTATATATTTGGATAATGGAGAGGTAAAAGGGGATGATATGCTTGCGAATGCCGATATAAAAACTTTAGGGTTAAACTGTAATTATTTAAAAAATAGAAGATATAATGCTATCCTCGGAGCAATATTCGATGAGGATAATACATTAATTTCAAATGAAGAAATGGAACAATATGCAACATTAGTTATGAAAAGAAAACAAGATGGCAGTTTAGTTGAATTTTGTTTTGTAATAGCGGGGGCAATAAATCATTTATTAAAAAAGGATAAATAAACCATGTCAACAGACTACAGCGAAGACCGACTCATACAGAAAAGTGCCGCCGAGTTAATGGAAACAGAACTTGGCTGGACTTCTGTTTATGCATACGACAAAGAGGTATTGGGAGAAAACGGTACACTTGGCCGTAACAGTTTTCATGAAGTATTGCTTATACAGCGATTCCGACTTGCCTTGAAAAAGCTGAATCCGTGGATAAACGACAAGCAGATTGCAGAAGCTATTGAAAGAATGACGGAACGTATGAACAGTCAGACTCTGATGCAGATAAACGAACAGAAATATCAGTTTATCCGTGATGGTATACCAGTAACACGTATAAAACAGGACGGTACATCGGAAGAAATAAAAGCTGTAGTCATAGATTTCGAAAATGCCGGCAATAATGACTTTCTATGCGTCCGGGAACTTTGGGTTTATGGTGCGCTATATAGGCGCAGAGCGGATATTGTGGGATTTGTAAACGGCATACCATTACTGTTTGTCGAGCTGAAGAACCACAATGTGGAAGTTGAAAATGCTTTTAACGAGAATTATCGGGATTATCTGAACACCATACCGCAGTTGTTCTATCATAATGCCTTTATCATATTCAGTAACGGACTGGAAGCCCGTGTTGGTACCATTGATTCGAAGTGGAAATTTTTCCATGAGTGGAAACGACTTACAGAATTGGATAATGGAAACATTGAGCTTCCAACAATGTTGCGCGGTATCTGTAAAAAAGAAAATTTCCTTGACCTGCTGGAAAACTATATCCTTTATGACCATTCCGACGGGAAAACGGTGAAAATTATGGCGCGAAACCATCAGTATCTGGGAGTGAACCAGGCTGTGGAGATGTATAAAAACCGTGAATATGTAAACGGAAAACTAGGAGTCTTCTGGCATACACAAGGAAGTGGCAAGAGCTATTCCATGCTGTTCCTTGCTTGTAAAATCAGACGGAAATTCGCGGGTTCTCCAACTATCGTAATCCTGACCGACCGAGAAGAACTGAACAAACAAATCAGTGACACATTTGAGAATTGCGGTGTGCTTGGGAATGTAAAAGCCAAAAGTTTCATTGCAAGCAGCGGAGATGACCTGATAACGAAGCTGAAAGGTAATCCTTCGTTCATATTCTCCCTGATTCAGAAATTCAACAAGCCTGATGCTGAACCAATTTATCCTGACCATGATATTATTGTAATCAGTGATGAGGCGCATCGTACGCAGAATGGAGTATTCGCAGAAAATCTTCTGCATTTGTTACCTACAGCCAACCGTATTGGATTCACCGGCACACCTTTGCTACGTGATGACAATATAACTGCCAGAACTTTTGGTGGATATGTCAGTATATATGACTTCAAACGTGCCGTTGACGATAAGGCTACTGTGCCGTTATATTATGAAAACCGCGGCGAACGTCTGAAGGAGCTGAAGAATCCGGAAATCAACGAAGAAATTGCTGCCGTTCTGGAACAGGCTGGCGAAATTGATGCTTCGCAACAGACGAAACTGGAACGCGAATTTGCCAAAGAGGTACATTTGCTGACAGCACCGAAACGCCTCAGAATCGTTGCGAAGGATTTTGTTCGCCATTACAGTGACTTGTGGACTTCGGGAAAGGCAATGGTAGTGTGCTACAACAAGGTGACTTGCGTACGCATGTACAATTATGTACAGGAATATTGGCAGAAAGAAAAAGAATCATTGGAAAAACAAATATCCAAATCCACCTATCAGCAGGAAGTACAGGAGTTAAAACGTAAACTGGATTGGATGCAACAAACGGAAATGGCAGTTGTCGTTTCGCAAGAGCAGAACGAAATACAGACATTCCAGAAATGGGGACTTGACATTTTGCCGCATCGTGAAAAAATGGAAAAACGCGAGCTTGACAAAGAGTTCAAAAACACAGAGAATCCACTGCGTGTAGTATTTGTCTGTGCAATGTGGCTGACCGGATTTGATGTCAAGTCGCTTTCATGCCTTTATATCGACAAACCAATGAAAGCTCATACACTGATGCAGACTATTGCACGTGCAAACCGTGTATCTGATGGTAAAGACAATGGCTTGATCATAGATTATATAGGAATTGTAAAGGCTCTTCGTAAAGCATTGGCAGACTATACAGCCAGTCCGGAAGGTGGAGCCGATGGTAATGATCCGACAATTGATAAACAGGAACTGATTAAGCATGTGACAGAAACAATTTCTGCGGCAACAGCTTTTCTTAAAGAACATGATTTTGAACTGCAGGAACTGATTGATGCTGATACATTCTTGAAACTGTCGCTGTTGAGAACTGGGGCAGACACTGTATGTGAACCGATTGAGATACGTAAAAGCTACTGTACATACATCACTACTTTGCTGAAATTATGGAAGTTCCTCGATCGTGATGACATCACGCAGGAAATGAAACAGAGCAAGGATGCTCTTGAGGCAATCTACAAAGAGCTGCAGAAAAAACGCAAACATGCTGACATCACTAATCTAAGTGTAGCGATTAATGTTATTGTTGATGAACATTTGGAATTGGATGCTGACAATATAGTAGCAGAAAGTGGTTCGAACCGTCGTTTTGATATCAGTAAAATCGACTTTGATTTACTCAGGCGGGAGTTTGCAAAAAAGAAAGAAAAGAATCTGATAATGAAAGATATCCAGGAACTACTACAGGAACGTATTGTTCAGATGATGGCAGCTAATCCCTCCAGAATTAATTTCTACGAGAAGTATCAGGAAATCATTCACAACTATAATGCTGAACAGAATAGGGCAAGCATTGAAAAGACTTTTGAAGATTTGATACACCTTACAGAAGAGTTGTCGGAAGAAGAAAAGCGTTACATCAGAGAGGGATTTGAAAGTGATGAACAGCTTTCTTTGTACGATGTATTGTTTAAAGACGATTTGTCAAAAGAAGATATTAGAAAGCTGAAGAATGTAGCCAAAGACTTATTGGGTAGAATAAAGTCTATGCTAAAGACAATGGATCATCCATTTGACAAACAGGAAACAAAAGCTTCTATTGTTATTGCAATAAGGGATTTACTATGGCAAGAACTACCTGAAAGTTATTCAGATGAAAGCATTACTTATTATCGTGATGCTGTGTTTAATTATATCAGCCAACGGTACGGTGGGGTAGCCTGAATATACAAAATTAATTTTTATCAAATAAATTATGATGACTTATAAAGATACTACACTTTGGAAAGAAGCATTCAATGATAAATACGGGTATATTGCATTAAGAGAAAGATTAACTAATGCATTTGAAATAGCACATAATAATGCATCATTTCTACTCGATAAAATTAGAATAGATTTTCCTTCATTAACAATACATGATATAACTCATGTTGATAGTCTTTGGCAAGTTGCAAGTATAATTGCAGGAAAGGATTATCAATTAAATCCTTTGGAAGGCTTTATTTTAGGATGTTCATTTCTTATACATGATGCAGCATTGTCTTATATAGCAGTAGGGGGTAAGGATTCATTGCGCTCTACCACTGAATGGAAAGACTTTCATTCAGATTATATTTCTAAATCAGATATGACTGATGAGGAAAAAGAATATGAAACCGATTTTAGAACTATTCGTTATCTCCATGCTAAATACGCAAAGGATTTATGTAATCAGATTTTTGATAGAGAAAATGGATCTACGTTTTACATTATAGAAGATGATGAATTAAGAAAACATTTATGGCAAGTTATAGGTGATATTGCAGCAAGTCATCATTGGAATATGGATAAAGTCAAAACGTTAGGAAATCAAATCCCTGCTTTAGCAGGTTTTCCTGTAGACTGGCGAATAAATCCATTGAAATTAGCTTGTCTTTTGAGATGTGCAGATGCGGGACATATTGATTCAGGGAGAGCGCCAGACTATCTTTTAAAATTATTAGATATAAATGGAGTTTCTCGGAATCATTGGGAAGCCCAAAATAAATTATCTCAAATAGATATTGACACAACAAATAAATCTAATGTTATTATTGCTTCAAATATTGCTTTTTCGGAATCAGATTATGCAGCATGGAATGTTGTTTACGATGCTGTTATGGTTCTTAACAATGAGCTTATTCAATCTTATGAAGTTTTAAATAATCTTCCGTCTCCGATACCTTTTCAGGCACGTCGGGTAAGTGGTGCTGGATCAAGAGAAGAATTATGTAAATATGTAAAGACATATGGATGGTTCCCTTGTGATGCTAATATTCATATTAGTAATATTGAAGGGGTTATAAAGACTCTCGGAGGGGAAAAATTATATGGAAAAGAAAAAAAAGTAGAGTATGTCGTACGCGAGCTAATACAAAATGCAAGAGATGCAATTGTCGCTAGAAAATATTTGGAAGAAGGCTTTGAAGGTCGTATTGATGTTTATATTGAAGAAAAAGATAATAATCAATGGCTTATTGTTAAAGATAATGGTATCGGCATGTCTATGCAAACCATAAAAGACTATTTATTAAATTTTGGAAAGAGCTTTTGGGCTTCAGATCTAGCTAAAGAAGAAAATCCAGGTTTGGCATCTTCTGGATTCAAATCTGTAGGTCAATTTGGAATAGGCTTTTATTCTATTTTTATGATTGCCTCTGAAGTTATTGTTGAGACTAGGAAATATAATGAATCGCTAAATAGCAATATTAAATTACGTTTTCCTAATGGTTTATGCTTACGTCCAATTGTATCACAATGCAATGGTAGCAGTATGAATGTAAGCACAATAATAAAAGTATGTATTAATCCTAAAGAGGTAATCTGGAAAAACATTGTAAAAGTTCATTCAGGGATGTCTGGTGTAAAGGATTTTAACGTTCCTTTTAAGGATATACTAGCAAATATTACTGCAGGACTTGATGTGGATGTGTATTACAATGAACTAGGAAATTCTTTTGGAAAAATACATGTTAATATATATTCTGAAAACTTTGATAAACACCAATGGTTGATAGATGCAACGTATGCTAGACATCATGAAGGGCAGAGATATGTAAAGTACATAGATAGCAATTATAATCGATTACGCTATATTTATTTCAATGAGCAAATTGTAGGATTGGCTGCATTAAATACACTTTATCAACGTCATTTTTCATATATGAGTATTCGTACAGTTGGAGGATTATCAACCTTTTCTGGTGATAGTGGAATGGGACTCTATATGGGATATATTTCAACAGAACCAGAAACAGCCAGACGTGATGGAAAATTTGACACTAAAATATTAAATGAATGGGTTATAGAGCAATATGACATTTTACTTAAACAAGGGTTAACTGATAGTGATAAACTATGGCTACCATATAACTTATGTAATTTTGATATTGATATGTGTGATATTTTAATGGTTTATTTTGCTAATAAGTCTAGCTTATTTTCTGCAGATCTAAAATCATTATTATCGTTGATAGCAAAAGGAGCTAATTTAGTCTTTGCGATTGCACCACATGGTGATGATGATAGGATTGATACATATACGGATAGGGAAAGAAGTATTAATATGCTTAATGAAAATGAATACCTTTTTATTCCATGTACTAATAGTAGTTTTTTAAATACTGAAGTTAAAGATAATTCTTATTTTAACATTATTAGTTGTATAAAAGCTGTTGCAGCCAAAATGGAACTTAAAATCCAATTTAATTTGGTTGATAACAAAACTCATTCTGGAATAGGAGGAAGGTATAAAGGGTTGGTCCTTAGTTGTTCGTGATTTAATGTATATAGGGAATTATTAAAAAAAGAGTTCTCAACTGGTAGATTAAAGTTTACCAGTTGAGACTATCTTAATATTTTACTTTTGTAAAAAATACGTCACCACTACCACCATCGTAATTCCCAAGATTGCAATAACTCCACATACAGCAACCATTCTCCAAATTAACCAGGAATGCAAAAATTCTACATTCGCCACGATCATACAGACCAAGAAAGAGGATAGGGCTATTAGAATGACAATCCAAATATAAAATGCTTTATATGATAGAGAAATGTGATTATCCATTTGAGCAATCCTCTGCTCTGTCTCTGTGCACTTGATCTCTATTTGGTCAATGAACTGGCCAAGAACGGTATTGCCAAATTTTACAGCCTGCTCTTGCGTATCCTGGGTAATAGACAACTTGTATTTTCCTAATAAATCTACCAATGCGGTAAGATCCGTCCTCAATCCATACACATTGTCATTCAACTCAGCAAGTTCTTTTACGTTTATGCCAAGCAGACGTTTTTCCTCTTCAAGATATTCATTTTGAGGAGTACTTATGGTAGCCTGCGTTTCCTTCATTTCAGCGGTAAAATCAAATTTCTTTTTCATAAGCTCATCGTTTTAATCCAGTTTTCGGTTTCTTTCCTAAGGAACGAATGGCAGCACGGGCACATCTTTTTGCCCAAAAGAGATCATCCTCGTCCTTATCTCTCCATGGCAATTCGCTTTGTGAACCACCGCCACCTCCGGTTGGTACATTGGGGACTTCCAGCAATCCGACAAATATTGCTACTGCCATATCGGTTAAATCCTGTGAATTGGAGACGAAACGATAATCAAATTCATTGTTAAAATGGTTGAGAACCTTTTCTGGAATGTAGAACCGATGTTCCTGACCTTCGTGACTCAATGTATAGGGAACCGTATTCGGATTGTAGTTCTTATATTGGGTATAATCTGCGGATGCCGATGCCTTCTGAATCTGTTTCGAATCAATGTTTTTAGGTTTGTTATTCGCTGAAATGCCTGACCTATAATGAAGTTTCTCCCATGTGGCAGGAAGTTTTGAAACCATCAAGTTTCTACCAATACCCAGATCGGAAGCTTTGTATTTCGTCTTTCCTTTCATGATAGCATATCCGTGAAGAATACCATCATCGTCCTTTCGCTCATGTATGGTGTATCCTTTCTTTGTCAATGCATTCTTGTATTCATCCCATGACCATGATGACATGGATTTAAGTACATTCATACAATCCCGTGTAACCAATGGTATGTTAACATTTCTTACCTGTTTTGCTGTTGTCCATCCACGTTTCTTTGCCACTCTTTCCGCTGCCCATTGGGCACGAAGGTGTATATTGTGGTCGTTGTTAATCTGTCCGTCTTCATCCATCCGGCAGACAGCAGCATGAAGATGTGGAACACCGCTATTGGATTCCATATGGAGCCAGACTGTGTATTTGCTGTTGGCCAGATTGGTCGGACAGTTTCGTACTTTCCCGTCCTTGTCTTTGAACATCTGTTTGTCAAACTCTGTAGCGAAATCCTGCCAAAGTTTTTGCCAGTCTTCAATGGTGAAGTCCTTGGTATGTTCGGGTGACGGACTAAGTTCAATCCTGATGACTGAATTCTTCACCGGACGGAAGCGGGAAAGAGTAAATTGCATGGAATTCCAGACACCCATTGCATCTGGTTCAGATGGCATCATATTGTCCAATACCCGATAGATTTTTTCCGGATGTTTTTTATTATGTGATTCGCCGGTTATATAACGGATGTCGTTTATGCCATGCGATATTGCTTTAGCCTTTGCGATCATGATTCTTCAGTTTTATTATTGGTTGGAATACTGTTTGGCTCTTTTACGGAATTTAGGAATTGGCAGACATTTTCTGCCACATTGCCAAGCTCCTTCAGCCAGTTCACCATAAATGGAATCTGGTTGAACATCGTGTGCCGTTGGCTTGTACTCATTCCATGAAGGGCTGATGTGTATTTCACCAGGTCAGCACGGCAGTTGTCCAGATTCTGCAGCAGTGCAGCTTCTTCTTTGGAGAGTCTTGCCTTTGGCTTATAATTATATGCCCGCGCAAGCAGATAATCGCTTACGGTCATTCCGCATTGTTCGGCCAGTGACTTGATATGTTCTTTCTGTCGGGGGCTGACTTTGGCCCCGATAAATACGGTTCTCCTGTTGTCCGGAGTCTCGTTCTGTTCTGTTTGTTTTATTATTTCTTTTTCCATGAAAATCTAATATTATAACGGGTTAAAGTGCGAGCCTGCGAGTACCGCACCGGCGAAGTGGCTGAGCCGGCGAGAGCGCCAATGTACAACCATAACGGAGTGGAGGTTATACATTGGCATATCTCGCAACAGATACCTGTTGAAACTGCACGGCAGGCCGTGTCGTATATACAAATGAAATAGACATTTCGACTACTACCATAAACGATATAAGTATTCTGGTTATCCAATAAAAGGGGAGAAGATGAATATTCCCTATAACATCTTTATGACTTTGCTTTATTCTAATATGTACACCCTGCCAATAAAGTAAAGCCGAATTCAATAATGGCTGTCTGGGTTGATTTTATATTCCTTTCCCTCTTTTATGACCATCCTTTTGTTACTGAGGAAGGTGGCAACTTTAACTGCTTTGTTATGTCCCAGCTTAATGTCCTGCAGAGCATATCCTTCCTTCAGTCGTTCCAGATAATCGTCATAACTGGTAATACAGACGTTTGTAAAAGCTGCGTCCAGAGCTGCCCGATGCACGCTCTCGGAAATTTCCTTGTACGGATCAAACGGTTCTTTTGCAGGTCTTCCAATTTTCTTTTCCTGGGGCTGATAGGAATCGAGCAGTTCAGGTAAGACTTCATCGTTTATGCGGAAAGCAAACGGTTCAAATTCCCGGTCACGGATATGAATGGCTTCTACTACGCTCACTGTTCTGTCCATTTTGTCCACTTCTACCTGCATGACTGTTTCTGCCTTGTTATTCAGTTCCGTGCCGATGTGACCACGGGCATTCTCGTCATTCTTGTTCTGATGGAGAATGGTATGAATGTGAATCTGGCGGTCATCCGTCCATTGCATGAATCTGGAAATAATATCGGTCGCTTCACTGGGGGAATTGATATCATAAAGAAAGTCTCGGATGCCATCTATAATCACCAGTCCGAGATCGGGGATTGTGCCGATAGCCTGTTCGACTATAGCCAGACGTATCGGAGGGGCGTACTTGCGCAAAGCCAGCATAATCAGATTATCTGGATTCTTCTCCTCCGGGAGTCCGGCAAGGCGCAGGATTCTTTTCAATACTTTCTGGCAATGATGGCGTCCCTGTTCTGTATCAATGTACAGAACAGTTCGCTTATCCTCTGGAAATGATGAACGGTATTTCAGCACTGTTCCGTTTTTCAATGCTGACGCTGCAATGGCTGTAACGTTAAAAGTTTTCTTACTTTTGGCTTTGCCTATAGAGGCACTGAAGTTCCCCAGTGTACCGATTGCGGCATTATCTACCATCAATACAACCGGTGACTGTTCATAAGCTCCGTTTGCACTTACAGCAGACTCCTCCATATAAGCGGTCAATTCCTCGTCAGTAGGAATTCTAATGTCTGTCTTGTCCATAGGCTTTACACGTTTTTAGGGTTAGCCTTACGACGGATGGCAGCAAGCATCTGTGTCTGTTCTTCTTCAAAAGTCAGTGGAGCCTGTACCTTTCTTCCGGTCTCAAGCCATTTGTCCAGTTCATCACGATAGACAAAAAGATGTTTGCCTTGTTTGATTACAGGAATGCCTCCATGCTTGACCTTATAATAAAATGAGGATTTGGATATACCAAGGTAGGTACATACTTCATCCACCGTCATAGGAACGTGATGGTTCTCTTTGACCTTGTTTTGGACTGCCAGACTGTTTTTCAATACAGTTTCCAGACTTTCAATTCTCTTACATAATTCACCTACAACTGTAGGTAAATCGTTAAAGGTTAAATTTCTAAAATGCATAATGTCTTTATTTGTTGTGTTTAAATACGCCACAAACTAAATCAATGACATTATGCAGAAAAATAGGAGACGAGAATCATTTTCCGGTCTGTATTAATTCATTTTTTCTCACACTGGGCTTTGTTTATAAGAGTATAATCAAATTTGAAATCATCATATTTTGGACTGTCAATAGGAATCTGACTGTGTATGGTATCCTTGAGATTCTTGACAAGGTATCCCAAGGTGGCATTTTTTAATTCATTAGGGAATATAGTTTTTATGAAATTGGCTCTTTCTGATAATGATATACCTAACCGTTCGCCTATATTCCAGACAAAATGTCTTAATGAAGGTGATGTAAGAGGAGTTTCCATTTTTGAACGGATGGGTTTATACAAATCTGATTGCCCACTTGCCAAATGGTCTATGTTTTCATGTAGTATAAGCAGATTCTCTTTAGTAAGAAATTTTGCGGTAGAATAGGTGGTATATTCATGAATAGCCTTTATAATCATTATTTTTCTCTCCAATTCTTCCTTCTGAATTTCTTCCATACGGCTTTCGAATCCCTGGAGATATGAAAAAGCTTCGGGTTTAACTTCTGAGGTAGGTTGTTGCTCCAAAACTTTGATTTCTTTCGAATCATCATGCTGCTCTGATATTGTAATGGATGTAACGATTTCAGAGCTGACAGCTTTATTTTCTGTCGTATCAGTATTCTTTGTCTTTTCCGGTAACTCAATCATTGAAATAACTTCTGTTGCATTGCTAACTTCAATCATTTCTATATCTGAAACTTCTACAGTTGGTTCACTGCATTCTTCAATTATCATATCTGGTTTGGGAATAACTTTGTCAGGTATAGAATTTCTTTGATTATCAGAAAAGATCTGCGGACATTCATCCGTAAGGAATATATAGAATACACGTTGTAATTCTCCGCACGTTATGATTATTACAACAGTTCCTAATATTATAGGTGTTGTATATCTGGTCAGATCTATCTGGTGATTAATGTACAGATATGTTGCAATTACTGAAAAAAGGATACAACTTACTGCAAGTATGAAACTTGTCTTTCGTGCCGATAATTTAATATTGTTTGTCATGTTCCGTAATTATATGTATTAGTTTTTATGGCAAATATATTTTCTATTTCCAAATAGTTGTAATTAGTGACAGATAATCGTTGAGATTTTAAGAAAAATAAGCCTAAAGTACGAAAATCATACTCTAAATCATACTATAATCATACTTTAGGCCTATTATTTATTTAGAATACAGACTGCTATCCTTTCCTTTTTAGGGTAATCTTGTTGCTCGCTTCACGCTTGTTGCTGTCCACTACTTTCATGTATCTTTGGGTCGTGGTTATGCTCTTGTGAGCCATCATACTTTGTATGGTACGGATGTCGGTCCCTGCAGCTCCTTGCAGGGTTGCGAATGTTCTACGATACGAATGGAATGTTATATTCTTTGTGATTCCGGCAGAACGAATCCATTCCTTCATGGGAACTTGGGTCCAGCACCTTTTCAAACCTTTGAATACCAAACCCTTCTTCTCAGGTGAGTATTCTATCAGCTTCAGGGCTTCATCACTAATGGGGATGATGTCTTCCGTCTTTGTTTTCTGTGTGATGGTGTGTACACATTTTCCTCCTGCTGCAAAATCAACGATTTCCTCCCAGCAGAGAGTAAGTATGTCACTGAGTCTCAAACTAGTCAGGCACGAAAAGAGGGAAGCGGTTTTTAGAACTGGTATCTTGCATGGTGTTTCGGCCAGACAGTACAATTCCTCTACACTCAAATAGTCCTTTACCACATCTTCCGGTTCAATCTTTTCCAGGAAATCATTTATGTTTGACTTGATCAGCCGATTGCGGTAGAGAATCTTCAGGAATCCTCTGAATGTGGACCAGTAGCCGGACGCAGAGTTTCGTGTAATATATCCATCTCGTTTTAGCTGTCTGGCATTGAGCAGATATTCACGAAACTTGTTGCACAGCTCCACATCAATTTCTTCGAAAGTACATTTGCCATGTACGAAGTTATAGAAGTGCTGATAAACGAATTCCCATTTCTGGTCGTGCTTGGGAAGTTGCTTACGGTAGTATTCCAGAAAGTCTGCCTTATATTTCCTCTTGTCGAAGAAATCATATCGTTCGTTTACGATAGCTTCAAAGCGCCGGCATCGGATGGCTTCTGCTTTCTCTGACATAGTTGCATTGAAGTCACGTTCCCGCTGATTCTTCGGATTTGCATAGATATAAATGTTCAAACCTTCGTGACGGATAGTCTTCATCGTTTCCTGGTCACGATAGCCCGGATAATAGTCCAGATAGAAGGAAAGCATACCATTTTTTAGTGGGCGGGTTCTCAAAGTTACAGTTTTACATTCTGACATAGTTACAAATGTTATTAGTTGACTTAAATTTTGCGGTGAAGATGCACAATGACTTTATGCAGACCGCATTCAGCATAAAATCATTTTCCAGTCTGTATATCTGTCTGTACAGATTCATTATCTGGCGCCCATAATGTGGTCAAATTCCACTTTCAGGAATCTCACAAAGCGCCCTTTCTTCTCCCGTTTTATTTCGTGGAATTGCAGAATGCCGTAAACTGAATCCCGTGTGAGACTATACTTCTTCATGGCTTCCTGCACGGTATAATATTCTGAAGAATCATCTTCGGTTGTCTTCTTGGACAGATCGAAGTGAAGTTTTGAGTAGAATATCTGGCCGTGCTCTTTCTTTGAAGGGATGTTGTTGCGGTAAACATGTGAACGGATGGCTACACGTGTCATCCCATAGTTTTTCTCGATTTCTTCCGGAGTGTACCATTCGGTCAAGGCGTCATCAGTCTTATATTTGGCAAATGCCGCATCTATGTGCTTTTTACTGTAATAATTAAACTGGCGGATTCTGACCTTGGGAACATTATTTTGCCGGGTATAGGTCCACACCCATTTGGCGTTAACTTTGTACTTTTCCGCAATCTGTTCAGCTGTATAATACTCGGTAACGTCAAATTCATCTTTTGGTCTGAGAACTTCATAAGGTTTTGTTTTCAGCATAAGTTCGATGTCGGTTCTTCTGATGAGCGACATTCTTGAACTCAGCCTTGATGCACGAAGTTTGTCTTCTTTTACCAATTTATAGACATACTGGCGAGAAACTCCCATTAGTCTGGCTGCTTGAGAAAAGGTAAAGTATTCCTGGCTCTCCAGTTTGTTCTTTACCTCCAGCATTTCCTGAAATTCGCGCATTTCCATTCTACGTTCCTTCATACGGTGTTTGTAACCTCTTTTGGAACATTGCGGACTACAATAATTGGTAGTGGTCTTTTTTGCCATGAAAGGCTTGCCGCACCACTGGCAGATTCTTTTTACTTCCATTTTTGTTATTCTCCATATTTTAGTGAAACATGAGCTTTTTACAGCTCGGATAATTTCCCTTTTTGTCTACTCACGTAAACCATTGTCAACACACGTCAACAAATGCGTCAGTGTGACATCGGGCAAAATCCCTTAATTGTTCCGCGGTAGAAATACGGTAGAAAAATATGGTGAACAACAGTATCCAACTGTTTATAGCTGGATTTTTGGCAAATAAAAAAGCCGCTGAAAATCAGCGACTTCATTATAGTTAGTTCTAAATCGTTGCAGTTGATTACAATATCCTACTTGCCGATGCAAAAATGCTGAAATATATTCCCCAGCACCTGATCTGTCGTAACCTCTCCTACGATATCCGATAAATGGAATATACACTCCCGTAAATCTTGCGAGATGAAATCCCCGGAAAGGCTGGAGTTCAAACCTTCTTGTACCCTATGTATAGCTTCCAGCGCATGCGTAAGCGCCTCGAAGTGGCGGGCATTCGTTACGATGATGTCGCTTTGGTGGAGGGTGGGGATGGAAGAGACTTCCGTGAGGAGTTGTTGTAGCTCTGCGATATGCAGCTTGCCTTTGGCGGAAATAGCGATTTGATGCCAGCCTTCGGTGGGGAAAGAGAAGGTTGGGAGAGAGGATGCGGGTAATACATCGCATTTGTTCATCGCTAAGATAACAGACTTATTCGTTAATCTCGGAGCTATTTCTTGATAGAAAGCCTCGAAATCCTTGAGGTCACGGGTTAAGTCGTACATGAGGATGACGATTTGCGCTTGGTCTAGAGCCTTGAAACTACGTTCAATACCAAGAGCTTCGATCGTATCGCTTGTTTCACGGATACCGGCGGTGTCGATGAAACGGAAGAGCTGGCCGTTGATATTGATCGTATCCTCGATAACGTCACGGGTCGTTCCGTGGATGTCGCTGACGATCGCTTTATCCTCGTTCAACAAGGCGTTTAGTAAAGTAGATTTGCCGGCATTCGTCTCACCGATGATGGCGACAGGAATACCGTTTTTGATAGCGTTACCTACGCTGAAAGATTGGGCGAGTTTGGAGATGACCTGTTCGATATGATCCGCAAGCGTGCGAAGCTCGCTACGATCAGCGAACTCTAATTCCTCATGGTCACTGAAATCCAGTTCCAATTCCATGAGAGAGGTGAAATGGAGCAGTTGGTTTCGAAGTTCGGCGAGTTCCCTACTGAAACCACCTCGCATCTGGCTTAGAGCCAAACGATGTTGGCCGGCCGAAGTGGAGGCGATTAAATCCGCAACGGCCTCCGCTTGGCTAAGGTCCATCTTGCCATTCATGAAAGCACGTTGCGTATATTCACCCGGTTGCGCTATACGGCATCCGCTGGAGATAAGGAATTGCAGGATTTGTTGTTGGATATACGTCGAGCCGTGGCAGGTGATTTCCACCGTATCTTCCCCCGTGAAAGAATGGGGGGCACGGAAAACAGCGGCGATCACCTCATCTATGGTTTCGTCATTGTTACCGACGATGGAACCATACGTTAAGGTATAAGCCTTTTGGGTAGATAAACTCTTATCTACCTTCTTCGGCCGGAATATCCGATCACAAATCTTGAAAGCATCCGGCCCGGAGACACGGACCACTGCGATTCCTCCTACTCCCGGAGCTGTAGATATAGCGCAAATTGTACTCATTCCGTCTATTAAACTGTTATTAATTCATACGCTTGAGAACCCAGTCCGATTTCCTCCGCATAACGTAGGCCGGCTTGCCAGTTCGTATCCGGATGAATCAAATGGAATTTATCCTCTCCCTCAAGGTGTTCGTGAGGATGAGTCTCGGCTAATTTATTACCTCCGATGATAGGAGCGTTGATAACCATATCGGCGCAAGCCTTATCCAAGGCCACCGGATCGAAAGACGCGGCGATACCCAAATCGGGGATGATGGCGGCATCGTTATGATTCCAGCAATCGCATTCCGGAGATACGTTCATGATAAAACTAACATGGAAATGAGGCTTGTCTGCTAATACGGCTTTCGTGTACTCGTCGATCTTGTAATTCAATCGCTCGGAAGTATCACCTTCGCCCATTACGGCACCGTCGTACTGGCAAAGAGCCACACATTGCCCGCAACCTACACAACGCTCGTAATCAATTTCGGCCTTTCGGTTGTTATTCAAATGGATGGCATCGTGAGCGCAGTGCTTTACACAGATGTTACAGCCTTTACAAGCCTCCGTATCGATACGGGGTTGTGAGGCACAATGTAATTCCAGTTTACCGCCTACGCTGGCGCATCCCATCCCGAGGTTTTTCAGCGCACCGCCGAAACCGGCTTGCTCGTGACCTTTGAAATGGTTCATGGAAATGATGATATCGGCATCGGCGATAGCGGCACCTATTTTCGGGGCCTTGCAATATTGCCCGTCAATCTCGATTTCCCGGTAGTCCGTACCTTTCACGCCATCGGCGATGATAACGTTGCAACCGGCGGACATGGGATTGAACCCATTTTCCATGGCGCTTTGAAGATGATCGACAGCGTTGGAGCGGCGGCCCGAGTATAAGGTGTTGCAATCGGTAAGGAACGGTTTCGCGCCTAATTCACGTAACAGGCTCACCAAGCGAGCGGCGTAATTAGGACGAATGTATGCCAAATTCCCCGGTTCGCCAAAGTGGATCTTAATGGCTACAAATTGATTTTTGAAGTCGATATTGGCGATACCGGCACGTTTTACCAGACGTTCCATCTTATCCAGCAGGTTGCTGCTGGGGGTCGTGCGTAAATTAGTAAAGTAGACTTTGGATGTATTCATCTTTTTATTGGTTTAGTGTTGACAAAGGTACGAAAAACACGGAACATTTTTTATATTCGCGTAAAACAGATTTGTATATGGACTTGCTTCAGCGGAATCATCAGCTATTGTTGAAAGGAATAAATTGTACATTCCTGCGTTATTTGCATGCACGGATAGAGTGGGAGGATCGGTTAATCGGCATCTTCGGCTCTCGAGGGGTTGGTAAGACTACCTTGTTGTTACAGCATATTAAGTTGAAATTTGAAGATTCACGGGAAGCCCTGTATGTGAATCTGGATGATTTCTGGTTTGAGACACATTCATTGACCGATGCGGTTAAGGAGTTCCTGCAAGCCGGGGGGCATTATTTGTTTTTGGATGAGATCCATTTCTATTCGGGCTGGATGGAAGAGGTCTCAGCTTTATTGGATGCCAACCCCGCCTTAAAGATTGTTTTCGCTACCACTTCTTTGTACTCGCAGACAGAGGTGCGGAACGGGTTAAGGCATGAGGCTGCTTTTTATACCATGCATCCGATGTCGTTCCGTGAATTCCTTTCTTACGAAAGCATTCTGGATAAAGATCCCATTCCGTTGGAGGATATCTTAGCGAACCATCATGATTTGGTGAAGGAGATCAATGCGGAGATGAATATTGTGCCGATTTACCGGAACTATCTGGAACATGGATGTTATCCTTTTTATTGGCAAGACCCGGATATGTATTATTTCCGTCTGCAAGAATTAGTGAGAAAAGAGATTTGCCGGGATTTGCCTTCGGTGGTTTCTATTTCGATGAGTAATCTGGAACGAGCTCAAAAATATTTTATGATGGTGGCTGAGTCGGCTCCTTTACGTCCGAAATCGATTGATGTAACCCGTAAGACAAATATGCTTCGTCAGCAAAGCGATAGCCTGTTGCGTTTCTTTCATGATGTGAGGCTTATTTATTACTCGGCAGACCAACTGGGAACCACTCCGGCCAAGCAGAAAGTCTTTATGGGGGATACCAACTTGCTGATCTCTTTTTTCGGAGATAAGGAGAATCGGCAATTGATGTGTGAAACCTATTTCTTAAGCCAGATGCGTTCCGTGGCGAACGTGGAATTCATGGAGAACGGAGATTTCTTGATTGGCGGTAAATATATCTTCGCCGTAGGTGATCCCTTAAGGGGATATGATCGTCTCCGCTTCGTACCCGACGCTTATGCGGCTATCTACGGGTTACCGAAAAGCGTGTTTAACCGTATGCCGGCATGGATATTAGGATTTAGTTATTGAGAATTTAAAAATAGGATTGCTATGTTAGAATGCATGAAGAATAGAAGAAGTATCCGTAAATATACGGATCAGGATATCCCGGAGTCTTTGCTGAATGAATTATTGGAAGTGGCTACTCGTGCCTCGAATACAGGAAATATGCAATTGTATAGTGTCGTGGTTACCCGCGACCCTGCGAACAAGGAGAAACTGGCTCCGGCTCATTTTAACCAACCAATGATTACGGGAGCCCCGGTGGTACTTACTTTTTGTGCGGACGCGAACCGTTTCGTGAAATGGGCGGAGTGCAGGAAAGCGGAGGCCGGATTCGATAATTTACAAACGTTTATCGCTTCGACGATAGATGCGATGTTGTTCGCCCAGAGTTTCTGCAATGCCGCTGAGGAAAAAGGCTTAGGCATTTGCTATCTGGGTACGACGGCTTATAATGCGGACCAGATCATTGAGGCGCTTTCTCTTCCCCGTCTGGTTGTCCCGATCGTTACGGTTACGGTGGGTTATCCGGCAGAGCCTATACCCGCTCAAGTTGAACGTTTACCATTGGCGGCTGTGGTACAAAACGAGACTTATACGGACTTTACTCCGGCTTCCATCGATGCCTTGTATAGTGAGAAAGAGGCATTAGAGGTGAATAAGCAGTTTGTAAGGGAGAATAATAAGGAAACACTGGCGCAGGTCTTTACGGACGTACGCTATACGAAGAAAAATAGTGAACATTTCTCCGAGGTGCTCTTGAAGGTATTGAAACAACAAGGATTCATGAAGTAAGCCCTAATACTTCTACCTTATAGTTCATAAAGAGTCCACTCTCGAGTACGCCCGTAATCGACTTGAGAGTGGATTCTGTATTTTCAGGGATATAGTCCATCCATACGTCTAGGATCATATTGCCATTCTCGGTAATGATCGGTCCATCCTTACCTTGCCCCATACGAAGTTTTATCTCACCGGGGTTCAAACGCTGGAGTCTGTCCTCTACATAGGTGAGAGCTCCCGGGAAAATCTCTATCGGGATCGGGAATTTAGCTCCCAGCCTCTCCACTTTCTTGGAAGGATCGACCAGTATATAGGTCTGCGGACTGGAACTGATTAATAGCTTTTCCTTGAACATGGCGCCTCCACGCCCTTTGATCAAGTTAAAGTGGGAATCTACTTCATCAGCCCCATCGAAGGTCCAGTCCGGCTTGTGGGAAAACAGGCTGGTAACCGGAATGCCTAGCTGGGCGCAAGTCATCCGGATTTCTAATGAAGTGGGGATCGCCAAGATGGAAAGACGTTCCGTCCGGATACGTTCCGCTATGCGAATCAACGCTAGATAGGAGGTAGAACCGGAGCCAACACCTATGACTTGTCCGTTTTCGACTTTAGATGCGATAAGGTCCGCTATCTTTATTTTATCTTCCTTATGGGAGATCTGATTCCCCCATTCCAACGTATCGATTAGTGAATGATCCCACTTCATAGTCTTGATATTATTATATACGGTCTAATACAGTTTCAATCAGTTCCTCCAAAGAACCTTTATAATCCGTATTCATATGATTATCCACACGTCCGGCGATAATACAACATACGGTCATTGCCCGGTGTCCCATGAGAGCGGCCAGACCAGCTAAAGAGGAGCTCTCCATCTCGAAGTTCGTAATCTTTCGCCCGTTGTACTCGAAAGCCTCTATTTTCCGGTTCAATTCCGGATCAGTCAAGGGCAATCGGAGCTCGCGCCCTTGCGGCCCGTAGAAGCCATTGGCCGCGATAGTCGTTCCCCGGATAATATCATTACGGGTGATTTGCTCGATCAACGATGGATCTGCCGATACGACATAAGGCCATATGCCGCTAAGCCGCCAATCAAGCTGTTTTATTAATTCAGATTCCAAGTCTGCGTCACGAACGGAATTACTATTTGCGTAGAAATAAATGACTCCATCGAATCCGATCGATTTCTCCGCAGCTACGTAAGTCCCAATCGGGACAAATGGCTGTAACCCTCCGGAAGTCCCGATACGAACTAGGGAAAGTTGCTTGAATTCCGGCTTGATCGTACGGGTTGAGAAGTCAATATTAGCGAGAGCGTCCAACTCATTTAATACGATATCAATATTATCTGTACCGATGCCATGGGATACAACCGTGATACGTTTTCCCTTGTATTGGCCCGTGATGGTATGAAACTCCCGGCTGGAAACCTCACATTCCTGAGACTCAAAATAGGAAGCGACGGTTGTAACCCGTGCGGGATCGCCAACAAGTACCACACGATCCGCGAGTTGTTCTGGTTTTAAATGCAGGTGGAAAACACTACCATCTGAATGGATCGCTAATTCTGAAGCGGGGATTGTTCTCATATTCGATCAGCTAATTAAGTTTACTTTTAATCATAAAAGGGCAAGGTGCGACCCTGCCCTTGGAGATAGTTCCATGTATATAACTATTTTAGTCCTTTAATGGTTTTGATGGAGTACCGGTCGGTTTAGCTATCGCTTCACGCATAGAAGTGTCCGCCTCGATGTTCTTCATCTTGTAATAGTCCATTACGCCTAGGTTTCCTGTGCGGAAAGCGTCTGCCATTGCCTTGGGAACTTCCGCTTCTGCCTCGATCACCTTGGCACGGGCTTCTTGTGCTTTCGCCTTCATCTCTTGCTCGAGGGCGACAGCCATCGCACGGCGTTCCTCGGCTTTCGCCTGAGCGATATTCTTATCCGCTTGAGCTTGATCCATTTGCAAGAAAGCGCCGATGTTCTTACCTATATCGATATCGGCGATATCGATGGAAAGGATTTCGAAAGCTGTTCCGGCGTCAAGCCCTTTGCGAAGCACTAATTTCGAGATGGAATCCGGATTTTCCAATACGGTCTTATGGCTTTCGGATGAACCAATGGAAGATACGATACCTTCACCTACACGGGCTAAGATCGTCTCTTCTCCGGCACCACCCACTAATTGCTTGATATTCGCACGAACGGTGACACGTGCCTTGGCGATTAACTGGATTCCGTCTTTCGCTACCGCTGTTACCGGAGGGGTATCGATCACTTTCGGATTTACCGACATTTGTACAGCCTCGAATACGTCACGTCCGGCCAAGTCGATAGCGGTAGCCATCTGGAAAGGAAGGTCGATATTCGCTTTCGACGCGGAAACCAGCGCATGCACTACTTTCTCGACATGTCCACCCGCTAAATAGTGCGCTTCCAGCTCGTCGCGTGTAAGCGTCTTTATTCCTGCCTTATGCGCTTCGATCATCGCACGAGTGATGATGTAGGGAGGAACTTTTCGGATACGCATCAAGAATAACTGGATCAAGGAGATATTGACTCCTGATACTTTGGCCGAGATCCATAACAGGAACGGCACATAATAGAAAAAGATTGCCAGCAGAAGTACTGCGGCCCCCAATAGGATAAGTGGCAAAAAGGTTATTTCCATATATAAAAAATTAAGCGTGAATATTTGTTTCTTCTTTAGGACGGACAATTACGTTGTAACTGTCTACCCTGATCACTACGATCGGCGTGTTCTCATCGATTAATTCGTCTTGAGATTTCGCTTCCACGTTAATACCTTTAATCCGGGCCTTGCCGATAGGGGCTAAGCGTGAGAGCGTGATCCCCTCGTCTCCGGGTTCTATTCCGAGATCCCTGCTGGATGTCAGCTTGGAATCGATATCTGTCTTTAAAGCGATCTTGTTAAAAGACCGGGAACGCAATAACCAAGCGAAGATTATTCCGAATGTAATGATTGATAAGGATAAAGTCAGATGCCCTACCCATATACCTACCGTATAAGCGAAAACGACTCCGCCGATAGCGAAAATAGCCCCGCCTATACCCGCGAGTGTTATTCCCGGAAGAAGGAATATCTCCGCCAGTATCAGTAGGATGGCCGCTACCATGAGGAAGACGATGATGGCTATGTCCAGTAGCATAGTTCTTCTTATTTATGGTTGTTTCTTAGGTATACGATCTCTGCGTTACGTGCCTTTTTCTCCCATTCGTCCGGTTGGCCGAGCAGGTTGTTTAACTTTTCTTCCGCATCAAGAATCGTAGGCTTCAGTTGTTCTCGCTTCGCCTTATTCCCTTTGATGTAGCTGGCTCGTAAACTCTCTAGTTTCTCATTTAGCTCCTTGATCTGTCTATGGATGGAAACTACTTTCTCGTAGTAGTTCTTCGCTTCCGGACTTTGGATATCGTCTAAGGTGTAATAAACGATATCATCATGGATCGGGAACGTGAAATCTTTCTTTATTTCTATACGTCCATAAGGAATCTCGGTATGGGCTAAATGAATAAGCTCTTCGTAATTCGATCCGGGTTTCCATGAATCCTTGATCGAGGCAATAGAGGCCCGGGCACGTTTTAGTTCGACATCCTCGCTATCTACTCGCTCGCGGTTGTCGTTCGGGATGAATAAGTATACGCAGACTTTTCCTTCCGGTTGATAACGATCGGAAACGAACCATCCCAATTGCTTGGCTTCGTCGATCACCATCATATAATCGTTAAACGGGGAGTTATAGGGCATGCCCAATTGCTCCGGTGTAAGGTAAGTATCGGAATTGATGTTGTAACGGGTGACGAATAAATCATATCCGCCCAGAGAGCCGTTCCCTTTGGATGCGTAATAAATCGTTACGCCATCGGATAGCACGAATGGATACCCATCGTCGGCGTCACTATTGATATTCATCGGTAACTGTTTCTCGTCTCCCCATTGATCCATGAGCTTGGATTGGGTAAAAAGACAATTGTGGTTACCGTCTGTCGAGTGGGCGTAATAAATCTTATCCCCCTTCTGGTTCATGTATACCGATGAGTTGCCCGGATCGTTTGTCTGGAAGAAATCTTGGTAAGTGGTCAACGTACCGCTTTCCTCGCTTAAGGTATAGGCTGATAAGAAATCATCTTTATCAACGACCAAGCTATCGATAATCTGGACATTCTCTACCTTATCAAGCATACGGCTTGCTTTGTTCGCCAAGTCCATACGGATCTGGTAAGGCTCCACATCTTGTTTCTTTTTTGTTAGGAGGGTGATGTATTCGTCGAACATCTCCTCGGCTTCGTCAAAACGATAGGTCTGGTAGTATACTTCTCCAAGGTATCGATAAGCGTCTTGTACCCTACGCTTTACGGCAACCTTAAGATGTTTCTCCGCTCCTGCTAAATCTCCGGTCTCGAAACAGCAAACACCATACCATTGATTATAAGAGGCATTGCTTGGCGCTTGTTTCACTAGTTTCTCGAACACAGGTTTGGCTTCCGCGTATTTCCCGTCGTTATATAATTTTTTTGCCTGATCAAGACTTTGCGCATGTAGTTGCATTCCTCCGCATAGGAGTGTAACTCCTAGCGTATAAAGCAGCTTTTTGGATAACCGTTTCATTTTGTCTATTCTAGATTATATAGTTATGCAGTTTCAAAGATAAGAATATTTTTGTAGAGGCATACAAATCGAAAAGATAAATGTATAATTTTGCGCCCGTAAAGAAAAGATATGGCAAAATTGACAGCGGACGAACGTTTGTTTCGCAAGATAGAGAATAAGGTAAAGAGAGCGATTTTCGACTATGGCTTGATCAATGATGGTGACCGGATCTTGGTCGGGTTGTCCGGAGGAAAAGATTCCTTGGCCTTGGTGGATTTACTGGGGCGCAGGTCGAAAATCTATTGTCCTCGGTTTGAGGTCGTGGTAGCGCATATCGTGATGACGAATATCCCTTATTGTTCGGATCGGGAATATCTTAGAAGTTGCGCGGAGGAGCATGATTTGCCTTTCATTGTCCATGAGACAAGTTTCGATCCTTCTACGGACACTCGCAAATCTCCCTGCTTTTTATGCTCTTGGACTCGCCGGAAAGCTTTGTTTGAGATCGCTAAGGCTCATAAATGCAATAAGATTGCGCTAGGGCATCATCAAGATGATATCCTAGAGACACTGTTGATGAACCTGACCCACCAAGGGGCTTTCGGAACAATGCCTCCCCGGTTGAAAATGGATAAGTTTGATATGGAGATTATCCGTCCGATGTGTCTGGTGGAAGAGAGGGAGTTGATTCAGGTCGCCGCATGGAAAGGGTACCGGAAACAATTGAAGAACTGTCCTTATGAGTCGGGTTCCAGTCGTTCGGATATGAAAGAGCTGCTGAAAAGTCTGGAAGCGATCAATCCGGAGGCCCGTTACAGCCTTTGGGGGAGCATGACGAATATACAAGAAGATTATTTACCTCGAAAAATAAGATAATATGCAAAGTGTTTATACGATTTTATTGTTGATCGTGTCTAATATTTTTATGACATGCGCTTGGTATGGTCATTTGAAGATGAAGCAACAATTCAGTTGGTTTGAGCATCTTCCTTTGTTTGGCGTAATCCTGTTTAGTTGGTTTCTCGCTTTTTTTGAGTATTGTTTCCAAGTACCGGCGAATCGCATCGGTTTCCGGGATAACGGGGGGCCGTTCAACTTGATTCAATTGAAAGTGATCCAAGAGGTGATTACGTTGGTGGTATTCGTGGCCTTCAGTACCATCGCTTTTAAGGGGGAGTCGTTTAAATGGAACCATGCGCTTGCTTTCGTATTCTTGGTAGCGGCGGTTTATCTGGTTTTCAAGAAATAAAGTCGTTGCGTTTGGCTTTGATAATCAGCGGAAAACCTTGATGCCTATTTTAAGATGCTTACAATGCCTATTCAAGCATGTTTATAATGCCCATTGTAAGCACCTTATAATGGGCATTGTTAAAACGCTATATGATCTGTTGGCTCAGATGTGTAAATATAGCTTCGGTCTCATCCGGATGGAACCATGTTATTTCTGGGTCCCGTTTAAACCAAGTCATTTGCTTCCGGGCGTAGACCCGGGAGTTTCGTTTGATTTTCTCCACGGCGAGGTCTAATGTCCATTCTCCGCTGAAGTAATTGAATAATTCTTTATAACCTACCGTGTTCAAGGAATTCAAATGACGGAAGGGATAAGCCCGGCGAGCCTCTTCCAATAATCCTTCGCTCATCATTTGATCTACACGTTGGTTGATGCGGTCGCATAATTCGTCACGATCTCTATTAAGCCCTACTTTGATGATCCGGAACGGACGCTCTTTCTTAATGTTCGTGCGGAAGGAGGAGTAAGGCTTGCCTGTCATCCGGCAAATCTCTACGGCATGGATCACTCGTTTGTAATTATTCCGGTCCACTTCCTCGTAATGAACGGGGTCTGCTTCTTTTAATTCAGCGAGGATAGGGGCTAGTCCCTCGGTTTCAAATTGCATGTATAGGGCATCCCGGATCTCCGGTGTAACCGTCGGGATATCGTCAATACCTTTACATACGGCGTCGATGTACATCATAGAGCCTCCGGTCATTACGACGGTCGGGATCGTTTTATGTAATTCGGATAGGAGGGAGACCACATCTTCCTCGAAGTTGCTGGCGCTGTAATAATCGGTAAGTGAGAGAGTGCCTACCATATAATGCTTGACACGTGCCATTTGTTCCGGTGTAGGGGCAGCCGTGCCGATCGGAAGGTCTTTATAGAGCTGACGGGAGTCGGAAGAGATAATCGGAGAGCCGAAACGTTCCGCCACTTGGAGGCTTAACTCGGTCTTTCCGACTCCTGTCGGCCCAAGTAATATAACGAGGGAATTCATCAAAAGCGCTCGTCGTCGTAAGGATTATCCATCGGACCTTCGCCTAAACCGTCGAAGCCGCTTTTGTCTAATTCGTCCATATCGTATTCGGAGTCACCGTAAAAATCTTCTCCTACGTCCGTGCTACCGTTCTTAGCCTCGAACTCATCGAAAGAAACTATTTGGGCGGGAGGCGTACCTACCGATTTGCTGCAAATAGGAGCATCCAAGTCTTTTCCCGGAACGATCTCACGAAGTTCCATGAAGAAGGCACGTTCGGTCATATAATCGAAAACGAAAAGTAGTTTTTGGTGCTCGTCTTCCAACAATTCTTCCAGTTGAGTATCGGCCATGACATAGCTGTCTTCCTCGGAAGAGGTATCCATCTCCACTAATGTGATCTCTGTCTTTTTACTCCAGTCATCGTCACATATGAAGAAAGAGGTCATTTGATCCTTTGTATAACCTACAGAGTCGAGGATGGCGTTTTGCAAATCCAAGAAAGTAGACTCGGAATCAATCTTGATCTCGCGCTTGAAGTCATCTGCTTCATCTGATAGGATTAGAAATCTAAATAGCATAGTTGTTTAGTTTTATTATCGCCTCAAAAGTAGTAAAAATATGGATATACCCAATATACGTCGCTATAAATAATGAAAGAGGGTGCGCGTCTGATCCCTGTATCTGAGGCGACCGTCGTAGCTTCGTCTTCAACCTTCGTCAAAGAGACGGAATCTGCGGCTGAGATATTAGCGGCAGTTGTCACCTTGAATAGGTAATTGTAATATGGGTAAATAATAAAAATCACAGTATCAGATATCAATCTTTTGTCTTTCGCCCGAAATGACATATCTTTATGGCACCGCCCGCTATTGGGCCGTAACTTAAAACCTATCAACTATGGATAAAAAAAAGGAGGATCAACGCATAAAAGAATTAAAAGACCGATACATACGTTTCGATTGGGCGATCAAGAGACTGCTCCGGCAAAAAGCCAACTTCGGTGTGCTGGAGGGTTTTCTCACGGTTTTTTCTTGGAGAGAAGATTACCATCGTGGAGCTGCTGGAGAGCGAGGGTAATCAACTGTCATGAGGATGACAAGTTCAACAGGGTGTACGCCAAGGCGCTTAACGACAAGGGCGAGATCATCATCGTGAAAATACAAAATATTCGCAAGCTATATTATCTCGAACAGGTACTCTATGGCGTGGCGAAAACCATAACCGAGTACATATCACTGGGCGAGGACTACCTTTATCACGGGCAGAATCATTTCATCGGCGTACATACCAAGGATCAATTGGTAGTCAACACGAAAGAGAGGAATGCGATTGTTTCCCGGCTACCTTCCGAGATTTTCCCCGAATACATACTTATACGGGTCAACGAGTTCGATAAGGTAGCCGTCACTCCCTTAGAGGAATGGATGAACTACCTTAAGGACAGAACGATCCGTCCCGGCACCATGGCTCCGGGATTAGGCGAAGCTCGAGAAAAATTAAAATACTACTCCATGACTCCTGAGGACAGACACGCTTATGACGAACACTTGAATGCGGTCATGATACAAAATGACGTGTTGGATTCGGCGAAGCTTGAGGGACGTATGGAAGGACATATGGAAGGACATATGGAAGGACTGGCGGAAGGCGAGGCGAAAGGTAAGGCAGAAGCGAATCTAGAAAACGCCAAGAAGATGAAAGCTATGGGGATCGATCTTGAAATGATCCGGCAGATCACGGGAATTACCCTATAAATAACCTTTTGGCGACATAAATAGCGAATCGGCGCAAACCCCTCATCGTAAGATGCGGATTTGCGCCGATTTGTTTTTGGTTGTTCGGATGTCCGTGTCGCTTATTCGTCGATCGAACCTCTTACGATACCCCGGCTGGAAGACTTGATGAAATTGAGGATCAAATCCCGTTCCTCGCTAGGCTCGTACTCGGTCTCGATCGCTTTCAGCGCCTCCGTATTATTCAAGCCTCGGGTATACAGCGTGCGATAGATGTCTTGAATCAAGAATACCTGCTGATTCGTGAATCCCCGGCGACGTAAACCTACGATATTGATACCGCAATAAACGATCGGATCACGGCCGATCAAGGTATAAGGAGGGATATCTTTTCCGATACGAGAACCGCCTTGTACCATCACGTGCTTGGATATACGCGTGAACTGATGCACCAAGGAACCTCCGCTTACGATAGCGAAATCATCAATCTCTACCTCCCCGGCGATTTGCGAAGCGTTACCGATGATAATATGGTCTTTTAAGACGCAATCATGGGCCACGTGCGAATAAGCCATGATTAAGCAATTGCGACCTACCACGGTCTTACCTTTGGAAGCGGTACCCCGGTTGATCGTCACGCATTCGCGAAGCGTCGTGTTATCTCCGATTTCCGCCGTCGTGGTTTCCCCCGCGAATTTCATGTCTTGAGGGATACCGGCAACGACCGCTCCCGGGAAAATATTGCAATTTTTACCAATCCGTGCGCCATCCAAGATAACGGCGTGAGAATATATATGGCAATTATCACCGATTACGACATCTTTCTCAATCACGGCAAACGGATCGATAGTTACATTCTGGCCGATCTGGGCCTCTGGATGAACGACTGCTAGAGGAGATATATTCATTATCGTACTTTATCTTATTATTTGTTTTTTACAATCTGAGCCATGAACTCGGCTTCACTAACCAATTTATCACCAACGAATACATACCCTTTCATGGTAGAGATCCCGCGACGGATCGGTGCCAATAATTCCAGACGTAAGATCAACGTATCGCCCGGAACGACTTTTTGGCGGAATTTCACGCCATCTATTTTCATGAAGTAGGTAGAATAGCGCTCTGGCTCATCTACGGAATTCAAGACTAGCAAACCACCTGTTTGTGCCATAGCCTCAACCTGCAGGACTCCCGGCATGACCGGCTCCTGAGGGAAATGCCCTTGGAAGAACGGTTCGTTGGTCGTGATGTTCTTTACGCCTACGATATAGTTCCCGCCAACCTCGATGATCTTGTCAACCAATAAGAACGGATAGCGGTGCGGCAATAATTCACGGATACGGTTGATATCCATCACCGGCTCACGGTTCGGATCGTATACCGGGGCTTGCACCTCGTTCATCTTGATATCCTTGCGGATCATACGAGCTAACTGGTTATTGATCTTATGTCCCGGACGGGTAGCGATCACACGTCCGCGGATCGGCTTACCGATCAAGGCGATATCTCCGATCACGTCGATCAATTTATGACGTGCCGGTTCGTTATCGAATACAAGCGGCTTGTTATTGATATAACCTAATTCCTGCACGTTCTTGTGAGGGATGTTCAGCATATCCGCCAATTTGTCCAAAGATTCTTGCGGTATCTTCTGGTCGTAGATAACGATCGCATTGTCTAAATCGCCACCCTTGATCAAGTTATTGTTGAGCAACATCTCCACTTCGCGTACGAATACGAACGTACGTGAAGCCGCCAATTCTGTCGGGAATTCGCTGAGATCGTTCAACGTGGCGAATTGGTTGGAAAGCACGGGCGAATCGAATGAGATCAATACGTTCACGCTGAACTTATCATCCGGAAGGATGATCAACGAAGAACCGGTTTCCTCATCTTTTACCTCGATCTTGTGCTTTACGATATAATAATCCTTCGGAGCGTTTTGCTCAACAACCCCTGTCTTTTGGATTTCCTCGGAGAAGAAGCGAGAACTTCCGTCTAGGATCGGAAACTCGGGTGCGTTTACCTCGATCAAGCAGTTATCGATCTCATAAGCGTATAAAGCCGCCATCGCGTGCTCGATCGTACTTACTTGAACGCCATTCTTGCTAAGCACCGTACCCCGTTGTGTATTAACCACGTTCTCGGCCAAGGCGTCAATCGTCGGTTGGCCTTCCATATCGACACGTTTGATCTTGTATCCATGGTTCTCGGGTGCGGGATTAAACGTAATCTCTATATCTAATCCGGTATGCAACCCTTTTCCTTTCAAGGAGAAACTTGCCGCAAGCGTTTTCTGTTTTTGCATAGGTCTTTATTGTTTATTAATTTCTTTCTTGAGTTGTTCGATCTCCCGTTGCATTTGCCCCAGCGAGCGGTATATATCCGGAAGACGGTTGAAGATCGCGCTGGAACGCATGAAGTTCTTAGCGTTGATCGCCGGCGCCCCGAGCAATGTCGTCGCTTCCTTCACGTCGCTGATAACGCCAGCCTGAGCTCCGAATACGACGTGGTCCGCCACATGGATATGTCCGGCCAAACCAACTTGTCCGCCAAACATACAATGCTTTCCTACTTTTACGGAACCGGCGATGCCGACTTGCGCCGCCATCACGGTATTCTCGCCTACCTCCACGTTATGAGCGATTTGTACGAGATTGTCCAGCTTAACGCCTCGGTGAATGATCGTAGAATCCATCACCGCACGGTCAATTGTCGTATTGGCTCCGATCTCTACATCATCCTCGATAATAACGTTGCCTAATTGCGGGATTTTCTTGTAAGTCTCACCTTCGGGAGCGAATCCGAAACCGTCAGCCCCGACTACGCTACCGGCATGAAGGATACAATTATTGCCGATTATACAATTCTCGTAAACGGTGGCATGCGGATAGAATACGCAGTTATCTCCTACCGTCACGTGATCACCGATATAAGCGTGCGGGTATACCATACAGTTCTTACCCATTTTTACGCCTTCTCCGATGTAGGCGAAGTTACCGACATAACAATCGTCGCTCACGATCGCGGAAGCGGCGATAAAAGCGGTAGAATCAACCCCCTTCTTTTTGCTCTTCGATTGCTCTACCAAATTTAATAACATCGCGAGCGCCGCATAAGCGTTCTCTACTTTTACAAGTGTGGCTCTTATCGGTTGTTCCGGTTTGAAATCATTATTCACCAAAACAATGCTTGCCTCGGTATTATAAATATGATGCGCATATTTAAGATTCGCCAAAAAGGTCAATGTACCTGGCTTTCCTTCTTCTATTTTAGAGAAGTTGCTGACTTTAACGTTCGGATCTCCTTCAATCGTTCCGTTCAGGAAGCCGGCAATTTGTTGGGCTGAAAACTCCATTACTTATTCAATTATATATGTATCTTCGTTGACTGTCCGCTGTTTATAGACAGTTAGTTTGCAAAAATGGTGAAAATTCTTTATATAGCCTATGCTTTGCAGGGAATAATTCCCTTATCATGTAGATAACCGGCCATTTCTTTCTGTACGGCATGTGCCGCCTCACGGGCTACGTTGGCGAAAGCCTCCGTCTTATCCGCGTAAATAATCGCACGGGAAGAATTTACCAAAAGACCGCATTGGTCGTTCATCCCGTATTGAGCTACTTCCGCCAAGCTTCCACCTTGAGCGCCTACGCCCGGAACTAACAAGAAATGATTCGGGGCCTGTTTACGGATATCAAGGAACATCTTGCCTTGGGTAGCGCCCACTACATACATCATTTGCTCATCGTTAGCCCATTCTTGCGATTTCTTTAGTACTTTCTCGAAAAGACGTTCACCATTTGCGTCTTCCGTCATTTGAAAATCATGTGAGCCTTTATTGGAGGTCAAGGCCAATAAGATTACCCAAGCCTCCGGGTAGATCAAGAATGGTTTTACGCTATCCTCGCCCATATAGGGAGCGACCGTTACGGCATCTACCTTGATATGATCGAAGAAAGAACGGGCATACATCTCGGAGGTATTTCCGATATCACCGCGTTTCGCGTCGGCGATGATAAATTGATCGGGATAATTCTCCCGTAAGTAAGCCACAGTCTTCTCAAAAGCCATCATGCCCTTTGTACCAAGGCTTTCGTAAAAAGCCAGATTCGGCTTGTAAGCGACACAATAATCGGCGGTAGCGTCGATGATCGCTTTATTGAATGCGAAAATAGGATCTTCTTCCGACAAAAGATGTTGCGGGATCTTTTTTATATCTGTATCTAATCCGACACAAAGGAAGGATTGTTTCTTTTTAATATTCTCGAATAGCTGTTGTTTGTTCATTTTCTTATTCAGTATGAAATGATTGGATGTGTTTACAATTCAGACTCTTTTAATCGCTCAGCGTTCTCCGCTACGATCAGGTGATCCAAGCAATCTTGAATTTCGCCGTCCATAAAGGCTGAAAGATTATAGATCGTGTAATTGATACGGTGATCCGTGATACGCCCTTGCGGGTAATTGTACGTACGGATCTTCGCGGAACGGTCACCGGTAGATACCATGGTCTTACGCTTGCTGGCGATATCGTCTAGGTATTTCTGGTGTTCCTTGTCATAAATAAACGAACGAAGACGGGTAAGCGCCCTTTCTTTGTTCTTCGGCTGGTCTCGTGTCTCCGTACATTCGATCAAGATTTCCTCACTCACACCTGTAATGGGGTTCTTCCAGACATAACGCAGACGGACACCTGATTCCACCTTGTTTACGTTCTGACCACCAGCCCCACCGGAGCGGAAGGTATCCCATTTAATCTCCCCTTCATTAATCTCAACATCAAATTCATCCGCCTCAGGCAATACGGCGACTGTAGCGGCGGAGGTATGTACACGTCCTTGCGTCTCCGTAGCCGGTACACGCTGTACACGGTGTACACCGGACTCATACTTCAACGTTCCGTATACTTTCTCGCCCGATACCGTGAAGATGATTTCCTTAAAACCACCGGACGAGCCTTCGCTAAAGCTAGACACGCTTATTTTCCATCCCTTCAGTTCGCAATACTTCACGTACATACGATATAGATCACCGGCGAAAAGGGCGGCTTCGTCACCTCCCGTTCCTCCTCGTATCTCAACGATCGCGTTCTTGTCGTCTTGCGGATCAGCGGGAACGAGCAATAATTTTATCTCTTCTTCCAAAGCGGGAATACGTTCGTTGCAGGTATCCAGCTCCTCACGGGCCATTTCCCGCATTTCCGGATCTTGCTCGGACTCAAGCAAGGCTTTCGCTTCCTCGATCCCGTTCAATACTTTCACGTATTCCGAACGAGCTCCCACGATTTTCTCCAAATCACGGTACTCTTTGTTCAGTTTTACGAACCGTTTCATGTCGGCGATCACCGCCGGGTCGGTAATAAGCGTACCGACTTCCTCGAAACGGCTCACTAATCCGTCTAATTTACCAAGTAAACTATTTTCGGCCATTTATCTTTATTAATAGGTAAAGCGACCTTTCTCGCTTTCGATAATCAATTCATTTTTATCAGCTTCCTCTACGAAACCCACGATTTGCGCATCAATACCAAAGCTTTTTGAGATGCTGATTACTTCTTCCGCATGCTCGGGAGCGATGTAGATCTCCATCCGGTGTCCCATATTGAATACCTTGTACATCTCGCTCCAGTCCGTACCGCTCTGCTCCTGAATCGTGCGGAATAACGGTGGGATAGGGAAGAGATTGTCCTTGGTTACACGCTTGTTCTCTACGAAGTGCATAACTTTTGTCTGAGCCCCTCCCGAACAATGTACCATGCCATGGATTTGAGAGCGTAGTTTATCAAGCAATACCTTAATTACCGGCGCATAGGTACGTGTCGGCGAAAGCACCATCTTTCCGGCGTCTATCCCTAATTCCTCGATCTTATCCGTAAGTTTCAATCCTCCGGAGTAAACCAATTCTTCGGGAACGGCGGCATCGTAGCTTTCCGGATATTTCTGCGCTAAATACTTGGAGAAGACATCATGGCGGGCAGAGGTCAAACCATTGCTACCCATACCTCCATTGTATTCTTTCTCGTAAGTGGCTTGTCCGGAAGATGCCAGACCTACGATCACGTCTCCTCCTTGGATATTCTTATTGTCGATTACGTCCGAACGTTTCATGCGGCAAGTGACCGTACTATCTACGATGATGGTACGAACTAAGTCGCCAACGTCTGCGGTCTCGCCACCTGTCGCATAGCAACCAACGCCCATCTCACGTAACTCTGCCAGCAACTCATCTGTTCCATTGATGATCGCCGATATCACCTCGCCCGGAACCAACAGCTTGTTACGTCCAATTGTAGAAGAGACCAAGATATTGTCTACGGCACCTACACAAAGCAGGTCGTCGATATTCATGATAAGAGCGTCTTGGGCGATACCTTTCCACACCGAAAGATCTCCGGTCTCTTTCCAGTACATATACGCCAAGGACGATTTGGTACCGGCACCATCCGCATGCATAATATTACAATATTCAGGATCACCGCCTAAGATATCGGGGATGATCTTACAGAACGCTTTCGGAAAAATTCCCTTATCGATGTTCTTTATTGCGTTGTGAACATCTTCTTTTGAAGCGGAAACGCCTCGCAGGTTATAACGTTGATCACTCATTGTACTATATTATTTGAACCGCAAAGGTAATACTTTTTTATGTTACTTATCTAAGTTTTAAGACATCTCCTTCCTCCGGGATGTAATCTTTGTCTTTTTTATTCATTTTATACAGACTCTTGATCTGGATTCCGTACATCTGTGCGATACTGTGCATAGACTCTCCGACTTGTACCACGTGGTCGTAATTCGGCTTGTCCGCTTTCTTCTTTTTCTTTTCCAGATATACGATATCGCCTTCCTGCAACGGGAAGTCCTCGGGCACCTCGTTGAATTTCATCAACTGCTTGGCCTTGAATCCCATGCTTCGGGCGATCTGGTCGAAACTGTCGTTATCCTTAGCGTATACATAGATCAAACCGTGGGTACGATAGACTTGATAATTGAACACCGGAAGATTTTGCTTCTTGGTAGAGGTCTTCTTTGTTCCCTTACCGGAGTCAAAGCGGTATAACTCATAATCTTCGATAACCTTGATTAATTTATTTGCGTAAGCACGATCGGTGGCGTAACCGCATTTTTGTAGTCCTTTGGCCCAGCCTTTGTAATCCTTGATGTTTAATTTGAACAGGCGTTCGTAGCGGGAGCGTTCGGCGAGGAAGCGGGAATGGTCATCATAAGAATCCTCTACTCGTTTGTATTTCCGGAAGCACTCTCCCCGCAGGTCGTCGTCGTGATAGACCCTGCCGCCTCGCCAGTCCGAATGGCATTTGATACCGAAGTGATTGTTGGAGCGTCTGGCCAAGTCGCTTTGCCCAGCTCCGGATTCCAGTAATCCTTGCGCTAAGGTGATACTTGCCGGAATGCGATATTTCTTTTGGTGTTGAATCGCCAAATCACTGTATTTACTGATGTATTTTTGATAGGAAGTCAGCTTCCGCTGGCTTTCTGCCCCTGCGCTTAAACAGGCGAGGGACAATAATAATATACCTAAAAAATGAAGGGATAAACGCATAACTGTTCTTTTCGATCCGATTTTACCGGACAAATATATAAAAGAAAATACATATCTACTGGGAATTGATGGGTTAAAAATAGGAGATACGGGCTAGATAATCGTAATGCTCCCCATCTTCTATTTTTTCCGCTTTAAAGCCGGCTTGCCTTGCGTATAGATTCAGCGTGTTGAAATCTATATATAACCAATCAAATGAATCCCCTTTGATACTTTTATATTGCATGCGGAAATCGATCTCTCCGAAATAATCATCCTCAGGGGCGATATCCAGATTCCCGTCTTCATCTTCAAATAAATAACTTAAGTCGCTAGAGTCAAGTAAAAGCTGTCCGTCCCGGGCTAGAACCTCTTTTAAGCGGTGAAAGAAAGCCGGGAGATTTTCCAGTTTACCGATAATCCCGGAACCGTTCATTAAGAGAAGAATGGTATCGAATGGTCCGGTTAAGCTCCTGTCAAAAAAATTCTGTAAGCGGGCGTCTTTTACGCCCCGTTTGTTCATGGCCTCTATGGAAAGAGGGGATATGTCGATAGCGGTAACCTCTTTACCCATTTCCTGTAAAGCCAAGGTGTGGCATCCACTTCCGGCACCAACATCCAATATTTTACCTGTACTGAGTTGAAGGGCTTTCTGTTCCAAGGAGGGCATTTCTTGGAAAGTCCGGAATAATTGATTCACGGGAATCTCATCTTCATCGAACATGGAGGAGAATACACGGAGTTTGCTCGCTTTTCCATGTGCGAGATAATCGATGATAGCGGCGCCCATCGGGTCTTTATCGGATGTAAGAAGCATTGAATGCATATGTCTTTGTTCTATATTAAGGTATATTCTATGATGTGAGTGCGAAATTAATATATTCTTTTTATATTTATAGCCTATAAGAATTATAGTTATGTTTCTTTCAAAACATTAAAACAATCAAGAAAATGAAAGAATTGAAATTAGAGACCCGGGTAGAGGTCTATGCGGTAGGAGAATTGGACAATATATATAGGCAATTGTACGAGGCCGCTTTTGAAGCCTCGAAAAAAGCTTATGCTCCTTATTCCAAGTTTCATGTGGGAGCGGCGGTTCTATTGGAGAATGGGGAGATACTTTCCGGAAATAATCAGGAAAACGCAGCCTATCCGTCTGGGCTTTGCGCGGAGCGGACCACCTTATTTTATGCGGGAGCACGTTATCCGGATGCGGCAGTTCAGATTTTGGCGATTGCGGCTATGAAGGATGGGGAACGTGTGGATCTTATCACGCCTTGTGGTGCCTGCCGGCAAGTGATGTCGGAAACCGAGCAACGTTATAACAAACCTATGAAAGTCCTTCTTTGTGGAAAAGAGGAAGCGTATCTCGTTCCGAGTGCGACGGCCTTGTTGCCGTTTTGTTTCAGTAAGTCTGATTTGATCTGATAGAATAAAAAGAGGCAAGAACGATTCTCGCCCTTGCCTCTATATGTAATAATTAAGTTCGATTAGATCCCTAAAGAAGCCTTGATCTGATTGATCTTTTCTTCTGCCGCTTTCTCTGCCTCCGGCAATTCATCGATACTCTTTACCTTGGAGTGAACCTCGCAATAGAATTTGATCTTCGGTTCTGTTCCGGAAGGACGGATAGATACTTTTGTATTATCTTCCGTGAAGTATTGAAGCACATTAGAGGTAGTAGGCATATCTAATGTAACGGTTTCGTTCTCCGCATAGTCCTTACCTTTCAATGTAGAATAATCGTAGAAATAAGTTACCTTAGAGCCTGCGATCTCTGTCAACGGGTTCTCACGGAACTTTTTCATCATAGCCTCGATCTCCTCCGCTCCACTCTTGCCTTTCTTCACGACAGAGATACCTTTCTCCTTAGAGAAGCCGTATTCCACGTAAATCTTCTGAAGCAATTGATACAAACTCAAACCTTGATCTTTTGCCCAAGCTGCGATCTCGGCTAAGATAACGCAAGCGGAGACAGCGTCTTTATCGCGGACGAAATCCTCGCAAAGGAATCCGTAGCTTTCCTCGCCACCACCAATATAGTTTTTCTTGCCTTCGTTCTCACGCATAACGTTAGCGATCCATTTGAAGCCTGTATAAACATCGTACATTTCTACGCCATTACGCTCGGCGATTGTCTTGATCGTCTCTGTCGTAACGATTGTCTTTACGATATATTCTTTACCATTGATCTTACCTAACTCTTTCCAGCGAGTGATTAAATAGTAAACGAACATCAAAGCGGTTTGGTTACCATTCAAAAGTACCCATTCGCCTTCGTTATTCTTAACGGCGGCACCTACACGGTCTGCGTCCGGATCGGAAGCCATTACCAATTCAGCGTCAGTCTCTTTTGCTTTCTCTACAGCCATAGCTAAAGCAGCCGGCTCTTCCGGGTTCGGAGAGATAACCGTCGGGAAATCACCGCTAACAACATCTTGTTCCGGTACATGGATAATGTTCGTGAATCCATAAGCTTTCAAAGCGGCAGGAACCAATTTAACACCAGTTCCGTGGATCGGAGTGTATACGATCTTCATATCCTTATGGCGGGAAATAGCCTCCGGAGACAAAGAAATCGTTGTTAATTCCTTGATATATTCATCATCGATCGCTTGTCCGATGATCTCGATCAATTCTTTATTTCCTTTGAATTTAATCTCGCTAGCGTTACGGATCTTGTTAACCTCGGCGATCGTATTCTTATCGTGCGGGGCGATCATTTGTGCGCCATCATCCCAATAAGCCTTGTATCCGTTGTATTCTTTCGGATTGTGAGAAGCCGTCAAGATGATACCGCTCTGGCATCCCAGTTTACGGATAGCGAATGACATTTCCGGAGTCGGACGCAGGTCTTCGAATAAATAAACCTTGATACCGTTAGCGGAGAAGATATCGGCTGATATTTCCGCGAACTTACGGCTGTTGTTACGGCAATCGTGGCCGATGACAACCTTTATCTGTTCTAAATCCGCGAATTCCTTTTTCAGATAGTTGGATAAACCTTGGGTAGCCGCGCCAACTGTATATATATTCATACGATTTGAACCTACCCCCATGATTCCGCGCAATCCACCTGTTCCGAATTCTAGGTCTTTATAAAAACACTCGATTAACTCAGTAGGATCTTCGTTGTCAAGTAACGCTTGAACTTGAGCACGAGTTTCCGCATCATAACTTTTCGTAAGCCATCCTTGTGCCTTACTTCTTACCATTTCTAATAAGTCGTTGTTTTCCATGTTTATAATATTATTGTGTTTATTGTTGAGCAATCTACTCAATACGATAAATATACAAGAAACAAATATACGAATTTCTTAAAGTAAAGCAATCAAAGGACTTATATTTTGCCTAAAAAATGCGATAAATCGTCCTACCAAGTAAACGGATGTGTATAAATCGACTCATTTCCACAAGCATCCGTTACGATTAATTTAAGTTCATGCTTGCCTCTTTGCAACCTCTCTTTATCGAAGCGATAGGTAATAACCGATTTATTATTCATCTCGAATAAGACAAACTGCCCGTCTATTTCTCCCCGGTAGGTTTGTACCCCGCTTAAGTTATCGGACAAACGGAATATGAAGTTCTGTTTGCTGATCCACGTCTGTTGGTTGATCGGCGTGATAACCGGAGCCTTTGTATCTTGTTGTATCTTATAACTGCCCAATTCCTTGATATTTGCGTCGATCCAGCCATTACGGTATGTACCGCCCATCCAAGAGGCACGTCCGTTTTGTAAGCGAACCACACCATATTGTTGTTTATTCTCAAGCGTATCGCTTTGCAAGAATAGTGATAACTGGGCCGTTCCATGCAAAGGGATTGGCTTATCGTGCAATATGTGGGTGGCTGATAATGAGGTACTATCTTCTTTCACCGAATAGCGGAAGTAGAGGTCATTATATAGATTACCTTTAGGCAGGACGAGACGGATGCCTTTAGCGCCGAACCTATTCTCGCCACCCCAATGGAATAATTCTGTATGAGTCGTATCGATCTGGGGGATCTCTTGTTTCTTTCCCTCGATCCAGATGGATAAACGGGTGGCATTGCCGAAAGCGTCAGCAAGTGTATACGTCAAATGATAGGTACGAGGTTCATCTATACGCAAGATTCCCCGGTTTACGCTTTCAAGGAAGCGTAGACGGTTTCCCGGCTCGATGAAACTACGCATATAGAAAGAGCGATGATCTTTCCATTCTTCGTAATCTGTGAATGTGTTCAGATAACGGGTCTCGTCAAATGCGAACTTATCGAGATTACTATGGAAAATCACTTGGCTGTCTGCCGTGAGCGTGATTTCTCGTACGCCATAAATGTTAGTCGTATTATCCATATAATCATAGGCTTTTACAGCGAGCCCTATTTCTCCCCATGCCTCGATTTTTCCAGTGATTGTCTGTTTCCCGTTTTTCGCCGTGACGGGTTTTATCTCAAGCTTCTTGCTTTTGCCGTTTACTACGCCTTTTCCTTCGATGGGGACGATCTGTATTCCTTGGATTTTAGGAGGACGGGTATCGGTTATCCGATCCGAGAAATAATCCAAGGGGTCCATGACTTCCTCGGTATCGGTGTCTCGTACCTCAAAATGGAGATGAGGCCCACCAGAACTTCCGGTATTGCCACTTAACGCTACGACTTCATTTTTCTCGACAGGAAGCAAATCCGGCGTAAGGAAGAGATTTACATTGAAACTTTCTTGTGCGTATTGTTGCTCTTTTACATAATTCGCTATTTTCTTCGAGAATTTTTGTAGATGGCCGTATACGGTGGTCGTTCCATCCGGGTGTGTGATGTAAAGCCCGTTACCGTAGCCCCATGGACTTACGGATATACGTGATACGTATCCTTCTTGTACCGTATGTACGGGTTTACCTTCTACCCCTTGTGTCTTGAAGTCTATTCCGGAATGGAAATGATTACTTCTTAACTCACCGAAATTTCCGCTCAGTAAGATCGGGAAATCGAAAGGATTCCTAAGTTGCTGGGCGTTTGTGTTGATTATGTGGGAGCCGATGATCGCGAATAGACCGGCTAGATATATGGATCTAATATTCATAGGTATTACGTATTTTGTGATACAAAGATAGTGTTTTTTGTGTCTATGGAAAACACGTACGTGTTTTTACGGGCATATTTGGAAATCGATGACTAATGGCAGGTGGTCACTAAAACCGCCCTCATATTTAAAGCCGTAATAGGTTCGAAAAGGACGTACCCCCCGCCATGTTTTATCTTTAGTCAATAAAAAATCAGGAGCGAATATGTGGATGCTTTCCGGAATGATATGCATGGAAGACTCTTGCGTGATGAGATCCCGGTTTACGATTATTTGATCGAGTTGGCTCCATTCGCCTTGGTATTTATGACTACCCGGGAATTGAGTTATATGGGGGCTTGCGAACAAATTATAATAGGTACAAGATGTGGAATCTGTGATCTGCGTATTTTCAGGAAAGGCTTGGGCAGCGAATATCTCGGAAATACTTCTGTCTTGAGGGGTATCATTGAAGTCTCCCATAATGAGTATCTGCGGCTTTTCTCGTATCAGTAACAGGGAATCGCTAGATCCCCGTAAAGTGCGGGCCGCGTCAAAACGATCCTTTTCACTTTCTTTTTCTCCTCCGTAGCGGGAGGGGAAATGACACACGAAAACATCTAAGGTATCGCCTGTTATGATCTTTCCATATACGTGTAGGATATCTCGGGTTAATTTGTGTTTGTTCCCGGAAAAACGAATTGGAATGGATTCATGTCGTAAATAAAAGAATTGATCTCGTTGATAAAGAAGAGCGACATTAATACCTCTGGGATCGGGGCTTTGAGTGATAATATATCGGTAATCCTGCCAGCGGAGCGGTGTGCGACGGGTAAGATGAGACAGGACGGAGTCGTTCTCGACTTCGCAAAGAGCTATTAAGGCCGGTGTGCTCCATTCCCCGGCAGCGCTTATTACTTTCGCTATTTGTTGTAGCTTATGATAGTAGCGGCTTTGTGTCCAGTACCGGTTGCCGGAAGGTAGAAATTCATCGTCATTCTTGGTTGGATTATCCCTTGTGTCGAAAAAGTTCTCCACATTATAGGTCATGACCTTGAACGTAGCTTGGGCAAATAACGGAGGGGAGGCAAAGAATAAAAGAAAAAACATAAAAATCTTCATAGTTAAAGCTTTGATTAATTGTTAATATGTAATGTATTCTTATTGGTTTGAATCTTCGGTCTCTTCCTGAACAAACTCGTAGGCTCCTATGGTCGGGCCGTTCGAACTGGTTAGCCGGTTGACACCGTAACGATCGATCGGATAATTCTTCGTTATCTCGGGATCTGCTTTTCCGACTCCGGTAGTCGATACGGAATCTGGCCGGAAATCATAGGTGTATTTATTTTGCTTGCCTCCTACTTTCCGATAGGAAGGAGTCTTTTTGATAAACAAGACCTCCTTGAAGTGATCGCTGGAGGATTCTTTGGCTTTAAGCGCACAGTGATTGAACCGATAATCGAAATCTGTACTGCCATCTGCTTTTAATTCGACATCGTAACTTCCATCGATAGTGCAATTGTCAAAATAAGCTTGCGTGATAGGATACGGGCCATTTCCGTCTACTGTTACGTTATTGAGCAAGTACAGGCATTTACTATCCAAAGGAACAGTCTCGCTGGCCATTTCCCTTTTGGTTAAACTCATGTAATTAGCCATCGTACAGTGAGCGAAGTAATATTTACCACCGACTAAAGTGAGTACACTTCCTCCGGCATTGCTGAATTCCGTATTTGTAGCGATAACATCACAATTGATGGCGAAGAATAGATCGCTCCCCATATTCGTGATCTGTGAGTTGTTTATCTTGATCTTTGGCCGGTCCGGGGTGGAAGGCTCGCAATATACACCGGAGGTACCATTACGTACGATTACATTATCCCAGACATTCCCGTAGCTATCCGTCTTAAAGGTAATGCCTCCCCATTGTCCGGGAGTCCGGTCATACGGTAATATATCATTTAGTATATAATCCAAACGGTCGCCTCGGAAAGTGATAGGCTCATCCAAGGTGCCTAAAGCGTTCATGGAGCCGTGAACGATCAGGCTCGCTTTATCATGCATATAGAAAGTAGCCCCCTTCTCGATATTCAATGAAACCCCTTTAGCGATAACCAAACTATCGTAGATCAAATAAGGACGATTGGCCGTGAGGATAGAATCTTTTGTAATCGTAACACCGCCTTTGTAAAGATTAACATCCTGCCCATAGGCTTCCAATAATACGGATTGACGGATGCCATTCACGGTGAAAAGTACGGAATCCTGTATCAACAGAGGTTGATTGCCCCCATTCGGATCGACCGTTACTTCCACGAATACATACATGCTGTCGTTGGCGAGTATCCCTACATTATTAAATGAGCTACCTTTGCGTCCATCCACATTCATGCGGAAGCCGGTAGACTCTCCACTGGCCAGCATGATGGACTCAATGCTCAGAGGTTCACTATTTTTATTGTAGATCATAAATTGACGAGTGGTAGAACCGATCGTACTGAAGATCGTGTCAAAAGCGAGCGTGTCTGTCGAGAAGCTTAGCCGGTAAGTCGGGTTGGTGGAATAATGATCATCCAAACCGTCGCATGCCGGAAGCATGTTCAACAGAAGCGTCGCGAGTATAAATAGCGTTATCGTTAATCTTTTCATTTTCGTAAATGTTAACTGTAAATATCTTGTGTTCTTGTTTCAATAGATAAACAAAATTATCATAAAAAAGTTGCAAGACATTAACATAAAAAAAGAGGATAGACACGGTTATCGTGTCTTTCCTCTTCTTATAACGCAAAAAACGTTGGTTTATTTTGCGGGGATGCTCTTTAATAATTCAAGAAGGTGGCTCCACCATAAACCGACCGTAGCGATCTCGATACGCTCGTTGGGTGAATGTACGTCACGCAAAGTAGGCCCGAAAGAGATCATATCCAGTTTCGGATATTTTTCCAAGAACAAACCGCACTCTAATCCGGCGTGGATGGCCATGATCTTGGCGTCTTTGTTGAATAGGCGTTTGTAAGTCTCCTGTGCGATCTTCAATATCTTAGAGTCGGGGTTCGGGGCCCATCCTGGATAGCCATCGCCATGTTTTACATCTGCTCCAGCCAATAGGAACGTGGAGGCTACCGTATTGGCGATAGCGATCTTGCATGATTCGATAGAGCTACGTTGGCTGGTACCGACCAAGATCGTATCGCCTTCTTTCATCTTTACGGAAGCAAGGTTGGTAGAAGTCTCTACCAAGCCTTCTATATCGTGGCTCATACCGATTACGCCGTGCGGACAAGCGTGCAAGGCGTAGATTAATTTCTCGGCGGTGGCATTGTCGATATGATACTCCGGACGATCCGTGGACTCCATCGCTAACTGAACGTTCGGGTCTACATGTTTCAACTCATTTTCAACGTCGGCGGCGAAATGGTTCAGCAAGATACGTACATCCTCCTTATTTTCCGGATGCAAGCCGATCACGGCGTGTGCCTCGCGAGCGATTGCGTTACGTAAGTTTCCTCCATCGATAGAGCAAAGAACGAAATCATATTTCTTTTTCAATAAGAATAAGAAACGAACCAAGATCTTGTTGGCATTGCCTAATCCTTTGTGGATCTCGCCACCGGAGTGACCGCCATTCAGCCCTTTCACGTCGATACGGAAATACTGCATCTTATCGGACGTAGGAACTGGCTCGTAATGGAAAGTCGCTTGTGTGTCTTTACCTCCGGCGCAACCCATAAAGATCTCTCCCTCGTCCTCGCTATCGAGATTTAACAAGATATCTCCGGTCATGAAACCTTCTTTCAAGGCTTTCGCTCCAGTCAAACCTGTTTCTTCGTCTACCGTGAACAAACATTCGATCGGACCGTGTTGGATATCATCGGAGGCAAGCAAAGCCAACTCGGCCGCTACACCGATACCATTATCGGCTCCCAAAGTAGTGCCGTTGGCACGCAGCCATTCGCCGTCGACGATCGTCTCGATCGGATCATTGTCGAAATCGTGTTTCGTACCGTTATTTTTCTCGCAAACCATATCCATGTGAGACTGCAATACGACTACCGGACGATCCTCCATTCCCGGAGTGGCAGGCTTTGACATTAAAAGGTTGCCGGCTTCATCTTTCTTGATAGCTATTTTGTACTCTTTCGCGAATGATTCTAGGAATTCAATCATTTTGCCTTCCTTTTTTGAGGGGCGAGGCACTTGGGTTACTTGATGGAAGAACTTCCATACGATAGTAGGCTTTAAATCAGTAATCTTCATAATGTTACAATGTATTATAGATGTTACTCTAAAGTTAATAAAACCGCAACTGAAAGAGCTTAGTTCGAAAAAAAGTAGAATAAAATGCCAAAAAGACACTTAGTAATCACTTAAACTCTTATATTTGCGTCCACAAATATAGAGAAAATGCTTACAACGTTATTATTTACGGTCATAATTCTTGTTATCAGTGTCGTGTTGCTATCGATAAAAGTGCTGTTGAAAAAGGGAGGAAGGTTCCCGAATACGCATATCGAAGGAAACAGGGCGTTGGGTAAGAAAGGTATATTTTGCGCGAAGACCATGGATCGTATGGCGGTTAAGCAAAAGGGGCTCTATGACATCATGAACGAAATAAAAGAATAAAAAAATAAGATTTAAATTGCACTTTATGAAGAACATTAACTACGTTATTAACGGTGTGCTAGCGGTGGCTGTCGTAATCTTGTATATTATGCAATTTTCCGGCAAGAAAGAATCAAGCGTAACAAGAACATTTGCGTCAGCGGGAGACACAACGGCCTTACTTCCGATCGCTTATGTAAATGTGGATTCCCTGTTACTTAATTACAATTATTCCAAGGATCTGAACGAGATCATCTTGAAGAAACAAGAGAATTCCCGTGCTAACATCACCCAGAAAGCCCGTAGTTTACAAGGCGAGATGCAAGATTTCCAGCGTAAGGTAGAAAATAACGCTTTCCTTACCCGTGAGAGGGCGGAGCAAGAGCAACAACGTTTATTGAATAAGCAACAAGAGTTGCAGAACTTAGATAACCAATTGGCTCAAGAGTTGATGCAAGAGCAGCAGAAGTTGAACGAGCAATTACGCGATACGGTTGTTTCTCAATTGAAGGCTTTCAATCAGGGTAGGGGCTATCAAGTGGTATTCAGCAATACGGTAGGAGATAATATCCTTTTGGCTGGCGATTCCTATGATATCACAGGCGAATTGCTGGAATACTTGAATAAGAATTATTCCTCTCCGGCCAAGTAAGCTATTAATAGAATTTATAAAAGAAAGGGTGTATCAAAGGAACGTTTGATACATCCTTTTTTTAACGGTGCTTACCGGGGATTTTATAGAAGATATACTGTATCTGCAAAGTAATATATACTGCGTTGGCCTGGTCAGTATATATTCATCGGTCGAGACTGCGTTTTGCGGCCAATTACTCTTTAGGAGTAACGAAAGCGGTATATACTTGTAAGATAGCGGCTACGCTCAAGCAAAGGATCCACTCGGTACGGTTGTTGAACATAAAGCCGGAAGATACGATCATTAGAAGTCCGGCGAATACGTTGAAACGGTGGAGCCGACGGCGACGAAAGTCCAAGTCCTTAACCGGAAGGGTCAGATAGCAAACGGCTATACCCGCCGCACCGACAGCGAATAAATAAGGGGCGACAGCCCAATGAGTAAGAAACAATACGGCACCGGCTAATACGAGTAATCCCGCTACGCCGAAAATAATCGATCTGATTTGTTGATTCATTTATTTGTCCTTGATAATAAAAACATCCTCGTTCGACCTTTTCATAAAATACTCTTCACGGGCGAAACGTTCCAGTCCCTCCTTGTCCGTATGAAGGTCGTTTAATTTCTTGCTGTTGATTTCGATCTCCTTTTGGTAATGTTTGATCTCTTTCTCCAAGCCGCGTATTTTCTCGTCGTACGTATAGCGTTTATACAGGCTGCTATCGCCCACCGTAAAGGTGACGATAAGGAACACGATGGTAACCAACCAATAAGCGTTGATCCACGATAGATACTTTATGTAAAACTCTTTTATGCGTGACATCGGAACATCGTTTTCGCGAAGATAATGAATTATTTTGTTTATCTTTGTCTTATCAATAAAAAGCAGAGAATGGATAATTATATTGTATCGGCAAGAAAATATCGCCCGTCCACTTTTCGGAGTGTAGTAGGGCAGAAGTCTCTTACCACTACGCTGAAAAACGCGATACAAAGTAACAAATTAGCGCATGCTTACCTGTTTTGCGGTCCTCGTGGAGTAGGAAAGACCTCGTGTGCCCGTATCTTTGCGAAGACGATCAATTGCTTGAATCCGACGGCGGATGGCGAGGCTTGTAATGCGTGCGAGTCGTGCCGGGCTTTCAATGAGCAGCGTTCTTATAATATTCATGAACTGGATGCCGCCTCGAATAACTCGGTGGACGATATTCGTACCTTGATCGACCAAGTGCGTATCCCGCCTCCAATCGGTAAATACAAAGTCTTCATTATTGACGAGGTTCATATGTTGACGACCGCCGCTTTCAACGCATTCTTGAAGACATTGGAGGAACCTCCGCATCATGCTCTCTTTATCTTGGCTACGACCGAGAAGCATAAGGTGCTTCCCACGATCCTTTCCCGTTGTCAGATCTATGATTTCTCCCGTATATCCATCGCCGACATGGTGGAGCATCTGCAATATGTCTCTTCGCAGGAGGGGGTAACAGCGGAACCGGAAGCCTTGAACGTGATCGCCCAGAAAGCGGATGGAGGTATGCGCGACGCTTTGTCTATCTTTGACCAAGTGGTAAGTTTCACGAATGGCAATATCACGTATCAAGCGGTTATCGATAACTTGAACGTGCTGGATTATGAGTATTATTTTCGTCTGACGGATGCGATCTTATCTGGCAATGTGCGGGCATCTTTATTGATCTTGAACGAGATATTAGGCAAAGGATTCGACGGGCAGAATATCATAACCGGTTTGGCCGGGCATTTCCGGGATTTATTGGTATGCCGGGATGAGTCCACCTTGGTGCTATTCGAGGTGGGGGCTTCTATACGTGAACGATATAAGGAGATGGCGAAACATTGTCCGGATCAACTTCTGTTCAAGGCGATAGAGCTAGCGAATACGTGCGATTTGAATTATCGTGCCAGCCGCAATAAGCGTCTTTTATTGGAATTGACGTTGATTCAGCTCTGTCAATTAACACAGGTAGCCGCCGACGATAAAAAAAAAGCGCTGATTGAGCCGATCGCCGGGACGAATCCAGCTTCTCAAGCGGTGAATAGCGGGAAGCCTCAACAGCCGCCTCAAGCTCCTTCAGTTACGGCAGCGGCCGGTGCTCCACAAGTTATGAGTACGCACATGCCGAGCTCGGTTCCTGCGCCACCTCCGTCTACAGCGCCTAATCCGGTTCGTAGAACGGCTCGTCCGATGGGAATCTCCATGAAGGAGATCGGAGTGGAGAAGCCTAAGCAACAAACCGTTCAACAAGCGACAACGAACGTAAAGGAGGTAGTAACTCCCTTTGACAATGATTCCTTGGTTCGTGAATGGGATAATTACGCCGCAACGATTGACAAGAAAGTGTATCTTAAGAATACGATGATCAATTGCAAGCCTACCTTGCAAGAGAATTATTATTTCGAGGTAGCCGTACATAACCCGGGGCAGCAAGAGGAATTGATCAATAACGCGATCCATATCCTGCCATTTCTCCGCCAGCATCTTACTAATAGCCGTATCCAGATGCGTGTCCGGATCGTAGAGGGAAATGAGAAGCATTTGGCTTATACATCCACGGAAAAGCTAGAGTTGCTGATGAAGATAAATCCTACCTTGGGCCGTTTGAGGGATGAGTTTAATTTGACGTTAGATTAAGTAGATATGCTAAAGATCCCAAGAAGGGATCTTTAGTCTTATTTTTTATTCCTTTGTCTCAAGATAAACCACTTGAGTTTGCAAATACTCCTCAAGTCCATGTTTTCCATCCGCGCCACCGATTCCGGATTTACGCCATCCCGCATGGAAGCCTTGCATAGCCTCAAAATTCTCACGGTTAATATAAGTCTCCCCGAATTTTAAGGAACGCATTACCTTGAATGCATTATCCAAGTTTTGTGTATATACGGAAGATGTCAATCCATATTCGCAATCATTCGCCCATGCGATAGCGTCGTTGATATCTGAATATTCGACAACCGGCAGTATGGGGCCAAAAGTCTCTTCTTGTATGATATCCATTTTCTGTGTAACACAATCCAAAACGGTCGGTTCGAAGAAATATCCTTTTGTACCGATCCTATGCCCGCCACACAGTAGCCTAGCACCTTGCTGGATCGCTCTCTCTACTTTTTTCTCCATAGACTCCAACGCGCTGGCTTCAATAAGCGGTCCCATATCCAGATCCGCGACCTCATTGGGGTTTCCTACTTTTACCTGCTTCATGCCGGCGACTAGTTTTTCCATGAAGGTCTCTTTTATCGCTTTGTCTACATAAACCCGTTCGGCACAATTACATACCTGTCCGGTATTGATCACACGAGAGGCAATAATAGACTTAACAGCAAGATCGATATCTGCGTCCTTCATCACGATAGCCGGGGCTTTACCTCCTAACTCCAGAGATACTTTCGTGATATTAGGAGCGGCAGCGGACATGGTTTGTTGTCCGGCTCCCACGCTTCCTGTCAGACTAACCATACCTACTTTCGGATTCGCCGCGAGTTCATGCCCAATCACGCTACCCCGTCCATTTACCAGATTGAAAACGCCGGCAGGCAAACCTGCCTCCTCCACGATCTGTGCGAATACGTATGCGTTCTCTGGCGTAAGCTGGCTAGGTTTTATCACGATCGTATTTCCGGTGATCAAGGCCGGAGCGGCTTTACGAGCGACTAGAAAGAATGGGAAATTCCAAGGTAGGATACCTGTCGTTACTCCAATCGGTCTCTTAAATAAGAAAATGCTTTCATGAGGGCGGTCACTGGGAATGATTTCCCCTTCGTACCGACGGGCCCAGCCTGCCATGTAATCCATATAATCCGCGGTAAAAAGAACTTCAACATTGGCGAGTCCTTGGGTTTTGCCTCCTTCACGGACGATGATGTCGGTCAGTTCCTTCTCTCTCTTACGGATGCCTGTCGCTATCTTTGTCAGATAAGCCGCCCTTTCTATAGAGGGTGTTCTTTCCCATTGATTCTGCGCTTTCTCTGCGGCATCGATCGCTTTTCTGGCATCTTCAACCGTCCCGTCAGGCATCAGTGAAATAACCTCTTCGGTAGAAGGATTCAATACCTTGATCCATTTCCCAGACTCATTCTCAATGAATCTGCCATCTATAAACATTTTCAATTCTTTCATGATACTATTTTTAGGTTGAATAATTTGTTCTTAAAAGTACGGGAAAGGAAGGAATGGCAATGTTTTAAAAATGATAATAGTTCTATCAGAAATGATAGTGAATCAAGATAATAGGGTAGATATAGAAAAACAGCCTCAAGAAGTTGATCTTCTCAAGGCTGTTTTTTTATAGAATGATCGTTTTTCGTTTTAGCAGGCTTTGAAGCTCATATCCAAGCTCTTCACGGAGTGAGTCAAAGCCCCTACGGAGATGAAGTCTACGCCACATTCCGCGTAATCACGTAATGTGTCGAACGTGATACCGCCGGAAGACTCTACCTCGAAACGTCCGTTGATGCGGCGAACCGCTTCTTTTGTATTCTCGATATTGAAATTATCCAACATGATACGATCGATACCGCCTACTTTCATGGCTTGTTCCAACTCGTCGAAGTTACGAACCTCGATCTCGATCTTTAGGCTCTTTCCTTTCTCTTTCAGATAGTTTTGCGCACGTGTGATCGCTTGCTCGATGCCGCCGGCGAAATCCACATGATTATCTTTCAATAAGATCATATCGAACAAACCGATGCGATGGTTCATGCCGCCACCGATACGTACGGCCTCTTTCTCGATCATACGCATACCGGGAGTTGTCTTGCGAGTATCTAGAACGTGTGTCTTGGTGCCTTCTAACGCCTTGGCGTATTTACGAGTCGTAGTAGCGATACCGCTCATGCGTTGCATAACATTCAGCATCAACCGCTCAGTCTGCAATAAGGATTGGATCTTACCTTCCACCACGAACGCTATATCCCCTTTTTTCACTTCGGCTCCGTCTTGTATAAAGACCGTCATTTTCAGTTCCGGATCGAAGTCGTGGAAGATACGTTTAGCCATTTCCACGCCGGCCAATACGCCATCTTCCTTGATGATCAGCTGGCTTTTCCCCATCGCTGTCTCGGGGATGCAACATAAGGTGGTATGATCACCATCGCCAATATCCTCGGCAAACGCTAATTTGATTAAGTCGTCAATAAGTTTGTCCATCTTTTATTCTATTCTGATTGATTGTATAATCGCTGTATTCCCTTCGGCACGGTACGTGATGTTTACACGGTACTCACCGGAAGACGTCGGAAGCTTTCCGACAAGGAAACCGCTTTCCTTTTTATCCGCATGATGTACGACCGAGAATCCGGAAGGCTTATTCGAACTGAAAAATGAGGACAACATAGAGACGGCCTCACTTCCGTTACATTTCTTAGAGGAACCGGGCAAGGCTACATCCACCACCTTATCCATAGCACCGGATAGAGAGGAGGCATTTCCTGCCTTGAAAGCATTTGATATACTGGTAATATCCGCCGCCTGCGCACATACGAATGCGAATATCAAGGCGAATGTAAGTAAGAGTCGTTTCATAAGCTTTCTTTATTTTATTGAGTAATTAGTGGCAAAGGTATGTATTTTTCTTGTAACTTAGCCTTTCTAAACCTGTAAATGTAAGTAGATGAAGATTGGACTGATTGTGATTGGTAAGACGGATGCCGGTTATTTTGTGGAGGCTATCAATGAGTATAAAAATCGCTTGACGCATTATATACCCTTTGAAATGGAAGTCATACCGGATATAAAGAACGTGAAGAACCTCTCAGAGGCGCAGCAAAAGGAGAAAGAGGGCGAATTGATTTTAAAGGCTTTGCAGCCCGGCGATTATTTGGTGTTGCTGGACGAGAAAGGGAAGGAGTTCACCTCCATGCAATTTTCTACTTATCTGGAAAAGAAAATGCATACGGTCCCGAAACGCTTGGTATTTGTGGTGGGCGGTCCTTACGGTTTTAGTGAGGCCGTGTATAAGGCGGCATCGGAAAAGATCTCGTTGAGCAAGATGACTTTTTCCCACCAGATGATCCGATTGATCTTTATCGAGCAGATTTACCGGGCGATGACGATCTTGAATAACGAGCCTTACCATCATGAATAACCGCATCGTTTAACGCCGGTATCCGCATAGCCCTACGCCTATACTGGCGTAAGTTCACACCGATACTGCCGTGAGGCTATGCGAATACTGGTGTTTTTCTCCCGGATTAATGGACTAATTTCAGGCCGACGATCCCTATCAATATCAAGGATAAGAACAATAACCTGAATATATTCGCGGAATCATGGAAAAACAAGATTCCAAGAAGAACAGTCCCTATAGCCCCGATCCCGGTCCAGATTACATAAGCCGTACCGATCGGGATGCTTTTCTGGGCGAGATATAAGAAATAACCGCTTAAGCCCATGGATAAGATCGATAAACCTATAAACCAAATAAAATATTTGGAATGCATACTTGCTAATTTAAAGCCCAGCGGCCAGCCGATCTCGAATAATCCGGCTATAATTAACAGAATCCAAGCCATATAGAATTAGTCTTAAAAGTTTTCCCGTGTCTTCTGGATCAATAAATAATCCAATAAAGTCATGGCGGTCATAGACTCGACGATAGGTACCGCACGAGGCAATACGCATGGATCATGACGTCCGCGTGCCTTTAATATCGTATCCTCTCCCTCCATGTTAACCGTTTCTTGTTCCATCAAGATCGTAGCGACCGATTTAAAGGCTACCCGGAAATAAATATCTTGTCCGTTGGAGATCCCTCCTTGGATACCGCCGGAATTATTGGTACGAGTATTGATATGCCCGTTATCATTGAAAAAGCGATCGTTCCTTTCCGATCCGCGGAAGAAGGCGGCGTTGAATCCGTCTCCATACTCGAAGCCCTTCACGGCGTTGATCGTAAGCATCGCATGTCCCAACGCGGCATGTAACTTGCCGAACACAGGCTCTCCCAATCCGACGGGAACCCCTTTCGCCACACAGGTAATAATACCGCCGATCGTATCTCCTTTTGATTTGACCTCGGCGATCAAGGTTTCCATCTCTGAGGCGGTCTTCGGGTCCGGGCAACGTACGTCGCTCTCCTCCGTCAAGCTTAAATCATAATCTTGGTAACTACCCGCTAATTGGATCGGGCCGACCTGCGAGGTATAAGCTTGAATCTGTATGCCGTATTGCTTAAGGGCGAGTTTAGCGATGGCCCCAGCCACGCAACGAGCTATCGTTTCCCGGGCGGACGAACGTCCACCTCCACGGGGATCACGGATTCCATATTTCGTTTGATAGGTATAATCAGCATGGGAAGGACGGTAAACCGTTTTCATATTGTCATAGTCCGAGGAATGTTGGTTTTTGTTCCAGATGATGAAACCTATCGGCGTGCCGGTTGTCTTTCCCTCGTAGATACCGGAAAGAAACTGTACCTCATCATCCTCTTTACGGGGGGTCGTGATACGGGATTGTCCCGGTTTACGACGGTTCAGCTCTTGCTGGATGAATGCCGTATCTAATTCGATCCCGGCTGGGCATCCGTCGATCACGCCGCCGATACCGGGGCCGTGCGATTCGCCGAACGATGTTAATCTATAAATATTACCAAAAGTATTCACCGCTTTGTCTAATTGAAAATTGAAAACTGAAAATTGAGAATCAAAAGCCGATGATTAGGCGTTTCTCCTAATTTTCAATTTTCAATTCTCAATTTCCCATTATTTAGTGGCATCCACCACAACCACAACCACCCTCGTGGTTATCGCCACAATCGCTACCGCAATCGTCGCAACCGCAACTACATCCACCTGCGGGAGCGGAGAAGGCTGCGATCTCTTCCGCTGTCGGTTCGTGTACGTCGATTACCTCGCCGCTGAAATGCAAAGTCTCGCCAGCCAACGGATGGTTGAAGTCCATTACCACGATATCATCCTTCACTTCCAATACAGAGCCGTTCATACGGTTGCCATTAGAATCCATCATTGGGACGGTATTACCTTCCTTGATCATCTCGGCGTCGAATTTACCGTCCACCTCGAAGATATTCTTCGGAAGATCCAATACGTGCTCCTCGTTATATTCGCCATAAGCCTCGGCTGGCTCGATGGAGAAGTTGAACGTGCCACCTACTTCCAGCCCGTTCAAGGCTTTCTCGAATGCCGGAAGCATCATGCCTGTTCCGTAGATGAATTTCAAAGGAGCCTCGACCGTCGCTTTTTCCATTAACTCACGTTCTTCACCTTCGCCAACGTTCAGGTCGTATGTAACCGCAACGTATTTGTTTGCTGTAATTTTCATTTGTCTTGTATTTTAAATATGTATAGAAATGCTCGCAAAGATACGATTTTATTTCTTATCCACCGCCTTTTTAAGAGCGTTCATCGCTTTATCTAAAACAGAGCGGGGGCAACCAATGTTCAAACGCATATGGCCTTCTCCCCCGGGACCGAAGATACTTCCGTCGTTCAGCGCTAGTCCGGCTTTGTCTTTGAACAGGTGTACGAGTTCATCTTGACTTAATTCCAGTTCCCTGCAATCCAACCAAACGAGGAAGGAGGCTTGGGGCTGGTAAACTTTTATCTTGGGGAGATGTAGTTTCATGAACTCTTCCACGAAACGTACATTCTCCATGATATACATTCGCATTTGTTGCAACCATTCGGCGCCATAGGTGTAAGCGGCGGTTGTCGCCGTATAAGCGAAGATCGTGCCATCGCCAAACTCTCCGGCCTCAAGGAAAGAGTAAAATTCTTCCCGGATGCGATCATTGGGTACGATTGCGTAGGAAGTCACGATACCGGCGATATTGAACGTCTTGCTCGGTGCCATGAAAGTTACGCTGCAAGAAGCGGCAGTATCCGATACGGAGGCAAATGGATAATGCGTATACTGAGGATAGGCCATTTCCGCATGAATCTCATCGGAGATAACCAAAATATTGTGCTTGGTGCAAATCTCGGCCAATCGGACCAAGGTTTCCTTTTTCCAGACGATCCCGCCCGGATTGTGAGGGTTGCAGAGGATCAATACCTTGCATTTATCATCTATAATAGATTCAAGATGATCGAAATCCATCTCATAGATGCCGTCTACCATCTTTAGCGGATTATAAACGACCTCACGCTTCATTTTCTCCGGAACGATGCGGAACGGATGATAAACAGGGGGCTGGATGATGACCTTATCTCCTTTTTGCGTAAAGCATTGGATAGCGAAAGCGATTCCCTTTACGATTCCCGGGATATAGCTGATCCATTCCCGTTGTATTTTCCAGTTATGTTTGTAGTGTACCCAATTGATGATACTCTCGTAATACTCGTCGGAGCCGAATGTATAGCCGAATATCTCGTGCTCACAACGTTTCTTCAGGGCCTCTACAATAAAGTCCGGTGTGCGGAAATCCATATCCGCCACCCATAGTGGTATCAGATTCTCGTCACCGAACATCTCTTTCAAACGGTCGAATTTCACGCAACTCGTCCCATGCCGTTCGATAACTTCGTCGAAGTTGTAGTGTTTCATATTTTTATTAACGATCAGTTTCTTAATTGTTTTAGGGGTCAAACTTACATAAAAAACTGCGATTTTAAAGCAAAATATGTATAAAGATGATGTTTTTGTATAGTAGGAAACTTTATAAAAGACTTTTCTCTCTAAAAATAAAATCAGTGAATTTGCTTCTTGAAAAATAAGAGAAACAAATTCACCGAATAGTATAAGACATATAGTTTACTTTTGGTCGAAGATACTCTTAGCAATCTTTAATGAAGCTTTATGTGCATTGGCCAACATGGTTAATTCCTGTACAATATCCGGATGTTCTTCTGCTATATTGTATAATTCTCCAGGGTCAGTACCTAAATCATATAAAACAGGTTTATCATATACGATTTTATCCGTTGCTCCATAAGCTGGTCTATAAGAGAAATGGGCTTTATATTTACCTTTTCGAATCGCGTATAATTCACTGCCTCTGTAAAAGTAAAACACATCGCGTTTACAAGTAGACTTATCTTTTAATACATTTAGCAAGCTGATTCCATCATAATGCCGATCTGAAGGCAATGGAATTCCTGCTATCTCACAAAATGTAGGTAGTAAGTCTAATGTACTAGCCATATCCGTTATATATCCCGGTTTAACCATTGCTCCCCACATAATACATGGAACGCGGAACCCTCCTTCGAACATGGAAGCTTTGCCATCCTTTAACGGACCCGGTGATCCTCCTTCTTGTTTACATAAAAGCCATGGCCCATTATCAGATGTGAAAATAACCAATGTGTTTTTATCTAATCCTTCAGATTTTAATGTTTGCAAGATTTGTCCTACACTCCAATCCAGTTCCTCTACGGTGTCACCATATTTGCCTCTGGCTGATTTACCTTGAAAGTCAGTAGAGGCATATACAGGCATATGAGGCATAGGGTGTGCTAAATACAAGAAAAAAGGCGAATTCTCATTTGATTTAATGTAGCGGATAGCAGCTTTCGTCACTTGTTGCGTTAAATTATATTGTTGGGGCTCCCTTTCCAGCTCTTTTTCTTGTTCATAAATAATATATTCATAAGGATATTTTGTGTTGCCTAATTTAATTTGTTCCTTCCGGCTCATATCATTGGAATAAGGATAACCGTAAAAATAGTCAAAGCCATGACGTAATGGCATGTATTCTGGTAAATGTCCTAAATGCCATTTACCTATGCAAGCCGTATGATATCCGGCTTGTTTCAGCAGTTCTGCGATCGTTAGTTCCTCAGAAGGCAATCCCCCTTTGGAATCAGGAAACAGGACTCTGCGTTGATCTCCATACATTCCGGTACGGACTCCTAGGCGGCCTGTTAATAATCCGGCACGGCTAGGAGAGGAGACTGATGCTGAAACGTAAAAACTACTCCATTTTTGTCCTTCTATAGCCATCCGGTCGATATTCGGGGTTTTTATCGTAGGACTTCCGAAACAAGATAAGTCTCCATATCCCATATCATCACAATTGATAACTATGATATTGGGCTTTGTCGGTTGACTATGCCCGTCATACGAGGCTAAAACTCCTGTAATGTACAGTATATATTTAATTTTATTCATGGATTAATTGTTTATTAAACGACATGGCATTCGTGTCTTGATATTGTTTTTGTAAACGTATAAGCTCCTTTTCCAGTTGATGAGTGATATTCTCATATCCTGTTTTTCCATACAAGTTGTTCATCTCCATAGGATCTTCTTGTAGATCAAATAATTCCCATTTATCGATATCGTTATAAAAATGAATTAATTTATAACGTTCTGTGCGTACGCCATAATGACGTTTAACAGAATGCTCCGCAGGGTACTCATAAAAGTGGTAATAGAGTGATTTACGCCAGTTCTCAACTTTTTCTCCACGTAACAGAGGCAAAAAGGAAACACCATGCATATCGGATGGGATTTGGATTCCTGCTAAATCTAGGATAGTCGGTCCGTAATCAATGTTTTGGACAAACTCACCGATATCTCCTTTCTTTCCTCCCGGCAAACGAATTAATAAAGGAGTCCGGAAAGATTCCTCATACATGAAACGTTTATCGAACCATCCGTGTTCTCCCATATAGAATCCTTGGTCGGAAGTGTAGACAATCATTGTGTTTTCTAATAATCCTGTCTTTTCTAAATAATTCAATAATACTCCAATATTTCTGTCTATGGAATGGATGACACGTAAATAGTCTCGCATATATTGTTGATATTTCCATTCAGATAGTTGCTTACCAGAAAGTTTGTCTTTCTTGAATTTCTGAATGATTGGATCATAATGAGCATCCCAAGCAGCTTTCTCTTCGGGTGTCATACTGTTATACATGCTGCGTCCGGCATTCTCTAACCCTGTAGTTGTATGGATTTCATTTTCTTTATCAGCCATTTTTAAATCATAGACTAAATCCATATCTTTTATGATACTCATCTTTTGCTCATGAGCGGCTTGACGACCGTTGTAGTCGTCATAAAAATTGGCTGGTAACTCGAATGTCGTATCGCTGAAAAGTTGTAAATCACAAGTATCGGGCATCCATGTACGATGAGGAGCTTTGTGATGGAGTAACAAGCAGAAAGGCTTATTTTTATCATGTATATTCTCCATCCAGTCGATTGCTTTTTCTGTGATGACGTTGGTAACATAGCCTTTTGATGGGACCTGTTTCCCGTTTTTGATAAATGGAGCGTTGTAATAAATGCCTTGACCTATTAAAATTTCCGAATAATCAAATCCGGTAGGAGCGGAAGTTAGATGCCACTTTCCGATTATTGCTGTTTCATATCCGGCTTTTTGTAAAAGTTTGGGGTATGTTTGCTGGGAACCATCAAATGTGGAACTGTTATCAGTGAAACCATTAGCATGACTATGTTTACCGGTTAATATACAGGCTCGACTAGGTCCACTGATGGAATTGGCAACAAAGCTATTGGTGAAACGTACTCCCTCGTTTGCCAGTCGGTCTATATTGGGAGTTTGTATGAAGCGTTTATCATAAGCACTGATTGTCTGGTAAGAATGATCGTCAGACATGATATAGATGATATTCATCGGCTTTTTTCCTGCTATCTGCTCTGAATCTGTTTTTTTGATGTTGCAGGAAGTCGTAGCTATTAAAGCAGAGAATGTGAATAATAATTCTTTTTTCATTATTTAGACTTTTATTGTGTTCGTGATTAAGGTATTTGTTTATTACAGGGTTTAGCCTAAAGTTTGTGAGGAAAGACTTTCTCTTTTATTAGGCTAAATCCTGTAATCAAGTAAATTACCAACCGGGGTTTTGGACCCATTGGTTACCTGTAAGCGATAGCATACGAGGTTGTATGGGTAATAAATAATCTCGTTCCGGATTGAATTGCCATCCGTTAGGATAATGCTTATTATTGAACGGTATGATATAGCGTTTGGAGTCGGAGGGCGTACCTGTTAAGAAAAGATTTTCACCTTCTTGCAGGCTTTCTCCATAAGCGGTTTCCAAAGAACTCCCTTTGAATAATGCACCTGTTGGAGTTTTTCCAATAATGAGGATGTCTGCGGCGGCCCAGCGCAAGATATCTTGAAGCCGGCTTCCCTCTAAAGCTTTTTCTATGCGTCGTTCTCTTCGTACTGCTTGTATATATTTATCCAATTTATTAAACGGGTAATCGGGATCGGTATTGAACTCTCTGTCGAAATCCATCTCGGGCATGCCCACACGCTCTCGAAGTGGCCTTAAGGCTTCTTTTATTTTGCTAGCGTTAGCCGCACCATCTAATTCTGCCAGAGCCTCAGCGTAGTTTAATAAAATATCGGCGTAACGGAATTGTATAGCTGGCGCTTGGCTTTTGCCTTCCCCATCTATAGTAGGAATATAAGTCGTATTATATTCTACGTATTTTAGGATAGAATAACCTGTCGTATTTTGATTCCGGCTTTCCTCATTCAAAGGAGGAAGTTTGAATACGAATTCTCCATTTGGACGTAAATCTTGTCCTGGCATGCAAATGGTCTGGGATAATCGTGGGTCTCGTAAGTCCGGACTCAATTCGTCCCCGTATATTACCTTCGCTTTGTCTCGTTCGGAACCGACAAAAGGCTTTCCTTCTTTCGTCAAATAATCATCAACAAGAGAAGCGGATGCCCCACAAGTGCCACCTCCTTTATTTAAATAACGTGTTACGGAATGGCCGATGTTATTGGCAGCATCATATTTCTTCCACCATAAAACTTCTGGATTATGTGAGAGATCCAAAGTGATGAACAAGTCTCGATAAGCGGTATTGGGATTCCCTTTTGAGATGCTCCATACCCCTTCGTCTATTACATCTTTAGCGACATCTGCGGCTTGCCGTAGATAAGAGTTGATTTTCTCATCAGTTACTTTTTTATCATAGAATGGCGTGTTTTTCGCACGATGGTATTTCTCCCAAGTACCTTCAAATAAAGCGACCTCACTCTTAAGCGCTCTTGCTACATCTTTGTGTACACGCATTGTCGAGCTATTGGTTTGAGTGTTTAGATGCTCGATCGCTATATCTAAATCCGCCAATATACTATCAGCGACCTCAAGCCTACTGTTTCGGGGACGTTCCATCTGTTCTTGAATCGGATCTAATACTTTCGTTAACCAAGTGACTTCTCCATAATTAACGAATAACCTATAATAATAGCAGGCTCTGAAGAAATAAGCTTCTCCGATGCATTGCTCCATTTCCGGACCGATCTCCTCGCAATTATCGAGGTTGTTGATTAAGAAGTTTAGACTTCTGATATGTTTATACTCTGTTAATTCGACAGCGGAACTTAATGTGGTTTCTCCCGCAAGACGTGTGTCTATTACATTACTCTGCATATTATCGCTATTCAAGTCCCCAAAGGCGATGCCCGTTGGATTTCCAATGCTGTTAGATTGTACCTTTATGGCAGAGTTTGCCACATCTTTGTCATTAATTTTAAGAGTTGATTCATAAAACTGATTCAGATACTTGGTGATTTCTGTTGTACTGGTGAAAGAATTGACAGAAGACAATTCTCCTTCCGGATATTTATCCATGTCGAAACAGCTACTTAGCCCTAATAGACATAGGGAAACCATTGATAGATATATTCTTTTCATAAATAAATTACGCTTTATAGATTAACAATAACTCCGATAGATAACACTTTATTCATTGGATAATTCTTTCCGGCCTCACTGGTATAGTCATTACCTGTAAAAATAGCTTCCGGGTCAAACATGGAAGGAAGCTTGGTAAATGTTAGAAGATTCTCTCCAGAGAAAAACACTTGTGCTTTGCTCAACCCAATTTTCTGGCTCCATGAATTAGGCAGATCATAACTAATTGTCAGATTTTTCAAACGGCAATAAGCGGCACTTTGCATGTATCTGTCACTTTTTTGTGAGGTCTTATTTCGAAACTGATTGATACTTCCTGCTGCTCCTGTATAAGGATTGGGATAATAGGCGTCTGGATTCTCTGGAGTCCAATAATCTAGATGATCGTTGAATACCGTGACTTGTGCATAAGCTCCCGATCCCCAAAAGTAAACGGTTCCTAGATCTGGAGACCAATTACGTTTTCCTATGCCTTGGAACATCATGCTAAGGGAAATTCCTTTCCATGAAATGGAACCATTAAGCGTATATTGATATCGAGGAGTCGTATTCCCGATAACACACATATCACCCATATCTTCCAATGTGTTATTTCCATTGTTGATCTTTTTGTCGTTATTTAAATCCATATATTTAACATCTCCCGGCATCCATTTTTGACCGGATAAGAAAGATAAATCGTATGTGTTATTATATGTGTCAGCTTCTTCTTGGGTCTGGAGTAGCCCAGAGGCTTTGTATCCCCAAATCTCACCGACTTTCTTCCCTACATACCAATTATCTTGAGGATTGGTCCCTGTCGGATTTTCATAAGCTGTAACTTCGGATGTCGCGTCAGCTAAAGAGCCTCCTATTGAATAATGAATATCCTTCCCGATTTTTCCTCGGTATTGCAGGCTAAGTTCCCATCCCCGGTTTCTCATCCTTGCGTTATTCGTATTGGGAGCCTCTGCTCCAAAGAAATCTGCAAGGTCGGCACTTGGTCCTAACATATCTTTTGTATCCCGCTGGAATACATCGAAGGTGCCGGTGAGAGCGTTGTTAAAGAACCCGAAGTCAAGGCCAAGATTCTTACTTTCCACTTTTTCCCAAGTTGTAAAAGGATCAATAACTCCAGGGGCGTTTATGTACATATCTCTTCCATCTTGAAAATACCAATTACCTAACGGCTGGATTCCCATGATTGAGGTAAAAGTATAAAGTCCGGCTCCGCTTTGATTCCCTAATAGTCCCCAAGAGGCTCGTAACTTTAGATTAGATAATACCTCTAAAGATTTTTCCATGAAAGACTCACGTGTAATATTCCATCCTAAAGAGACCGAAGGGAAAAATCCCCATCTATGATCTGAGGCAAAACGAGAAGAACCATCGTAGCGTCCATTCACTTCTAATAAATAGCGTCCGTCATAATCATAGTTAATACGTCCGAAAAATCCTCGGGTAGCCCATCCGTTTCGAGTATCTGTCGTGGATTTTTCTCCTGTGCCAAGATTGAGGCCCGGATTATTGGTGGAGATCATGTCGGTTACAGACTCATATAAATAGCTATATGCGTAATTTTCTTCTTGGTAACCAGCCATAACGGTGAAATTATGTTTATCGGCCAAAGAGAACATATAGTTTGAGTATAGATTAATTGATTGATATTGGCTTAAGGCGGATGAACGGGTGAATTGCCCATTCTCCATCACGCCTAATTCTTGCCTTGTCCCTTTGTATAAGGTCTCGTTATCCGCTCCCGGGATCATCGGGGCTACGTTGAGCGCCTCATAATTCTCATTATTTTGCCGGTACGTATAGTCGAAGAATATTCTCCAGTTCTTGATTGGTTGTGCTTCGAGACCACCAGTCAGTGTCAGATTATTTTTCTGTGTATTTGTATACGTGCCACTTTGTAAATAGGGAATCATTGTAAGCTCCGTAAAATGACCATTAGGATCGATTGGGCTTATGGTAGGACGGAAGCGAGCTAATGAATGATAAAAGCCTTCAGATAAGGCCCCTTTACCAAAAGGTGTGTCATTATCCGAGTTCATGAATTTAGTATTAACTTTCAAATTTAGCCAGTCCGTAATTTGAGAGGCGATATTTGCATTGAAATTTAAGCGTTTATATTTTATGTCCGCATATCTTAAAATACCATCTTCCGTATACATTCCGGTAGAGATATAATATTGCGCTTTTTTGCCACCTCCACTGAGACTCAAATTATGGTTTTGTTTGAATGCGGAGTTCTTGTAATGTAAATCAAAGTAATCCACATTGCCCAAACCCTTTGGTGTGTTTTCGAATGCTCCTACTAGATTATTTTCTCCATTAAGCTCTGCCCAAGGATTTACGCTAGCAGGATCTTTCATGTACTGCTGAAGTTGCTGTAATTTTTCCGGGTTATATTGCTTGATTACGTTAGCATTGGTACAAGCTTGATTGAAAAAAGTCGCATAGTCATAAGCATTAGCCATTTCCGGCATTACAGTAGGGGAACTCCATCCTACGGTACCTTGATAACTGATGCGCATCTTACCTTCTTCACCTTTTTTCGTCGTAACTAAAATTACGCCATAAGCGGCACGGGCGCCATAAATAGCGGCGGAAGCGGCATCTTTTAAGACGGAAATCGATTCAATATCATTGGGGTTTACATCTGCCAAATCCATCTCTACACCGTCTACTAATACATAAGGATTCGCTGTGTTCGCTAAATTTCCTTGTCCTCGTAAACTCAAGGCTCCACTAGCTCCCGGGCGACCTGAGTTGGAGTTGGATACGGTTAATCCGGGTACTAATCCTTGTAAACTTTGAGTTGCGTTAGCTACTGGGCGTTGGCTGAGTTCTTCGCCTTTTACGGCAGAAACAGATCCAGTAAGGTTTACCTTTTTCTGTACACCGTATCCAACAACTACTATCTCATCTAACTTCTGGGTGTCTTCCGTCATTGTAACCTGTAAGGAGGTTTCTTCCTTGACTGTTATTTGTTTGTCGGAAAAACCGATATAAGAGATATTTAAGATGGCATTTTCGGTAATTATTAATTCAAATTTTCCATCCAAATCCGTAATGGAACCGTTTGTTGTACCCTGCTCAATTACATTTGCTCCGATGATTGGTAAACCGTCAGGGTCTACAACTGTTCCTGTTATTTTTCTTGTCTTTCTCGGAGCTTGCGGTGAAGAAGATGATTTAACTGTTAATACAATCATATTATTGGCCTCTTTTTTATAGGATATTTCCGTATTGGCTAATAAGAGGCTCATGACTTCATCAATGTTTTTATCCTGTACGGATATTGACGTTTTGTGATCTAGGTTACTTAGATCACTGTTATAGAAGAATTTGTATTCCCCCGCCTTTTCTATCTCTTTTAATATGTGACGGATGGATTGGTCTTGTACATCCAGTGAAATTTGGGCATAAAGTGAAGGAGCCAAGATTAAACTACTGAATAGTGCCAGACCGACTGTTTTGATTGACCGTATTTTTATGTATTGTGATACACGGACAAGTTTTTTTTTCATACTTTTGTATTCTATGGATATTAGTACTTGCGCTTGCTATTTGCGAGATACCTAAGCGCGGTTAACTGATTTCTTTTTCGGGGGGAAATGCCTAGCATTTCTACCCCGATTTTTTACGGGCTTTTCATGAAATTGCTATTTACTGTTTTAATACTCTGTTATATAACTCTTTTTTGTCGTTGTTCTCATACAAAATAACCACACTGTCTTTTATCTCGTAGGCTAATGGTGAGGTAAGAGACAATAAATGTAAGATGCTCGCTAGACTGGTATTCCCGGGCTTACCTGTAAAACGATAACTCTTTAAGGCCTCAGATTTAAATACGATCTGGGTATTGTAATAACGTTCCAGCGTATGAGCAATCTCGCTGAATGGTGTTGACTCAAAATTCAATGTATTGTACATCCAACTGGAGTAATCTAAACTATTGTCAACTCTGTTTTTCCCCAGTATGCTAGAGTGTTTATTGAAAATAGCTTGTTCATTAGGCAACAGGTCTACATGGTTATCGTTTGCGGTTACTTCTACTTTCCCGGTCATTAATACAACGGATATGTGCTCTTCCGTGTTATAGTTCTTTACGTTAAAACTGGTTCCTAAAGCTTTTACGGATACCTTTCCCGATTGAACGATAAAAGGACGTTTAGCATCGGGCTTGACTTCAAAATAAGCTTCGCCTTCTAGATTCAGAACCCGTTCATCTGCATTAAAACGGCTTCCATAAGATAACTTTGAATCTGAATTTATCCATCCTTTTGAACCATCAGGCAATGTTATATTCGCTTTTTGTCCTTTCTCGACAGCGACAATCATGTCCATCGGTTCTCGCTGTTTATCCATTGCATAATGATAGGTGACAATACTTGTTGTTATGAGCAATAGGATAATTGCTGTGATACGTAGCGCATAATGGAAAAGTGAAGGGAGAGAAAGACTCATGAATGTCCTTTTCCCTGTTTCTTTAAAAAAGATTTGTTTACGGAGTTCGTCTAGTAAATGTTGTTTTACTGAAGGATCCATTTCCATCGGGGATTGCATCCATATATCATCAGCCCATGTGTCAAAAGCTTTTCGTTCTTTTAGCCATTCTATCAATAGCTTTATTTCCGATGGAGTTGCCTTATTCTCTAGGAACTTGTTAAATATATGTATGTAATCGTTTCTTTCCATTTTCCTCTGTCTTTATTCAGTATACAAATGACAGGGAGGTTTCCGTTATCGCATCCTGTGGATTTAGTATTCGTTAACTATTAAGGAGGCAACTTAAAGCTAAAAGTCCTAGGTCGTATTGGTCTTTTAACCTTTTGCGCAGAAAGGAGATGGCTTTGGTCAGTTGGGATTCCACGGTATTCTCTGATATCTGCAATTGGTCTGCTATCTCCCGGTTGGATAGGTGGGATTGTCTGCTTAGTTTATAAATTCTTTGCCTTCCTTCGGGCATTTGTTGTATTAAAGAATCAACGAATTCTTCTAGGAGATGATATTCTACGATCTCGTCCGTACCTCTGGCATAAGGAGTTCCGGGGTGGTCGATTTGTTGTTCTATATAGAGAATCTCCATCATTTTATGTTGGTAATGGTTAGTTAATAAGTTTTTTGCTATCGTACATAAATAGGCTCCAAAAGACAGTTTTGGGTCTAATTGTTCTCGATTTTTCCATACTTTAAGAAATACAGTTTGTACCATTTCCTCTGCCAAGTAGGAATCCTCATGAGAAATTTTCATGACAAAATTATATAATTTGCCACTCCAAACCGTGTAAAGATATTCAAAAGATGAACGATTACCCTTTCTAAGGTTCTCAATATGCTTGTTCCTCTCTCCCATGGATTAATCCATCAACAACTTTATGAATAGTCGCGATATTAGCTAATTTTCTTGAGGAGGGCAAATTTTATTTAAGAACTAGCTTGGAACTATATAAATTTCCTGTTTCGCTATTGGGGCTTTTTTATGAATTTTGGTGGGGATAGACTTTTCTATGTGAACCTTGTTGACGAAATGTCAAAGTGTTATTATTGCTCTCTGTGGGTGATGAATTATGGGGCGGGGGCTTGGTCGCACGGAAAAAACGCAAGCATTTGATGGTTGTGTAAATCAGAATGATGTTTGAATGCAGGTCTTGTTGGTCTTTTTTTATGATTGATGTTTGAAGAGCTGTCTATCGGTTGAGTATTTAAGGCTTTCTCTGTCTGAAAGTCATTTTGAAAATGTCTTTGCTTGAGCTGCTTCTAGCGTGGGTTATGCCGGATTTAGTCTTGATTTTAGGTGATTTTTATTCGAATGTTAACAAAATTTAGTCCGATACTAGATGAAATTTCTTCCTTATGTTCTTCAGAAAACTTCCTTATGTTTTTTCTAGAACACTATTATGAATTTTTTCAAGGCTATTTATAGTCTACAAGTGTTAATAAATATGTGATTTAGAGTTTATATGTATCTTTTTTATCGCTAGAATAGGATTTTCTTATGAGATACGTGTTATCGTAAGTCGTGTTATCTGATAAAAATGTTATCTGGAATCTGTTTTAGATAACATTTGTCTTTTTACTGTTTCTGTTTGGAAATCGAAGTTTTTTCCCTTCTATACCTTCCGATTCCTAAGTAATACACTCTTGCTCCTGTTAAAATGCAATCCTGAAATGGTATTTGCTTGAGAATTGAAAGAAAAATGAAGAATTTTCTTTTAAATCCTTTGCGCATATCAATTATTGTTCTACATTTGCAGCGTCAAACAAACAAAGACAATAAGAAAAGATGATGAACAACGTATTGCATATTATTCTCGTGGTGGTCCTTCTAGTCATTAGTAGGTAAGGAGAAAGGTGTGTAAGAAGTTGTGAAGTCGTAGAGATATTTCTTAAGCCTTTCTCCATATAGGGAAAGGCTTTTTTATTATAAATAAATCAAGGTAGAGGCGTGGATAAAGCGCTCTACGAACAAAAAATAGGAAAGAGATGAAGAATCCGTTAAGAAGCTCATTTAGCACCGAAGGTCGTAGGATGGCCGGAGCCCGTGCGCTATGGCGTGCCAACGGGATGAAAGAGGAACAGTTCGGCAAGCCTATTATCGCTATCGTAAATTCATTTACCCAGTTCGTGCCGGGGCATACGCATTTGCATGAGATCGGGCAACTGGTCAAGGCCGAGATCGAGAAACAAGGTTGTTTCGCCGCTGAATTTAATACGATCGCTATCGACGACGGTATCGCTATGGGGCACGATGGGATGCTTTACTCGCTTCCTTCACGCGACATTATCGCGGACAGCGTGGAATATATGGTAAATGCCCATAAGGCGGACGCTATGGTTTGCATCAGCAATTGCGATAAGATCACGCCGGGTATGCTTATGGCTTCCATGCGATTAAATATCCCGACGGTGTTCGTGTCCGGTGGCCCGATGGAGGCAGGTGAGCTGGATGGCCGCCATCTTGATTTGATCGATGCGATGATTGAGTCTGCCGATACATCGGTAAGCGATGAGCGTATCGAGCAGGTGGAACGCCATGCGTGTCCGGGTTGCGGTTGTTGTTCCGGTATGTTTACCGCTAACTCTATGAACTGCTTGAACGAGGCGATCGGTCTGGCGCTTCCGGGTAACGGGACGATCGTGGCTACCCATAAGAACCGTATCCAACTTTTCCGTGACGCGGCTAAGCAAATCGTTGAGAACGCTTACAAATACTATCGTGACGGGGATGATTCCGTGTTACCTCGCAACATCGCTACCCGTCAGGCTTTCTTGAACGCCATGTCGCTGGATATCGCCATGGGGGGGTCTACCAATACAGTGCTTCACTTATTGGCCGTGGCACAAGAAGCTGGCGCCGATTTTCATATGGAGGATATCGATATGTTATCCCGCAAGACTCCTTGCCTGTGTAAGGTAGCCCCGAATACGCACACTTATCATGTACAAGACGTAAACCGTGCCGGTGGAATCCTCGGTATCATGAACGAGTTGATGAAAGCCGGGCTTGTGGATGGCAGCACGAGACGTGCGGACGGCCTGACCTTGGCCGAGGCTGTTGATAAATACGCCGTCACTTCCCCGAACGTAACGGAGGAGGCGATCCGTAAATACAAGAGCGCTCCCGCTCATCGGTTCAGTATCCAGATGGGTTCCCAAGAATCTTATTATAAGGAATTAGATACGGATCGTGCCGAAGGTTGTATCCGTGACGTGGAGCACGCTTATTCCAAGGATGGCGGCTTGGCTGTTTTGAGAGGGAATATCGCCTTGGACGGATGTGTCGTAAAAACCGCCGGTGTGGATGAGAGTATTTGGAAATTCTCCGGCCCGGCGAAAGTCTTCGATTCACAGGATGCCGCTTGCGAGGGCATTTTAGGAGGCAAGGTCGTTTCAGGCGATGTGGTCGTCATCACGTATGAGGGTCCGAAAGGGGGGCCGGGAATGCAAGAGATGTTATATCCTACTTCTTATATAAAGAGCCGTCACTTAGGTAAGGAGTGCGCCTTGATCACGGATGGTCGTTTCAGTGGCGGTACGTCCGGTCTTTCTATCGGGCATATCTCTCCCGAGGCCGCTTCCGGTGGCGCTATCGGACTGGTGAGAGACGGGGATATCATCGAGATCAATATCCCGGAACGTTCCATCAACGTGCGGTTGAGCGACGAGGAGTTGGCCGAGCGCCGTAAGGCGGAAGAGGCACGTGGAAAGAAAGCCTTTACGCCGCCGACGCGTCAGCGTGAGGTCTCGAAAGCGTTGAGAGCGTACGGGAAGATGGTTAGCTCCGCCGATAAGGGAGGTGTAAGGATTGTTGAAGATTAAAGCCAATAATATACATTAAACACGTTATTTTTTATGGAGAAACAAAAGATAACCGGTTCGGAAGCTTTGCTGAAAGCGTTGATTGCTGAAGGAGTAGATACTATCTTCGGTTATCCCGGCGGACAGGCGATACCTATTTACGACAGTTTATATGATTATAGGGACCAGTTGAGGCATGTATTGGTGCGCCACGAGCAAGGCGCTACCCATGCGGCTCAAGGATATGCCCGTGTATCTGGCAAGGTAGGAGTGACGTTGGTTACTTCCGGCCCGGGCGCTACGAATACCATCACGGGTATCGCTGATGCGCTGATGGATAGTACGCCAATGGTCGTAATCGCCGGTCAAGTACCCTCGCCGTTGTTGGGAACCGATGCTTTTCAGGAAGTCGACGTGATTGGCATCACGCAACCGATCACGAAATGGGCTTATCAAATCCGCAAGCCGGAGGAGATCGCATGGGCTGTTTCTCGTGCTTTTTATATCGCTTCTACAGGCCGTCCGGGTCCAGTTGTGCTGGATTTAGCGAAGGATGCGCAAGTAGGGTTGGTGGAATATGAATATAAGAAGGTCGATTACGTACGTAGTTATCAACCGGAGCCGGATATCAATAAGGATCGTATCAAGGCCGCCGCCGATTTAATCAATGAGGCGAAGAAACCCTTCTGTCTGGTCGGGCAGGGAGTATTGTTAGGCGGTGCGGAAGAGGAATTGAAAGCGTTTCTCCAAAAGAATGATATACCTGCCGGATCTACGGTATTGGGCTTATCCGCGTTGCCAACCGATTTCCCATTGAACAAGGGAATGCTCGGCATGCATGGAAACGTAGGGCCGAACCGGAAAACGAATGAGTGTGATGTATTGATCGCTATCGGTATGCGTTTCGACGACCGTGTGACTGGCGATTTAAAGACATACGCTAAGCAAGCCAAGATTATCCATCTGGATATCGACAACTCGGAAATCGGCAAGAATGTTGCCGTGGACGTAAAGGTGCTGGGTAATGCCAAGCACACGATACCGATGATCACGGCGTTGCTGGAAGAACGTAAACGTCCGGAATGGAATGCCGAGTTCGATCGGGACGAGAAAGAGGAATACGATAAGGTAATCGAGAAGGAATTGTATCCGACCGAGGGCCAACTGAAAATGGGCGAGGTAGTCCGTAAGGTTTCCGAGGCGACCGGTAACGACGCTGTATTGGTGACCGACGTTGGGCAGAACCAGATGATGGGCGTCCGCTATTTCAAATATAAACAAACCCGTAGCGTGGTGACTTCCGGTGGTTTAGGTACGATGGGATTTGGTCTGCCGGCCGCTATGGGCGCTAAGTTCGGGGCTCCGGACCGTACGGTCTGCTTCTTTACCGGTGATGGGGGTATGCAGATGACGATTCAGGAATTGGGCACTATCATGCAGGAGAAACTGAATGTGAAGATTATCATTCTTAATAATAACTTCTTAGGGATGGTACGTCAGTGGCAAGAATTGTTCTTCCACGAGCGTTATTCAAACACCATCATGGAGAATCCGGATTTCGTGGCGATCGCTAAAGCCTATGGTATCGCCGGTCGTGCCGTTGAAAAGCGGGAGGAATTGGACGACGCTATCGCTGAGATGCTAAACCACGACGGCGCTTACGTGTTGGTCGCTAACGTGGAGACTTGCGGAATGGTATATCCGATGGTTCCTGCCGGGGGAAGCGTGACAAACATGATTATGGGAGACGAGAAATAAGGAGGAGATGAAGCTATGACAACAAAGAAATTATATACCGTTATTATCTTTTCAGAGAATATCGTAGGTCTTTTGAACCAGATAACGATTATCTTTACACGCCGACAGCTGAACATCGAGACTCTGTCCGTCTCTCCGTCCGCTATCAAGGGCATCCATAAGTTTACGATCACGACATTCGCCGATGAGGATATGATCGATAAGGTGGTGAAACAGATCGATAAACGTGTGGATATCTTGAAGGCTTATTATAATACGGATGAGGATTTGGTTTATCAAGAGATCGCTCTTTATAAGCTAAGTACCGAGCTTTTCATCAAGATGGGAACCGTGGAGGGATTGATCCGTAAATACAACGCTCGTATCTTGGAGATGAACGAGACCTGCGTGGTGTTGGAGAAGAGTGGCCACTATGACGAGACACAAGCCTTGTTCAATGAGTTGAGCGAGACGATCGGTGTCCTGCAATTCATCCGCTCCGGACGTGTGGCTATCACGAAGAGCAAGGTGGAGCGCTTGAGCGATATGTTGGCCGATATGGAGCGAAAGTTACATGAAAAGCAACAATAATAAGATATGGAGAAAGTAGGATTATTTCATTTCGTGGCGGAGCCGTATTTGATGGATTTCAGGGGACGTGTAACGCTCCCTATGATTGGTAACTATTTGATTCACGCCGCTTCCAGCCATGCCGGAGAGCGTGGGTTCGGTTTCAATGATATGTCGGAGCGTCATACGGCTTGGGTGTTGTCCCGTCTGGCTATCGAGATGAAGGAATATCCTACCGCCTTCGATAAGATTAATCTATACACTTGGATCGATGAGGTCGGACGCCTCTTCACCAGTCGTTGTTTCGAGCTGGCGGATGAGAATGGGAAAACCTTTGGATTCGCCCGTTCTATTTGGGCGGCTATCGACGTGGAGACCCGCCGTCCTACCTTATTGGATATAGAGGCATTGGGCAAATATATCGACGAGCGTCCGTGCCCGATCGAGAAGCCGGGCAAGATCATGCCGGCGGAGAATAAGGCGGAGGGAATCCCGTATTCGATCAAATACAGCGACTTGGATATCAACGGTCACTTCAATAGCGTGAAGTATATCGAGCATCTGCTGGATTTGTTCGATATCGACCAGTTCAAGACCCGTGAGATCGGCCGTCTGGAGATCGCCTACCAATCCGAGGGTAAACAAGGTATGCCGCTTACGCTTCATAAGGCGGAGTCCGCTCCCGATAAGCAAGACATGGCTATTTGCCATGAGGGAAAGGCGATCTGTCGTGCGGCGGTTACTTGGAGATAATAAAAGAGATACATAAATAGGTTTTTAAACATTAATAGTTAAAAAGAAAATGGCACAAATGAATTTTGGCGGTGTTGTAGAGAATGTAATGACCCGCGAGGAATTTCCGTTGGAAAAGGCAAGAGAGATATTAAAAGATGAGACAATCGCTGTTATCGGCTATGGCGTACAGGGACCGGGACAGTCATTGAACCTTCGTGACAATGGTTTCAACGTAATCGTTGGCCAGCGCCAAGGTAAGACTTACGATAAAGCGGTTGAGGACGGATGGGTTCCGGGTGAGACTCTGTTCGGTATCGAGGAGGCTTGCGACAAGGCCACGATCATCATGTGCTTGTTGTCCGACGCTGCCGTAATGTCTGTATGGCCTACGATGAAGCCTTATTTGACAGCTGGCAAGGCCCTGTATTTCTCTCATGGTTTCGCAATCACTTGGAACGATCGTACGGGCGTTGTTCCTCCTGCGGATATTGACGTGATCATGGTCGCTCCGAAGGGGTCTGGTACGTCTTTGCGTTCCATGTTCCTTGAGGGTCGTGGCTTGAACTCTTCTTTCGCTATCTATCAAGACGCTACTGGCAAGGCGATGGATCGTACGTTGGCGTTGGGTATCGGTATCGGTTCCGGCTACTTGTTCGAGACGACTTTCATCCGTGAGGCTACTTCCGATTTGACTGGTGAGCGTGGTTCTTTGATGGGCGCTATCCAAGGTTTGTTGTTGGCCCAGTATGAGGTATTGCGCGAGAATGGACATACTCCTTCCGAGGCTTTCAACGAGACGGTCGAGGAGTTGACTCAATCCTTGATGCCCTTATTCGCCAAGAATGGTATGGACTGGATGTACGCTAACTGCTCTACGACTGCCCAGCGTGGCGCTTTGGACTGGATGGGTCCGTTCCACGACGCAATCAAGCCGGTTGTCGAGAAATTGTATGCGAACGTAAAATGCGGTAACGAGGCTCAGATCTCTATCGACTCAAACTCTAAGCCGGATTATCGTGAGAAATTGGAGGCTGAATTGAAGGCGTTGCGCGAGAGCGAGATGTGGCAGACTGCTGTTACTGTACGCAAGCTTCGTCCGGAGAACAACTAATCCAATCTTAATCCTTATATATCAGCAAAAAGAGGCGGGTCACTTACGGGTGGCTCGCCTTTCTTTGTGTTATTCGATGTGGATATTCTTTGTTTTCTTGATCTTTCGCATGCTGGATGCTGAATGGACGATGTCCAGCACCTCGATGCGTTCCTCGGTGATGCGGTAGATGATAAGGTGTGAATCTAGGATGATGTTCCGGTACATGCGGCTTTTCGTGGTTAGGTGTCGGCATTCGGGGTAATAAGGATAGTCGTTTTCTAGTTTCTCGACTGTATTCAATATATGCTCAAGATATTTCCGGGCTTGGAACATACCGAATCGTTCTATGCCTTCCACGAAAGTCCTCTCAAGGCTTTCCTCGTAAATGGGAGAACCGATTACTTTTTTCCTTGATAGCTGTCCATCCATGATCTTATTCTTTGATGTACTTCTTCAATAGGATAGAACGGTCCCTTCTCAATCTCATGGATATGTTCCCGGATCTCTTCTTGGGTGAATTGCATCGGCTTGGTAGGATCCCACTTGGGCTTTGCGGGCTCGGTCTTGGCCTTACGTGTCTTTGCGGTCTTGGCCGTAGTTTCCTTGGCGGGGATGTTGCTTAATTTTGTCATAGTCGTAATCGTTATTAATTAGTACTGTGGCAAATGTATGGAATAATTTCCATGTAATAAGATATTTAATGAGTAAAAAAGAAGGCGGGTCACTTATGGGTGGCTCGCCTTTCTTCGTGTTATTCGATGTGGATATTCCTAGTCTTCTTGATCTTTCGCATGCTGGATGCTGAATGGACGATGTCCAGCACCTCGATGCGTTCCTCGGTGATGCGGTAGATGATAAGGTGTGAATCTAGGATGATGTTCCGGTACATGCGGCTTTTCGTGGTTAGGTGTCGGCATTCGGGATAATAAGGATAGGTTTGGTCTAACTCGTATAAGATGGATTTTATCTTGTTAGCGTATAATTCCGCTTGGTAGAATCCAAATAAGTCAAGGCCTTGAACATATACATTATCGTAACTTTCCCAAAATAAACTACTGGTTATAACCTGCTTTTGAGTAGGTCTTGCTTCCATGCCTCAAAACGTTTAAAACCTTCATCTAGGGTCATGAACGGCCCCTTCTCAATCTCATGGATATGTTCCCAGATCTCTTCTTGGGTGAATTGCATCGGCTTGGTAGGATCCCACTTGAGCTTTGCGGGTCCGGTCTTGGTCTTACGTGTCTTTGCGGTCTTGGCCGTAGTTTCCTTGGCGGGGATGTTGCTTAATTTTGTCATAGTCGTAACTGTTATTTATTAGTACAGTGGCAAATGTATGGAATAATTTCCATGTAATAAGATATTTGGTAAGGAAAAAAGTAGGTCTATAGGATTAACTCATTACCCAGTTGTAGAGACGGGGCGTGCCCCGTCTCCATCCCCTCAAAATGGTATTCAAATTTATTTATGTCACATAACCGCTATTTTTAATCGCTTATCCGCTATATACGCACAATAAGCATGAATTTTGGGGTGTGGGGTGTGCAGGTCTTTATTACATATTTTTTTATTTCTTATATTTACTACGTCTTATACATTAAAAGAGTATATGAAAATCATATGATAATGTGTGATAGATATATGATGTTAACCTTTTTTATCAGTATGCGCTTGGTAAATCGGAATAATTGTCTAGCAAGCAAGCAAGCAAGCAAGCAAGCAAGCAAGCAAGCAAGCAAGCAAGCAAGCAAGCAAGCAAGCAAGCAAGCAAGCAAGCAAGCAAGCAAGCAAGCAAGCAAGCAAGCAAGCAA